>NZ_JACKSY010000092.1:0-36253 GCF_025821985.1 Mycobacterium timonense | reverse complement strand
TCGCCGAAAAGCGCTATCTCTCCGAGACCACCCTGGCCCTATTACATCCCCGCTCCGATTCAGCCGACCAATCCGTTGCCGTCCCCGCCGCCATCACGGCATAGTGGAAACTCGCAGAGCCTCAGGCGAAACGCCGATCGGCTTTACACCACTTCACGGGGCACAACCTTCGGCTTCCATGAGCTGAGGGATGACATCGCCTTCTCGGTGAAGTGCTGGATGCTCCGCATGGCACAGGACAGCCTCGGACACTGGCGCTCCGTTGCGCCGGCAGCCGCAGAAGAAGCCAGTACAGCAGTGGCGGTTGATCTGCCCGGTCGGTCTCGTGACGTAACGGTCTGCGGCTTTCCCTGTACAACTACTATTGAGCGACAGTGACGCCAAGCCATTCCGTTGCAGAATCGGGAAACCAGTGAAGCGAGCACTCATAACCGGCATCACGGGCCAGGACGGTTCCTACCTCGCCGAGTTGTTGTTGAGCAAGGGGTATGAAGTCCACGGGCTCATCCGACGGGCTTCGACGTTCAACACGACACGGATCGACCACCTCTACGTTGACCCGCACCAACAGGGCGCCCGGCTGTTCTTGCATTATGGCGATCTCACCGACGGGACTCGCCTGGTCACCTTGCTGAGCACGATCGATCCTGACGAAGTTTATAACCTCGCGGCGCAGTCCCACGTGCGCGTCAGCTTCGACGAACCCGTATATACGGCAGATACGACTGGGATGGGATCGATCCGGCTGCTCGAAGCGGTCCGGCTTTCCCGAGTGGAATGCCGCTTCTACCAAGCATCGTCGTCGGAGATGTTCGGTGCTTCGCCGCCGCCACAGAACGAGCTAACGCCGTTCTATCCGCGCTCTCCCTACGGTGCGGCGAAGGTTTACTCGTATTGGGTGACTCGCAACTACCGGGAAGCATACGGAATGTTTGCCGTCAACGGGATCTTGTTCAACCATGAATCACCGAGGCGTGGTGAAACATTCGTCACCCGGAAGATCACGCGCGCCGTCGCCCGGATCAAAGCCGGCGTCCAGTCAGATGTCTACCTGGGCAATCTCGACGCAGTCCGCGACTGGGGGTATGCGCCCGAATATGTGGAAGGGATGTGGCGGATGCTGCAGGCACCTGAGCCCGACGATTTCGTTTTGGCCACGGGGCGTGGTTACACAGTGCGCGAGTTCGCGCAGACCGCCTTCGAGCGCGCAGGGCTTGACTGGGAGAGATACGTCAAATTTGACGACCGTTACCTGCGGCCTACAGAGGTCGATTCGCTGATCGGCGATGCATCCAAAGCCGCTCGTGACCTCGGGTGGAAGGCCGCCGTGCACACCGGCGAACTGGCCCGAATCATGGTGGACGCCGACATTGCCGCGTTGGAATGCGACGGCAGGCCATGGATTGACCGGCCGAACTTGCCTGCATGGAGCTGAGCTACAACATGAGCACATCGGTCGGCGCCCTTGACCGCAGTACGCCGGTATACATTGCGGGTCACCGAGGGCTGGTGGGCTCGGCACTGTTACGTAGATTTCAGGCCGAAGGATTCACCAATCTCCTGCTGCGGTCCCACAATGAGCTTGATCTGACCGACCGCGCAAAGACATTCGATTTCGTCATGGAGGCAAGACCGCAGATCGTCATCGATGCCGCCGCAAGAGTCGGCGGCATCATGGCTAACACCACCTATCCTGTCGATTTCCTGTCCGAAAACCTTCAGATGCAGGTCAATCTGCTGGATGCTGCTGTGGCTGCGCGGGTTCCGCGACTGCTGTTCCTCGGCTCATCGTGCATCTATCCGAAATTTGCGCCCCAGCCCATCAAGGAGAGCGCACTGCTCACCGGAGCCCTAGAATCGACCAACGACGCATATGCGATTGCCAAGATCGCTGGGATTCTGCAGGTTCAGGCGGTCCGGCGCCAATATGGATTGGCCTGGATTTCCGCAATGCCGACGAACTTGTACGGGCCGAATGACAACTTCTCCGAGGCCGGTTCGCATCTGCTGCCGGCGCTCATTCGCAGGTACGAAGAGGCCAGGTGCAGCGGCCGCTCGGAGGTGACCAACTGGGGCACCGGAAGTCCCCGTCGCGAACTCCTTCACGTCGACGACCTGGCAAGTGCCTGTCTGTACCTCTTAGAGCATTACGACGAGCCCACCCATGTCAACATTGGTACCGGCGTCGACCACACCATTAGGGAAATCGCAGAAATGGTGGCTTCGGCAGTCGGCTATGCCGGCGAAACACATTGGGATACAACAAAACCAGACGGTACACCACGAAAGCTATTGGACATCAGCGTTTTACGCCAAGCTGGCTGGGAACCGCGGATCGGACTACGGGACGGGATCGAATCCACCGTAGCGTGGTACCGGGAGAATGCCGGCGCGGTACGCCAGTGACCGCTCTGGACGCTGGCTGCGTCGCAGGCAGAGTCATCCTTCCCGCCCGGTCCGGCGTGTATGCTCGACACGTCCTGCGTTGACAAGCGGGATGTGTTTACAGCAAAACCGCTGCAGTTTCGTATTGCCATGTTAGTGTGATACACGTGCATTTTCTGGAACAAGTCCGTATGGTCGCCCGCAATATTCCTACCGAAGCGTTGCGATATTTATCGGAACGACACTGGAAACGCCACTTCGTCAAGCAATTAGCGGCTCATCAAGTCACTGTCGTTTTTGACGTAGGCGCTAACACAGGGCAATACACCGCGGGCCTACGTAAAGCCGGATACAAGGGGCGGATCATCTCGTTCGAGCCTTTATCGCAGCCCTATTCCAGGCTGGAGAATCGGGCAGCAAAAGATGCACTCTGGGACTGCAGTCGCTATGCGATCGGCGATTTTGACGGGACCATCCCGGTCAATGTCGCTGGTAATGCGGCGCAAAGCAGTTCCGTCTTGCCCATGCTGAAGAGTCACCAAGACGCTTATCCGCCGGCTAACTACGTCGGTGTCGAGGAGGTGCCGATACATCGATTAGACTCGGTCGCGCCTCAGATGCTGCACAGTAACGATGTCAGCTTTTTGAAGGTTGATGTTCAGGGGTTCGAGAAACAGGTACTCGCGGGTAGCAAAGCGACAATAGAGAACCGATGCGCAGGTCTGCAGCTGGAATTGTCGTTTTTGCCTCTGTATGAAGGCAGTATGCTGATTCCCGAAGCGCTGGAGTTGGTATATTCTCTTGGATTCACTCTGACCGGGTTGTTGCCGTGCTTCACGGACCCCCGCGACGGTAAAATGCTGCAAGCTGACGGCATTTTCTTTCGAGAGGACAATTGACCTGAAAGTCGACGTGCGCAAGTTGCGACGAAACCCGAGGGACGAAGCAAGTGGATAGCATGACGGCGCCGATGTTTTCGATTATCGTTCCCACTTTTAATGCGGCGGCGACGCTGCAGATGTGCATCGAAAGCATCATTTGCCAGACCTATAGTGACCTCGAGTTGGTCCTGGTCGACGGCGGCTCGACTGACGCCACCCTCGACGTCGCACAGGGGTTCGCTGGCAAGCTGGGTCCACGGCTTGTTGTCCATCGCGGTCCTGACCAAGGGCCATACGACGCGATGAACCGCGGCGTCGGCATGGCCACGGGCGAGTGGCTCCTCTTCCTGGGCGCTGATGATGCTCTCGATCAACCGGACACGCTTGCTCGCGTCGCTGCATTCATTGACGATCATGAGACCTGCGACCTTGTCTACGGCGACGTCGTTATGCGCTCCACCGGAACTCGTCACGCCGGCCCATTCGACCTCGACCGTCTGCTGTTCGAAACCAATATGTGTCATCAGTCAATCTTCTATCGCCGCAAGCTGTTTGAGGGCATCGGACCCTACAACCTGCGCTACCCAATCTGGGCCGACTGGGATTTCAACATCCGGTGCTTTTCCAATCCGGCACTGGTCACCTGCTATATGGACATCGTGGTCGCCCGATACAACGACATGACCGGGCTTAGCATGAGGGAGAGCACCGATCGGGAATTCCGGAAGCGACTTCCAATGTACTTCTGGGTTGCTGCCTGGGAAACCGGCCGCCGAATGATGGGATTTTTCAAACAGCGGGAAAACCGTCGATTGGCGTTGCGTGCGTTCGTGATCAGGACAAGAGCGGCCTCGCACGCGCGTGCGCGGCGCTAGCCACAATACGACCTAGCGCTTCCCCTAACCGCTGGCCTCAGCGGCCAACCGGTAGCCCCGCACGGCCACCGGGATGAACACCGCGACCAGGACCACCGCCCATGCCACCGTGATCTCTAGCGGCCAGGCGATCGGCCCGCCGTGGGCCAGTGCGCGCATCGTCTCGATCGGAGGCGAGACCGGTTGCATGCGGATCAACGGCTGGGCCCAGTGCGGAAAGAGCTTGATCGGAGTGGCGCCTGGGTTGACGAACACCAGGGCGAAGGTGATGCCCAGCAGCCAGGTCATCGCGGCGCGGCCGTTGTTGCGGATCGCCATCGCCATCACCAGGGCGGTGAAACCGGTCACCACGATCGACGGGACCAGAAGGAACAGCAGGGCAGCCGGCCAGCCCTGGCTGAAACGCAAGCCCATCGCCAGGCCGATCACGGTGATCAGGGTGGTGCCGATGAGCGCGCGCACCACCTCCGCCATCACCCATCCGGTGATCGCACTCGCGCGGTGAATCGGCAGCACCCACATGCGGCTGAGCAGGCGCGACTGGCGGTCCATGGTGATGCCCACCGAGTTGCCCAGGGAGCCGAAGAGCGCCGATATCACCGCGCACATGGGGACCACGCCGTAGACACTCTGGGCGCCGGTCACCCGGTGCACCTGCTCGCCCAGCACGATCTGATAGCAGAACAACAGGAAGACGGGCAGCAACAGCGAGCCCATCAGGACGGCTTGATCGCGCCGCCACCGGAGCAGGAGTCGCCCCGCCTGCACCCAGCTTTCGGTCAGCAGCGATCCCTGCGTCTCGAGCCGATGCGCCATCACCCGCGCCTTTGCATCCGCAACGTGATCGCGCCGAAAACCAGCACCGCGCCCACACACCAGGCCAGGGTGGCCGCCACGTTGCCGACGATCACATGCCCGCGGGCCAGGCCGCGCAGGGTTTCGGCGAACTGCGACACCGGCTGGTTGCGGACATACGGGCGCAACCAGCCGGGGAAGGTCTGCTCGGGCGCGATGCCGGTGGAGAGCATGAACAGCAGCAACTGGGGGACGAACAGCAGGTGGCTGGCCCCCTGCACACTTTTCGCGCTCGAGCCCAATGCGTCGGCCCCCAACGTCACCGCCAAGCACAGCAGCAAGGAGATGAACACGAACGCCGCCGAATAGACCAGCCCACCGGCCAAGCGGAAACCGAGCACATAGCCGGCCACCAACGCCATCACCAGGCAGAACGAACCGCGCATCAGGGTCGCGGTGACGCGGGCGGTCACCGTCGCCGCCGCGGGGACCGGCAGGGTCCGTATCCGCTCCCCGAAGCCGAAGAGGTGGTCGCGTGCCGCCCGGTCCGCGGTCATCAGCCCGACGAAGATCATCGACTGGGCGACCACGGCCGGCAGCAGGTACTGCGAATAGCTGATCCGGCCGGTGTCGATCAACCCGTGCAGCGCCACACTGAAACCCGCCAGATACGCTGCGGGCGAGAGTATCTCGAAGATCATCTCGCCGTCGCGCGCCGCGGACTTCAGCGAACGCTCGGTCAGGGCGGCCAGGGCACTCATGACCGGGCGACGGTCCGTTCGGTCAGGTGCAGGAACGCTTCGTCCAGCGACGGCTTGCGCAGCGAGATGTCGGCGAGCTCGAGCCCCAGCGCGTCCACGCGGCGGAACACCTCGACCAGGGTGGCCACCCCGTCGGGGGCGAACACCGACACCGAGCCGGTGTCGCTGTCGATCTCGATCCCTTCGAGCCCTGTTAGCGCGGCCGCTACCTGGGGAAGTTCGGCGGGGTTGGCCGGGGTCACCTGGCAGTAGCTGGTGCCCACCGCTCGCTTGAGCTCCTCGGAGGTGCCGCTGGCAATCACCCGGCCGTGATCGATGACGACGATCGAGTCGCTCAGCACGTCGGCCTCTTCCAGGTACTGCGTGGTCAGCAGCACGGAGATGCCCTGCACCCGCAGCGAACTCACCAGGGCCCACACGTCGCGGCGGCTGCGCGGATCCAGCCCGGTGGTCGGCTCGTCGAGGAAGAGCACCTTCGGCGGCACCACCAGGGCGCTGGCCAGATCGACGCGGCGGTACATGCCCCCGGAGTAGGTCGACAGCCGCCGGTCGGCGGCATCGACCAGGTTGAACTGTTCGAGCAGTTCGTCGGCGCGGGCCTTAGCCCGCCGCCGATTGAGTCCCCGCAGCCTGCCGAACAACACCAGGTTCTCCCGGCCCGTCAGCATGGGGTCCATTCCGGTGAACTGCCCGGCCATCCCGATGCTGGCGCGTACCTCGGCCGGCTGGCGAACGACGTCATACCCGGCGACACTGGCCCGGCCCGACGTCGGGCGGATCAGCGTGGACAAGATGTTGATCGTGGTGGTTTTGCCCGCGCCGTTGTGGCCGAGCAGCCCGCACACCGTCCCGGCCGGAACCGAGAAGTCCACCCCGGCCAGTGCGAGCGTGCTTCCCCCGAATTTCTTTGTGAGGCCTTCGACCTCGATCGCCGGTGCGCTCACGGTAGGAGTATTTCACGGTGCGCACCGCCGTGTCGGCGGTATAGGTGGAAAGCGACCCGGGGCAGGGCACCGGCCCTTGCCGAGCCGCTCGCCAAACCCGTTCGCGGCGGGGGAGTTCCGAATGTCCGGAGCAAAACCATTGACGTCCAATCCTTTTCGCTGCGCTTTTCGCCGAACGCGTCGACCGTTTCGCGGCCCACGCCGGGTGAGGCGATTAGGAGCACCTAGGCGGTCGGCCTGGGGACCGGGATTTCGGCCGTATCGGCGTCCGCGTCGTCGTTCTGGTGCAGCAGCACGCGCACCGACCGCCGGGTTCCCTCGGACCGAAGCAGCTGACTGGCCGGCCGCCGCCGCACCAGCTGCGGCCACCAGAACCAGCGTCCGAGCAGCGCGGCGATGGTGGGGGTCATGAACGAGCGCACGATCAAGGTATCGAACATCAGCCCCAGGCCGATGGTGGTACCGACCTGACCGATGATGCGCAGGTCGCTGACCACCATCGAAGCCATGGTGAAGGCGAACACCAGACCGGCGTTGGTCACCACCTTGCCGGTGCCGCCCATCGCCCGAATGATCCCGGTATTGATCCCGGCGGCGATTTCCTCCTTCATCCGGGACACCAGCAGCAGGTTGTAGTCCGATCCCACCGCCAACAACACGATGACCGACATCGGCAGCACCATCCAGTACAGCTGGATGCCGAAGATGTACTGCCAGATCAGCACCGACAACCCGAACGAGGCGCCCAGCGACAGCGTCACCGTGCCGACGATGACCAGCGCGGCGATGAAACTTCGGGTCAGGATCAGCATGATGATGAAGATCAGGCACAGCGCACCGACGCCGGCGATGAACAGGTCGTAGGTGGATCCGTCGCGGAAGTCCTTGAACGTCGACGCGGTGCCGGCGAGGTAGATCTTGGCGTTCTCCAGGGGAGTGTTCTTGAGCGCCTCCTCGGCCGCCGATCTGATCTTGTCGATCCGGTTCAGGGCTTCCGAGGTGGCCGGGTCGCCCCGGTGCGAAATGATGAAGCGGGCCGCCTTTCCGTCGGGCGACAGGAACTGGCTCATCGCCTTCTTGAAGTCCGCGTTCTCGAAGATGTCCGGCGGCAGATAGAACGAGTCGTCATTCTTGGACGCATCGAACGCCTCGCCCATGGCGGTGGCGTCCTTGTTGTTGCTGTCCATCTGGCCGATGATCCCGGACATGGTGCTGTGGTTGGTCAGCATCATCCTGAGCATGTCCTCCGACATCGCGATCATCGGCGGGTACTGCTCGAGCAGCTGCGGCATCAGCCGGTCCATATGATCGAGGTCTTGCAGCAGATACGTCATCTTGTCGCTGAGCGTGTCGACGCCGTCGAGCGTTTCAAAGATGTTCCGCAACGACCAGCAGATTGGGATGTCGTAGCAGTGCTTCTCCCAGTAGAAGTAACTGCGCAGCGGACGCCAGAAGTCCTCGAAGTCCGACATCTTGTCCCGCAATTCCCAAAGGACGGCGGCCATTTCCTTGGTCTTGACGATCGAGTCGTGCGTGATGTCGGTGAGCCGCTTCTGCAGCTCGTAGATGTGCCTCATGATCTCGATCTGCTTGCGCATCAAGTCGGCCTGCACGAGCATGTCGTCCATCCGAGCCTTCATGTACTGGATGTCTTGATGCATGGTGGCCTGCTGCATGCTGAGCAGGAACGGGATCGAGGTGTGCTGAATCGGCGTGCCTTCGGGACGCGTGATGCCCTGCACACGAGAAATCCCGTGAACCCCGAAGACTCCCTTGGCAAGTCGATGCAGCACCAGGAAATCGGCCGGGTTACGCATGTCGTGGTCGGACTCGATCATCAAGAGTTCGGGCATCATTCGCGACTGGGTGAAATGCCGGTCGGCGGCTGCGTACCCGACGTTGGCCGGAACGCTGTCGGGCATGTAGAGCCGGTTGTTGTAGCTGGTCTTGTAGCCCGGCAGGGTCACCAGGCCGACCAGGGCGACCGCGATGGTGGCAGTCAGGATGGGCGCGGGCCAGCGGACGATGGCCGTGCCGATCCGGCGCCACCGGCCGAAGCCGATGGCGCGCTTGGGATCGAAGAGGCCGAAGCCGCCGCCGACGGTCAGCACCGCCGGAACCAGCGTCAAGGCGATGAACACCGAGATGAGCATGCCCACCGAACACGGCAGGCCCATGGTCTGGAAGATGGGCATCCGGGTGAAGCTCAGGCACAGCATCGCGCCGGCGATGGTCAAACCCGAACCCAACACGACCGGGGCGACGCTGCGATAGGTGGTGAAGTACGCCGTCGCGCGGTCCTCGCCGGCCTCACGCGCCTCTTGATAACGGCCGAAAAAGAAGATGGCGTAGTCGGTTCCGGCCGCCATCGCCAGGGCCACCAGCAGGTTGACGGCAAACGTCGACAACGGCATCAGATTGTTGTTGGCGACGAAGGCGATCACGCCCCGCGCGGCGAAGACTTCGATGCCCACCGTGAGCAACAGCAACACGACGGTGGTCACCGAGCGGTAGACGAACAGCAGCACGATGAAAATGATCAGCGCGCCGATCAGGGTCATCTTCAGGATCGAGCGGTCACCGGCGAGCTGCATATCGGAGAACAGCGCCGCTGGCCCGGTGACGTAGGCATTCAGTCCGGCGGGCGGTGGGATCCGCGCGATCACGTCGCGGACGGCCGCCACCGATTCCTGACCCAGCGTGGTGCCCTGGTTGCCGGCCAGATTCAACTGCACGTAGACGGCCTTGCCGTCCGGGCTTTGCGCGCCCGCCTGGGTGAGGCGATCTCCCCACAGGTCCTGCACGTGCTCGACATGCTTTGTGTCGTTGCGTAATTCACGAACCAGCTTGTCGTAGTAGGCATGCGCGTCATCGCCCAGCTGCTGCTGCCCCTCGAGCACCAGCATGGCGAAGCTGTCCGAATCGGACTCTTTGAAGTCCCGGCCCATGCGCTGCATGGCCTGCACCGCCGGCGCGTCCTGCGGCGCCAGCGGCACCGAATGCTGCTGACCGACGATCTCCAGCCTTGGCACGCCGAACGTCACCAACAGCGTCAGCGCCACCCAGCCGAGGATGATGAACACCGCCAGTCGGCGGATGACCCGCGCAAAGGCCCCGGGAGGCCGGACGCGTTCGGTAGTCATGCTGCCCTCACGTTGTTCACCACGATTGCCGTTTCCATCCTGAAGTGGAAGGCGCCGCCTATTGCGGCTGCTTCAGGAGCAGTGAACGCACCAACGGACGGGGACCGGTCGGGCGCAGCATGGTGCTGGCCGGGCGGGGACGGACCAGCTGCGGCCACCAGAACCAGCGGCCCAGCAACGCGGCGACCGACGGCGTCATGAACGCCCGCACGATCAACGTGTCGAACAGCAGGCCCAGGCCGATCGTCGTGCCCACCTGGCCGATGCTGCGCAGGTCGCTGACCACCATCGCGCCCATGGTGAACGCGAACACCAGACCGGCGTTGGTCACCACCTTCCCGGTGCCGCCCATCGCGCGGATGATGCCGGTGTGGATCCCGGCGGCCAGCTCCTCCTTCATCCGGGACACCAGTAGCAGGTTGTAGTCGGAGCCCACCGCCAACAGCACGATCACCGAAGTGGACAGCACGGTCCAGTGCAGCTGCATGTGCAGCAGGTACTGCCACACCAGCACCGACAGCCCGAACGACGCCCCCAGCGACAGCAACACGGTGCCGACGATCACCATGGCCGCGATGAAGCTGCGCGTCATGATCAGCATGATGATGAAGATCAGGCAGAGCGCGGAGACGCCGGCGATCAACAGATCGAATTTCGACCCCTCCACCAAATCCTTGGTGATGGCCGCGGTGCCGGTCAGATAGATCTTGGAATTCTCTAGCGGCGTTCCCTTGAGCGCCTCTTCGGCGGCCGTCTTGATCTGTTCCACCCGGGACAGGCCCTCGGGTGTGGCGGGGTCACCTCGCTGCGAGATCAGCAGCCGGACGTCCTTGCCGTCGGGCGACATGAACACCTTCTCCACCCGCTTGAACGACTCCGAGCCGTTGATGATGCCCGGCGGCAGGTAGAACGAGTCGTCGTTGCGGGAGGCGTCGAAAGCCTGCCCCATGGCACTGGGATCCTTTGCGCTGGAATCCATTTGGCCCATGACGCCGGACATGGTGCTGTGCATGGTCAGCATCATGGTGCGCATGCTCGACATGGTCTCGATCATCGGCGGGATCTGCATGACCAGCTGCGGCAGCAGCGCATCCAGCTGGTCGAGGTTCTTCACCAGATCGCCCAGTTTGTCGCTGATCTCGTCGACACCGTCGATCGCGTCGAAGATGGACCGCAGCGAGAAACAGATCGGAATGTCGTAGCAGTGCTTCTCCCAGTAGAAGTAGCTGCGAATGGGGCGCCAGAAGTCCTCGAAATCCGAAACCCGGTCCCGCAATTCCGAAGTGATGTCCTGCATTTCGTGCGTCGTCTTGACCATGTGGTGCGTCGTGGCGACGAGCTCGCGCATCAGGTCCAGCATGTGCTGCATGATCCCGATCATCTTGCCCAGCTCGTTTGCCTGGACGAGCATGTCGTTCATCCGGTCCTTCTGGAAGGCCATGTTCTGCATCTGGCTGGCCTGACCCATGCTGATGATCCAGGGAATCGTCGTGTGCTGCAACGGAACTCCCTCGGGGCGGGTGACCGTCTGCACGGTGGCGATGCCGGGGACCGCAAGAACACCCTTGGCGAGTTTGTTGATCACCAACATGTCCGTCGGGTTGCGCAGATCATGGTCGGTCTCGACCAGCAGGATCTCCGGCATCTGCATCCGCTGGCCGGGGAAATGCCGCGCCGCCGCCGCAAACCCCACGTTCGCCGGAATGCTGTCCGGAATGAATTTCTGGTCGTCATAGCTGGGCCGGTAATTCGGCAGCGCCAGCAGTCCGACCAGCGAGACCGCCAGGGTGGCGATGAAAATCGGCGCCGGCCACCGCACGATCGCGGTGCCGATGCGCCGCCACCTCCGGGCCGAGACCGCCCGGCGCGGCTCGAACAGGCCGAACCGGGCCCCGCCGGCCAGCAGCGCCGGCCCGAGCGTCAGCGCGACCAGGACCGCGATCGAGATGCCCACCGCAACCGGGATACCGAGCGGCTGGAAGTAGGGGAGTCGGGTGAAGCTCAGGCACAGCACCGCGCCGGCGATGGTCAAGCCGGAGGCCAGCACCACCTTGGCCACTCCGTTGAACGTGGTGTAGAAGGCCTCTTCCCGGCTCTCGCCCGCTTGCCGTGCCTCTTGATATCGGCCGACGAAGAAGATGCCGTAGTCGGTGCCGGTCGCGATGACGGCGGCCACCAAGAGGTTGACCGCGAACGTGGTGAGACCGACCACCCCGAGATGGCCCAGTAGCGCGACCATTCCGCGCGCGATCTGCAATTCCAGGCCGACGATCAGCAACAGCAGAATGACGGTGATGACCGATCGATACACCAGCAGCAGCGTCACGAAGATGACGATCAGGCTGGCCAACGTCACCAGCATGACCGTCTTTTGCCCGGCGATGTTCATGTCCGCGACGATCGGTGCGGGACCGGTGACGTAAACCTTGAGACCTGGCGGGGGAGAAGCCTCCTGGACCAGCTTCCGAATTGCCGCCACGGATTCGTCACCGGCAGCCGCGCCCGCATTTCCGTTCAGGTTCACCTGAACATAGGCGGCCTTGCCGTCCTGGCTTTGCGCGGCGCCGCGGGTGAGCGGATCGCCCCAGAAGTTCTGCACGTGCTGCACGTGCCTGTGGTCGTTTTCCAGCAGCCGAATCAGGCGGTCGTAGTAAGTGTGCGCGTCGTCGCCGAGTTGCTGCTGGCCCTCCAGCAGGATCATGGCCAGCGCGCCGGTGTTGGTTTCCTTGAAGTCCTCGCCGAGGCGCTCCATCGCCTTGAACGACGGCGCCCCAATGGGACTCAGCGACACCGCGTGCTCGGCCTCTACCTGCTCCAGCGAGGGAACGCCGATGGTGATCAGCACCGCAACCGCCAGCCAGCCCAAAATAATGGGAACGGACAAACGGTGAATGATCCGCGCCACCCGTGGTCGCGCGGCCTGCTGGGTCTCCAATTGCTGGGTACTCATGTGGCCGTCAACACGCAGTAGGTGAATGCGTTCAATTCGTGCGAGATCCTCTCGGTTTTGACAACGCCGTCCACCAGAATGCGGCAGCCGAGACTATCGCTATTGCCCTGTGCCACCACATTTCCCACGATCGACGGCAACGTCGTCGAGATATCGAACGTCCACGGCAGCTCGACGCCGTTGATGTGCTGCGGTTCGCCATTGGCGTCGAAATAGCTGATGTCGGCCATCGCGCCGGCCGGCCCGAAGACCTCGTACTTCACGTGCTTGGGGTTGAACGGTTTGGTGTCCTGCTGCCTGGTGTCGGCGTACGACGGGCGCTTCTCCGAACCGAAAATCCCGTGCAGTCGCGAGACGGTCAAACCGCCGGCAACCACCACCGCCACGATGACCAGCGGAATCCACAGCCGCTTCAAAAACCCGACAAACGTGGTGCCCAGGTTCCGGCCACCCCTGCGGGGGCGACTTTGCTGTATGGGGCGAGTCGATGATCGACGAGCAAAGCCCAGGAAGCCACGTCGACGGCGAGGCGATCGGCTAACGTCCTGTCCTTCCGTGAATGCGTTGTCGGGCCGGGCCCGTACGTCGGGTTCGACCACTGCACCCCCTTCACCCGTATCCACGCCCGCGCCGTTTCCGTCGCCCGAACATCCAACTGCACGTCGGTCGCGACACGCCAGACTGCGGTGCCGCGATGCGGTGCCCGTCGCAGACTAGCCGTGCATCCGTCACCTCATGCGAGCCCCGCCCCCCGGGAGCGCGACCAGATCTTGATGAGTAAACCATGCCATTGACGTCCATATCACTGCTTTGGCAACGCGATACGCGATCGTAATGCCTATCGCGTGCGCAAACGGCATTTTGCTGAAGCGACGAATCTGCTCCCTACACATGTCCTTCGCAAGGCCGCCCACTTACCTAAGCACAGCCGCCCGCGCCGTGTCACCGCCCGGTTCGCCTCGGGGCTTGTTGCCAGCAGCCTGCCAGGTACGCGCCGCGCGTTGGGCTCGCGGTGATTTTCCCGACCCCCGCGACTTCGGCTAGGCTGTGAGCCACAAGCACAATAACTTCATCGGCCGCAAGGACGTGCCTGCTCCAATAGCGAAATTTCGCAGTCAACGCCATTGATGCAGGTCGCTGCAGCGAATAAAGGGGCATCGGGGCCCCACCGCACACCGATCACCCGATGGCGACAACAGCCTTGCAGGTCACAGCAGGAACTTTGGCCAAACCACCGACGGGCACTGTTGCCCTGAACTATGGTTTGGACCTGTTCCACTCATGTCCACTATGCATCCTGGAGAATTGTGAGCATCAATCCATTCGACGACGACAACGGCAGCTTTTTCGTCCTGGTGAACGACGAGGAGCAACACAGCTTGTGGCCGGCCTTCGCCGATGTTCCAGCTGGCTGGAGGGTGGTACACGGGGAAGCGGACCGCGCTGCGTGTTTGGAGTACATCGAGCAGCACTGGCCCGACATTCGGCCGAAGAGCCTGCGGGACAAGCTCGCAACGGGTCGGGGTTTTGATCAGTAACCTGCCGGGGTACGGGGCGGGTGGGTGGAGACTTGGGGGAGTCGATGGCGAGGGATGATCGGGCGTTTCCGCTGACGCGAGGGCAGCTTGATATCTGGTTATCCCAGGAAGCCGGTTTCGCCGGCACCCAGTGGCAGCTCGGTCTGCTGGTCAAGATCGACGGCAAGGTCCATCGCGACGCGCTCGAGCAGGCCATCACCCAGGCCGTCGCCGAAGCCGAACCCGGCCGGGTCTCGTTCTTCGAGGTCGACGGCCAGGTGGTGCAGAAGCCGATCGACTACCCGCACGTCGAGCTGGCTTTTCACGACCTGACCGACCACGCCGACCCGGTGGCCGAGGCGCGGGAGATGTCGTCCGCCATTCAGCGCACGCCGATGCCGTTGAACGGCCAAATGTTCAAATTCGTGCTTTTCCAAACAGGGCACGACGAATTCTATTTGTTTGGTTGCTGCCACCACATAGCTATCGACGGTCTGGGCATGGCTCTTGTTTGCCGACGGGTGGCCACCATTTATTCGGCAATGGTGGCCGGTAAGCCGATTCCGGACGCTTACTTCGGCACGGTGCAGGACCTGATCGACCTGGAGTCGGGCTACGAGGCCTCCCCGGACTATGCCGAGGACAAGGCGTACTGGAGCGAGCACCTGCCGCCGGAGAGCGGGCCGGTCGACCGGCTGCCCGACGCCGAAGGGGAGCGCGACCACTACTCGCCGTCCGCGTCGGTACAGCTGGACCCGTCCGTCGCCAACCGGATCAAGGAGCTGTCCAAAAAGCTTGCCATCCGCCGCTTTTCGGTCACCACCGCCGCGTGCGCGCTGTTGGTGCGCGGCTGGTCGGGTAGCGGATCGGAGGTGGCGCTGGACTTCCCGGTCAGCCGGCGGGTGCGTCCGGAGTCCAAAACGCTGCCCGCGATGCTGGCCGGCGTGGTGCCGCTGGTGCTCAGCACCGCGCCCGAGTCGACGGTCGCCGACTTCTGCAAGCACGTCGACAAGCGCATCCGCGAGCTGCTGGCGCACCAGCGCTTCCCGGTGCACACCCTCGAAGGCGACGGGTTGCGGCAGGCGCCCAACCGGGTCGGGATCAACTTCATCCCGTCCCGGCTGACGCTGGACCTGGCCGGTTCCCCGGCGACGGCGTCGTACACCAACCACGGCCCGGTGGGGCATTTCGGGTTGTTCTTCCTGGGCGCCGGCGACCAGCTGTTCCTCAGCACCGCGGGCCCGGGCCAACCGTTCGCCAGCTTCGGCGTCGCGGACCTGGCCGGTCGGCTGCAGCAGATCCTGGCCGCGATGACCGAGGACCCGGACCGCCCGCTGTCCTCGATCGAACTGCTGACCGGCGACGAGCCCGCGCTGATCGACCGGTGGAGCAACCGTCCGGCGCTGACCGAGCCCGCACCCGCCCCGGTGTCGATCCCCCAGGCCTTCGCCGAACACGTGCAGCGCACCCCCGACGCGGTGGCGGTGACGTTCGGGGCGACCTCGCTGACCTACGCCCAGCTCGACGAGGCGTCCAACCGGCTGGGCCATCTGCTCGCCGACCACGGCGTGGGCCCGGGCGACTGCGTGGCGGTGATGTTCCCCCGCTGCGCCGACGCCATCGTCTCGATGCTGGCGGTGCTCAAGACCGGGGCGGCCTACGTGCCGATCGACCCGGCGCACGCGTCGTCGCGGATGGACTTCGTGCTCGCCGACGCCGCCCCCAGCGCGGTGATCACCACCTCCGACCTGCGCTCGCGGCTGGACGATCACGACCTCCTCGTCGTCGACGTGCACGACCCGGCCGTCGAAGCCCAGCCCGGCACCGCGCTGCCGTGGCCGGCGCCGGAGAACACCGCCTACATCATCTACACCTCGGGAACCACCGGGACCCCCAAAGGTGTTGCCATTCCTCATCTCAACGTCACCTGGCTGATCGAGTCGCTGGACGCCGGCCTGCCGCCCGGAAACGTGTGGACGCAGTGCCACTCGTCGGCGTTCGACTTCTCGGTGTGGGAGATCTTCGGCGCCCTGCTGCGCGGCCGGCGGCTGCTGGTGGTGCCCGAGTCGGTGGCGTCGTCGCCGGAGGACTTCCACGCCCTGCTGGTCGCGGAGCAGGTCAGCGTGCTCACCCAGACGCCGTCGGCGGTGGCGATGCTCTCACCCGAGGGCCTGGAGTCCACCGCGCTGGTGGTGGCCGGCGAGGCCTGCCCGACCGACGTGGTCGACCGGTGGGCGGCGCCCGGGCGGGTGATGCTGGACGCCTACGGCCCGACCGAGACCACGGTGTGCGCGTCGATCAGCACACCGCTGACGGCCGGCGACCCGGTGGTGCCGATCGGCTCGCCGATCGCCGGGGCGGCGATGTTCGTGCTCGACAAGTGGCTGCAGCCGGTGCCCGCCGGCGTGGTGGGCGAGCTGTACCTGGCCGGCCGCGGCGTGGGGCACGGCTACGTGCGCCGGCCCGGCCTGACCGCCTCGCGGTTCGTGCCCAACCCGTTCGGCGCCCCCGGCTCGCGGATGTACCGCACCGGCGACCTGGTGTGCTGGGGCCCCGACGGGCAGCTGCAGTACCTGGGCCGCGCCGACGAGCAGGTCAAGATTCGCGGCTTCCGCATCGAGCTCGGCGAAATCCAGTCGGTGCTGGCCGGTTTGGACGGGGTGGAGCAGGCGGCGGTGGTCGCCCGCGAGGACCGGCCCGGCGACAAGCGCCTCGTCGGCTACATCACCGGCACCGCCGACCCGGCCGAGCTGCGCGCGCAGCTGGCCGACCGGCTGCCGCCCTACATGGTCCCGACCGCGGTGATGGTGCTCGACGCGCTGCCGCTGACCGGCAACGGCAAGCTGGACAAGCGCGCGCTGCCCTCGCCGGAATACGCCGCCGGCGAATACCGGGCGCCCGGCGACGCGATCGAGGAGATCCTGGCCGACATCTACGCCCAGGTGCTGGGCGTGGAGCGGGTCGGGGTGGACGACTCGTTCTTCGACCTGGGCGGCGACAGCATCCTGTCCATGCAGGTGGTGGCCCGCGCCCGCGCGGCGGGGGTGATCTGTCGGCCGCGCGACGTGTTCGTCGAGCAGACGGTGGCCCGGCTGGCGCGGGTGTCCCAAGTGGCTGTCGACGGCGAGTTGGGCGCGGCCGACGAGGGGATCGGGCCGGTGCGGCCCACCCCGATCATGCGCTGGCTGCAGGACATCGACGGCCCGATCGACGAGTTCAACCAGACCATGGTGCTGGCCGCGCCCGCCGGGGTCGGTGTCGACGACGTCGCGGTGGTGCTGCAGGCACTGCTGGACCGCCACCCGATGCTGCGGCTGCGGGTGCAGGACGACGGCGCCGGTGGCTGGTCGCTGGAGGCGCCCGAGGTCGGCTCGGTGCGCGCGGCCGACTGCCTGCGCGCGGTCGACAGTTTGTCCGACGCCGCGCTCGTCGAGGCGCGGTCCCGGCTCAACGTGTCCGACGGCGTCCTGCTGTCCGCGGTATGGGCAAGCGAGACAAGCCAATTGGCGTTGGTTGTTCATCACCTGGCGGTTGATGGGGTGTCGTGGCGGACGTTGATCGAGGACATCAACATCGCCTGGGCGCAGCATCAGGGTGGTCAGGAGATCGCGTTGCCGGTGCCGGGCACGTCGTTTGCGCGGTGGTCGTCGATTCTGGCCGAGTACGCCAAGAGTCCGGCGGTGGTGGCTGCGGCGGCGGCGTGGCAGCAGGTGGTGGCCANGGTCAGGAGATCGCGTTGCCGGTGCCGGGCACGTCGTTTGCGCGGTGGTCGTCGATTCTGGCCGAGTACGCCAAGAGTCCGGCGGTGGTGGCTGCGGCGGCGGCGTGGCAGCAGGTGGTGGCCACGCCGGCGGTGTTGCCGGCGGTGGGGCCCGATGACACGTATGCGTCGGCGGGGCAGTTGTCGGCGTCGCTGGATGTGNAGACCACCCGGTTGTTGTTGGGGGAGGTGCCGGCGGCGTTTCACGCTGGGGTGCANGACATTTTGTTGATTGCGTTCGGGTTGGCCTGCACGGAGTTCGTGGGTGGTGGCGCGCCGATCGGTATCGACGTGGAGGGTCACGGGCGGCACGAGGAGATCGCCTCGGGGGTGGATCTGTCTCGTACGGTGGGCTGGTTCACCACGAAATATCCTGTGGCACTGAGGATGATGGTGGCGCGCCGATCGGTATCGACGTGGAGGGTCACGGGCGGCACGAGGAGATCGCCTCGGGGGTGGATCTGTCTCGTACGGTGGGCTGGTTCACCACGAAATATCCTGTGGCACTGAGGATGGGCCGGCGTCTGGATTGGGCGCGGGTGGTGGCGGGGGAGGCCGCGCTGGGCGCGGTGATCAAGGATGCCAAGGAGCAGTTGCGGGCGCTGCCCGACGGCCTGAGCTACGGGTTGCTGCGCTANTTGAACCCCGAGATCGAGGTGCAGGGGCCGGATCCGGTGATCGGATTCAACTACCTGGGCCGGCTGGGTGCCGGCGCCGACCTGTCCGAGGAGATGTGGCGGGTCAGCGCCGACAGCCTGTCATCGGCCGCGGTGGCAACGGCCGTGCCAATGCCGTTGGCGCACACCGTCGAACTCAACGCCGGCACCATGGACACCGACGCCGGCGCGCTCCGTGCTCACCGACGAGCAGCTAAACCGGTTGAGCCGGTTGTGGTTCGAGGCGCTGACCGGCATCTGCGCGCACGTGCAGGCCGGCGGCGGCGGGCTGACGCCGTCCGACATCGCGCCCGCCCGCCTCGACCAGCAGCAGATCGACGAACTCTGCCAGCAGCACCAGATCGCCGACGTGCTGCCGCTGAGCCCGGTCCAGCAGGGGCTGCTGTTCCACACCGGCTTCGCCCAGGAACTCGAAGACCTCTACGCCGTGCAGCTCGGCATCACCGTGAGCGGCACCCTCGACCCGCACAGGCTGCGCGACGCGGTGCAGAACGCGGTCAACCGCCACCCCAACCTGGTCGCCCGCTTCTTCGACGAATTCGGCGAGCCGGTGCAGATCATTCCCGCCGAACCCGAAATGGCTTGGCGCTACCTCGAACTCGACGGTGGCGACATCGACGGACAGCTCGAGCAGCTGTCCGCGGACGAACGCGCCGCCGTGTGCGATTTGGCCGGCCAGCCCGCCTTCCGGGCCGCGCTGATCCGCATCGCCGACGACCGGCACCGGCTGCTGCTCACCATCCACCACATCGTGATCGACGGCTGGTCGCTGCCCGTGCTTCTCCAAGAGGTGTTCGCCGGCTACTACGGCCAGCGGCTGCCCGCGCCGCCGTCGTACCGCAGCTACCTGATGTGGCTGTCCGCCCAGGACCGGGCCGCCGCCCAGGACGCGTGGCGCGAGGCCCTGGCCGGGTTCGAGACCCCGACCCTGGTGGCCCCGCCGGGCAAGATCGGGCGGCGCGCCGTTGCCACCTATACGGTTTCGGCCGACACCACCAAGGCGCTCGGCGAGCTGGCCCGCTCCAGCCGCACCACCGTCAGCACCGTCCTGCAGGGCGCCTGGGCGCAGCTGCTCACCTGGCTGACCGGCCAGCACGACGTCGCCTTCGGCACCGCCGTCTCCGGCCGGCCCACCGAGCTGCCCGGCGCCGACGCCATGGTCGGCTTGTTGATCAACACCGTGCCGGTGCGCGCCGACATCGCCGCCGCGACCACGGTCGTCGACCTGCTCGAGCAGCTGCAACGCGCGCACGCCGACACGCTCGAGCATGAACACTTGGCGCTCAACGAAATTCACCGCGTCACCGGGCACGACCAACTGTTCGACACCCTGTTCCTCTACGAGAACTACCCGATCGACGCCAGCGCGCTGCTCGACGTGCACGAGCTGGCCGTCACCGAGTTCAGCAGCCGCGAATTCAACCACTACCCGCTGTCGGTGGTGGCCACCCCGGGCCACGAACTGAGCCTGCGGGTCGAGTACGACACCGAGGTGTTCGACGAGGCCGGCATCGAAACCCTGATCGAGCGGCTGCGCCAGGTGCTGGCGGCCATGACCACCGATCCCGGGCAGCGGCTGTCGGCGATCGACCTGCTCGACGCCGCCGAGCATGAGCGGCTCGACGCCTGGGGCAACCGGGCGGTGCTGACCCGCCGGCCCGCCGCGCAGGCCTCGATCCCGGCGCTGTTCGCCGCGCAGGTTGCCCGCGCCGCCGACGCGGTGGCGATCACCTGCGGCGAGCGGTCGTTCACCTACCGCGAGGTCGAGGAGTCGGCAAATCGGTTGGCGCACTTGCTTTCCGGGCAGGGCGCGGGCCCCGGTCAGCGGGTGGCGGTGGTCATTCCGCGCTCGGCCGAGGCAGTGGTGGCGATCTTCGCGGTGCTCAAGACCGGCGCCGCCTACGTGCCGATCGACCCCGGCGTGCCGGCGGCCCGGCTGCAGTTCGTGCTCGCTGACTCCGCACCCGTCGCCGCGGTCACCACGGCGGAGGTGCGCGACCGGCTGGACGGGTTCACCGGCCAGATCATCGATTTCGACGACCCCGCCGTCGCCGAGCAGCCCGCCACCGGCCTGCCCGTCCCGGCCGCCGACAACATCGCCTACATCATCTACACGTCGGGCACCACCGGAACCCCCAAGGGCGTGGCCATCCCACACCGCAACGTGACGTTGCTGCTGGAGACACTCGACGCTCAGCTGGGGTTGGGCCAGGTGTGGACGCAGTGTCACTCCCTGGCGTTTGACTTCTCGGTGTGGGAGGTCTTCGGCTCGCTGCTCTACGGCGGCCGCCTGGTCGTGGTGCCGGACGCGGTGGTGCGCTCGGCCGAAGACTTGCACGCGTTGTTGGTTCGTGAGCAGGTCAGTGTGTTGAGTCAGACGCCGTCGGCGTTTTATGCGTTGCAGAGTGCTGATGCGTTGGCCCCGGAGTTGGGTCAGCAGTTGAAGTTGCAGACGGTGGTGTTCGGCGGTGAGGCGCTGGAACCGCATCGGTTGGCGACGTGGCTGCATCATCATCCGGGGTTGCCGCGGATGATCAATATGTATGGCATCACCGAGACGACGGTGCATGCGTCGTTCCGGGAGATCGTCGATGCCGATGTGGATAGCAGCGTCAGCCCGATCGGCGTGCCGCTGGCCAATCTGGCCTTCTTTGTGTTGGACGGGTGGTTGCGCCACGGTGCATGCGTCGTTCCGGGAGATCGTCGATGCCGATGTGGATAGCAGCGTCAGCCCGATCGGCGTGCCGCTGGCCAATCTGGCCTTCTTTGTGTTGGACGGGTGGTTGCGCCCGGTCCCGGTCGGTGTGGTCGGCGAGCTCTACGTGGCCGGTGGCGGCCTGGCCACCGGCTACGTCGGGCGGCCCGGCCTGTCCGCCACCCGGTTCGTCGCGTGCCCGTTCGGCGGGCCCGGCGCGCGGATGTACCGCACCGGCGACCTGGTGCGCTGGGGCCCCGACGGGCAGCTGCAGTACATGGGCCGCGCCGACGCGCAGGTCAAGATCCGCGGTTACCGCATCGAGCTCGGGGAGATCCAGGCCGCCCTGGCCGGTTTGGACGGCGTCGAGCACGCCGCCGTGATCGCCCGCGAGGACCGGCCCGGCGACAAGCGCCTGGTCGGCTACATCACCGGCACCGCCGACCCGGCCGAGGTCCGCGCGCAGCTGGGCGAGCGGCTGCCCGGCTACATGGTGCCCTCGGCGGTGGTGGTGCTCGACGCGCTGCCGCTGACCGTCAACGGCAAGCTGGACACCCGGGCCCTGCCCGCGCCCGAATACTCCGACGTCGACCGGTACCGGGCCCCGGTGACCGCGATCGAGGAGATCCTGACCGGCATCTATGCCCAGGTGCTGGGCGTGGAGCGGGTCGGGGTGGACGACTCGTTCTTCGACCTGGGCGGCGACAGCATCCTGTCCATGCAGGTGGTGGCCCGCGCCCGGGCCGCCGGCGTGATCTGCCGGCCCCGCGACGTCTTCACCGAGCAGACAGTGGCCCGGCTGGCCCGGGTCGCCACCGTCGCCACCGGCGACGACGACGTCGTCGACGAGGGCACCGGCCGGGTGGTGGCCACCCCGATCATGCGCTGGCTGCAGAACATGGACGGCCCGGTCGAGCAGTTCAACCAGACGATGGTGCTGGCCGCCCCCGCCGGCGTCACCCCCGACGACGTGGCCGCGGTGCTGCAGGCGCTGCTGGACCGGCACGCGATGCTGCGGCTGCGGGTCGAGGACGACGGCGCCGGCGGCTGGTCGCTGGAGGTGCCCGAGGTCGGCTCGGTGCAGGCCGCCGACTGCCTGGAGACCGTGGACGCGTTGTCGGCGGCGGCGCTGGTTGACGCCCGGTCGCGGCTGAACCTCGCCGACGGCATCCTGGTGCGCGCCGTATGGGCAAGCGAGACAAGCCAATTGGCGTTGATCATCCACCACCTGGCGGTCGACGGGGTGTCCTGGCGGACCCTGATCGAGGACCTCAACATCGCCTGGGCGCAACACCACAGCGGCCAGCCGGTGGCCCTGCCGACCGGCGGCACGTCGTTCGCCCGCTGGTCGGCGCTGCTCGAGGACCACGCCCGCCGGCCCGAGGTGGTCGAGCGCGCCGAGGACTGGCGGCAGGTGGCCGCCGTCCCGGCGGTGCTGCCCGCGGCGCAACCAGGGGACACCTACGCGACGGCCGGGCAGTTGTCGGCGTCGCTGGACGTGGAGACCACCCGGCTGCTGCTGGGCGAGGTGCCCGCGGCGTTTCACGCCGGGGTACAAGACATTCTGCTGATCGCGTTCGGGCTGGCCTGGACACAGTTCATCGGCACCGGCGCGCCGATCGGCATCGACGTGGAGGGCCACGGCCGCAGCGAGGAGCTGGGCCCGCAGGTCGACCTGTCCCGTACGGTGGGCTGGTTCACGGCCAAGTACCCGGTGGCGCTGCGCCTCGGCGGGCTGTCCTGGGGTCAGGTGGTCGGCGGCGACGAGGCGTTGGGCGCGGTGGTCAAGGAGGCCAAGGAGCAACTGCGGGCCCTGCCCGACGGCCTGACCTACGGGTTGCTGCGCTACCTGAATCCCCAAGCGGGGCTGGATGTTTCGGATCCGGCGATCGCGTTCAACTACCTGGGCCGGCTCGGCGGCGGGGCCGCCGAGCTCTCACCCGAGCTGTGGCGGCTGAGCCCGGACAGCTTCGCGCTGGCCGGCGCGGCCGGGGCGGTGGAGCTGCCGCTGCCGCACACCGTGGAGCTCAACGCCGGCACCATGGACACCGAGGACGGCCCGCACCTGCAGGCCAACTGGACGTGGGCCCGCTCCGCGCTGGACGACAAGCAGATCGGCCGGCTTTCCGAGCTGTGGTTCGACGCCCTGGCCGGCATCTGCACGCACGTGCGGGCCGGCGGCGGCGGGCTGACGCCCTCGGACGTCGCCGCCGCCCGGCTGACCCAGCGGGACCTCGACGAGCTGGCTCAGCGGTACCGGGTCGCCGACGTGTTGCCGCTGACCCCGCTGCAACAGGGGCTGCTGTTCCACGCCGGCACCGCGCAGGGCAGCCAGGAATCCGAAGACCTCTACGCCGTCCAGCTGGACATCTCCGTGACCGGCGCCGTCGACCCCGACCGGCTGCGCGAGGCGGTGCGGACCGTCATCACCCGGCACCCCAACGTGGTGGCCCACTTCAGCGAGGACTTCGGCGAGCCGGTTCAGATTCTGTCCGCCGAGCCCGAGCTGGCCTGGCAGTACGTCGAGCTGGACGCCGGCGCCGACCTCGACGAGCAGGTGGAGCGGCTGTCGTCGGCCGAACGCGTCGCCGTCGGCGACCTGGCCCAGCCGCCGTTCCGGGGCGCGCTGATCCGCACCGCGGAGGACGCCTACCGGTTCGTGCTCACCAACCACCACATCGTGCTGGACGGCTGGTCCAAGCCGCTGCTGCTGCAAGAGATCTTCGCCGCCTATTTCGGGGTGCGGCTGCCCGCGCCGGTGCCTTACCGCAACTTCATCACCTGGCTGTCGGCGCAGGACCGGGCCGCGGCGCAGGCGGCCTGGCGCGAGGTGCTGGCCGGTTTCGACACCCCCACCCTGGTGGGCCCGTCGGGCCGGATGGCCCTCGGGCCGCGCGGCGTGGCCGAGTTCCACGTTCCCGCCGACACCAGCAGGCTGCTCGGCGAGCTGGCCCGCTCCTGCCGCACCACCGTGAGCACGGTGCTGCAGGCGGCCTGGGCGCAGCTGCTGATGTGGCTGACCGGGCAGCACGACGTGGTGTTCGGCACCGCGGTGTCGGGCCGTCCGACCGAATTGGCCGGATCCGAGTCGATGGTGGGCCTGCTGATCAACACCGTGCCGGTGCGCGCCACGATCGGCGCCGAAACCACCATCGCCGACCTGCTTGACCAGCTACAACGGGCTTACACCCACACGCTGGAGCATCAGCACCTGGCGCTGAACGATATCCATCGTGTAACGGGGCACGACCAGATTTTCGACACAATGTTCGTGTACGAGAACTATCCCATCGATACTGCCGCGCTATCGGCTGTGGACGAGTTAACTATTACTGGATTTACGAACCGGGAATACAACCACTATCCACTTTCGGTGCAAGCCGTGCCGGGCCATGAGATCGGTCTTCGCGTCGAGTTCGATACCGACGTGTTCGGCGAGGCAAGGATCGAAAAGCTGATCGAACGATTCCGGCGCGTGCTGGAAGCCATGACCGTGGACTTGGAGGAACAGTCATGACCGTCGGTGCGGGACGGCGATTGTTGTCGATCGATCTGCTGGATGGCGGCGAGCACGACCGGCTGGACGAGTGGGGTAACCGGGCGATCCTGACCAAGCCGGTCAAGGCTCCGGCGTCGATCCCGGGGATGTTCGCGGCCCAGGTGGCGCGCTCCGCGGAGGCCGTGGCGCTGTCCTTCGAGGGTCGCTCGATGACGTACCGCGAGCTCGACGAGGCGTCGAACCGGCTGGCGCACCTGCTGGCCGAGCAGGGCGCGGCCCCCGGCGAGTGCGTGGCTTTGCTGTTCTCCCGGTCCGACGAGGCGATCGTGTCGATCCTGGCGGTGCTCAAGACCGGCGCGGCCTACCTGCCGATCGACCCGGCGCTGCCCGCGGCGCGGATGGAATTCATGCTCGGCGACGCCACCCCGATCGCCGCCGTCACCACCGCCGGCCTGCGCGACCGGCTGGAGGGCTTCGACCTGCCGGTGATCGACGTCGACGAGGCCGCCGCGGAGATCGAGCGCACCCAGCCCAGCAGCGCGCTGCCCGGGCCGTCGCCCGACGACATCGCCTACATGATCTACACCTCGGGCACCACCGGCACCCCCAAGGGCGTGGCGGTCACCCACCGCAACGTGACCGAGTTCCTGAAGACCCTGCACCCCAAGCTGCCGTCGGGCCCGGGACAGGTGTGGTCGCAGTGGCACTCGCTGGTCTTCGACGTCTCGGTGTGGGAGACCTGGGGTGCGCTGCTGCACGGCGGGCGCCTGGTGGTGGTGCCCGAATCGGTGGCCGGTTCGCCCGATGACCTGCACGACCTGCTGGTGGCCGAGGGCGTCACCGTGCTCAGCCAGACCCCGTCGGCGGTGGGCATGCTCTCGCCGGAGGGCCTGGACTCGACGGCGCTGGTCGTCGCCGGTGAGGCCTGCCCGGCCGAGGTGGTCGACCGGTGGGCGCCGGGCCGGGTGATGATCAACGCCTACGGCCCGACCGAGGCCACCGTGTACGCCGCGATGAGCGCCCCGCTGACCGCGGAGTCCGGCGCCCCGCCGATCGGCTCGCCGGTTCCCGGCGCGGCGCTGTTCGTGCTCGACAAGTGGTTGCGGCCCGCGCCCGAGGGCGTGGTCGGCGAGCTGTACATCGCCGGCCGCGGCGTCGCCACCGGATACGCACGCCGGGCGGGCCTGACCGCCTCGCGGTTCGTGGCCTGCCCGTTCGGCGGGCCGGGCGCGCGGATGTACCGCACCGGTGACCTGGTCCGGTGGGGCGCCGACGGGCAACTGCAATACCTCGGCCGCGCCGACGAACAGGTCAAGATCCGCGGCTACCGCATCGAACTCGGCGAGATCCAGTCCGCCCTGGCCGCGCTCGACGGCGTGGACCAGGCCGCTGTCATCGCCCGCGAGGACCGCCCCGGCGACAAGCGCCTGGTCGGCTACATCACCGGCACCGCCGACCCGGCCGAGCTGCGCACCCAGCTGGGCAAGCGGCTGCCCGCCTACATGGTCCCGGCCGCGGTGGTGGTGCTCGAGTCGCTGCCGTTGACCGTCAACGGCAAGCTGGACAAGCGCGCCCTGCCCGCGCCGGAATACCACAAGCGCGCCGGCCAGTACCGCGCCCCGTCCAACCACACCGAGGAGATCCTGGCCGACATCTACGCCCAGGTCCTCGGCGTGGAGCGGGTCGGTGTCGACGACTCCTTCTTCGACCTGGGCGGCGACAGCATCCTGTCCATGCAGGTGGTCGCCCGCGCCCGGGCGGCGGGGGTGATCTGCCGGCCGCGCGACGTGTTCGTCGAGCAGACGGTGGCCCGGCTGGCCCGGGTGGCCAGCGACGGCGCCGACGAGGAGCAGGTGGTCGACGAGGGCATCGGGCCGGTGCAGGCCACCCCGATCATGCGCTGGCTGCAAACCGTGCAGGGCCCGATCGACGACTTCAACCAGACCATGGTGCTGGCCGCGCCGTCGGGCGTCACCGCCGACGACGTCGCGGTGGTGCTGCAGGCGCTGCTGGACCGCCACCCGATGCTGCGGCTGCGGGTCGAGGACGACGGCGCCGGCGGCTGGAACCTGCAGGCGCCCGAGCCGGGCTCGGTGCGCGCCGCCGACTGCCTGCAGTCGGTCGACACCCTGTCCGACGCGGTGCTCGTCGCGGCACGGTCCCGGCTGAACCCGGGCGCCGGCGTCATGGTGAGCGCGGTATGGGCAAGTGAGACAAGCCAATTGGCGTTGATCATCCACCACGTGGCCGTCGACGGGGTGTCCTGGCGGACCCTGATCGAGGACCTCAACATCGCCTGGGCGCAACACCACAGCGGCCAGCCGGTGGCACTGCCGGCCGGCGGCACCTCGTTCGCCCGGTGGTCGTCGCTGCTGGCCGAACACGCGCTGACCCCGGCGGTGGTCGAGCAGGCCGACGCCTGGCGCGAGGTGGTGGCCACCCCGGCCGTGCTGCCGGCGGTACAGCCCGAGGTGGACACCTACCAGAGCGCCGAGCAGCTGTCGGTCTCGCTGGACGTCGACACCACCCGGCTGCTGCTGGGCGAGGTGCCCGCCGCGTTCCACGCCGGCGTGCAGGACATCCTGCTGATCGCCTTCGCGATGGCCTGGACGCAGGTCGTCGGCGCCGGCACCCCGATCGGCATCGACGTCGAGGGCCACGGGCGCCACGAGGAGCTGGGCCCGCACGTGGACCTGTCGCGCACCGTGGGTTGGTTCACCACCAAATACCCGGTGGCGCTGGCGATCGACGGCCTGGACTGGGCCAGCGTGGTGGCCGGCGACGACGCGCTGGGCGCGGCGGTCAAGGCCGCCAAGGAGCAGCTGCGCGCCCTGCCCGACGGCCTGACCTACGGGCTGCTGCGCTACCTCAACCCGGACGTCGACCTCGGCGGGTCCGACCCGGTCATCGGGTTCAACTACCTGGGCCGGCTGGGCGCGGCCGCGGACCTGCCCGGCGAGCTGTGGCGGCTGAGCCCGGACAGCCTGTCGCTGAGCGGCGCGGCCGCCGCGGTGGCGATGCCGCTGATGCACACCGTGGACCTCAACGCCGGCACCATGGACACCGAGGACGGCCCGCACCTGCACGCCAACTGGACGTGGGCGCCCTCGGCGGTGGACCGCGACCAGATCAGCCGGTTGAGCCAGCTGTGGTTCGAGGCGCTGGCCGGGATCTGCGCGCACGTGCGGGCCGGCGGCGGCGGGCTGACCCCGTCCGACATCCTGCCCGCGCGGCTGAACCAGCGCCAGATCGACGAGCTGAGCAAGCAGCACCAGATCGCCGACATCCTGCCGCTGACCCCGCTGCAGCAGGGTCTGCTCTTCCACGCCAGCTTCGCCCAGGACCCGGGCGACGACGTCTACGCGGTGCAGCTGGGCATCACGGTGACCGGCGCCCTGGATTCGCACCGCCTGCACGACGCCGTGCACACCGTCGTCAACCGCCACCCCAACCTGGCCGCCCGGTTCTGCCCGCAGTACGGCGAACCCGTGCAGGTCGTCCCGGCCGACCCGGTGATGGCCTGGCGGTACATCCAGCTGGGCCCCGAAGACGTCGACCCGGAACAAAAGGTGGAGGAGCTGTGCGCCGCCGAACGCGCCGCCGTCAGCGACCTGGCCAACCGGCCGGCGTTCCGGGCCGCGCTGATCCGCACCGCGGACAACCGGCACCGGTTCGTGCTGACCAACCACCACATCGTGATGGACGGCTGGTCGCTGCCCATCCTGCTGCGCGAGATCCTGGCCATCTACTACGGCGACCAGCTGCCCGCGCCCGCCACCTACCGCAGCTACCTGACCTGGCTGGCCGGCCAGGACCGCAGCGCGGCGCAGGCGGCCTGGCGTCAGGTGCTGGACGGATTCGACACGCCCACCCTGGTGGGCCCGGCCGGCCGGATGCGGCTCGGCCGGCGCGCCGTGGAGTCCTACCGGCTGTCCGCCGAGACCACCCGCGCGCTGGGCGAGCTGGCCCGCGCCTGCCACACCACCGTCAACACGGTGCTGCAGGCCGGCTGGGCGCAGCTGCTGATGCGACTGACCGGTCAGCATGACGTGGCGTTCGGCACCGCGGTGTCGGGCCGGCCGGCCGACCTGGCCGGCGCCGAGTCCATGGTGGGCCTGCTGATCAACACCGTGCCGGTGCGGGCCAACACCCACGCCGAAACCACCGTCGCCGACCTGCTGGACCAGCTGCAGCAGCACCACAACGACACCCTGGAACACGAGCACCTGGCGCTCAGCGAGATCCACCGGGTGACCGGGCACGACGCGCTGTTCGACACCCTGTTTCTGTACGAGAACTATCCGATCGACACCAGCGTGCCGCTGGGATTCCACGAGTTGGCCATCACCGATGTCACCAACCGCGAGTACAACCACTACCCGCTGTCGGTGATGGCGCTGCCGGGTCGCGAGCTCGGCCTGCGCGTCGAATTCGACACCGACGTGTTCGACGCGGCCGGCATCGAGAAGCTGACCGAGCGGTTCCAGCGGGTGCTGTCGGAGATGACGGCCGACCCGACTCGACGGCTGACATCGCTGGAGGTGATGGACGAGGCCGAGCACGAGCTGCTCGACGCGTGGGGCAACCGGCCGGTGCTGAGCCAGCCGGCCACCGGCACCTCGATCCCGGCGCTGTTCGCCGCGCAGGTGGCCCGCACCCCGGACGCGGCGGCGCTGACCTTCCAGGGTCGCTCGATGAGCTATCGGGAACTCGACGAGGCGTCAAACCGGTTGGCGCACTTGCTGATCGAGGAGGGCGCCGGCCCGGGCGAGTGCGTGGCGCTGCTGTTCTCCCGCTCGGCCGAGGCGATCGTGTCCATCCTGGCGGTGCTCAAGACCGGGGCGGCGTACCTGCCGATCGACCCGGCGCTGCCCGCCGCGCGCATCGAGTTCCTGCTCGGCGACGCCGAGCCGGTCGCCGTGGTCACCACGGCCGCGCTGCGGTCGCGGCTGGACGGCTGCAAGCCGTCGGTCGTCGACGTCGACGACCCCGCGCTGGACGGCCAGCCCAGCGCCGCGCTGCCCGTCCCGTCGTCGGACAACATTGCCTACCTGATCTACACCTCGGGCACCACCGGCGTGCCCAAGGGGGTGGCGGTCAGCCACGACAACGTCGCCCAGCTGGTGGAGTCGCTGCACGCCGACCTGCCCGAGGGCGGGGTGTGGGCGCAGTGGCACTCGCTGGTGTTCGACGTGTCGGTGCACGAGATCTGGGGTGCGCTGCTGCACGGCGGGCGCCTGGTGGTGGTGCCCGAGTCGGTCGCCGCCTCCCCGGACGAGTTGCACGACCTGTTGGTCGCCGAGGGCGTCACCGTGCTCAGCCAGACCCCGTCGGCGGTGGGCATGCTCTCGCCGGAGGGCCTGGACTCGACGGCGCTGGTCGTCGCCGGTGAGGCCTGCCCGGTCGAGATCGTGGACCGGTGGGCGCCGGGCCGGGTGATGATCAACGCCTACGGCCCGACCGAGGCGACGGTGTACGCCGCGATGAGCACGCCGCTGCAGCCCGGCACCGGGTCGGCGCCGATCGGGTCGCCGGTGCCGCGCGCCGCGCTGTTCGTGCTGGACCGGTGGCTGCGCCCGGCACCCCCGGGTGTGGTCGGCGAGCTGTACATCGCCGGTCACGGCGTGGCCACCGGGTACGCGCGCCGATCGGGCTTGACGGCGTCGCGGTTCGTGGCCTGCCCCTTCGGCGGCCCCGGCGCGCGGATGTACCGCACCGGCGACCTGGTCCGGTGGAACCAGGACGGTCAGCTCGAATACCTGGGCCGCGCCGACGAACAGGTCAAGCTGCGCGGCTACCGCATCGAGCTCGGCGAGGTGCAGGCGGCGCTGGCCGGCCTGGACGGCGTGGAGCAGGCGGCGGTGATCGCCCGCGAGGACCGGCCCGGCGACAAGCGCCTCGTCGGCTACATCACCGGCACCGCCGACCCGGTCGGCATCCGCATCCAGTTGGCCGAGCGGCTGCCCGCCTACATGGTGCCGGCGGCGGTGGTGGTGCTGGACGCGCTGCCGCTGACCGTCAACGGCAAGCTGGACAAGCGCGCCCTGCCCGCCCCCGAGTACCGGAAGCGGGGCGGCGAATACATCGCCCCGACGAATCCGACCGAGGAGACCGTGGCCGGCATCTTCGCCCGGGTGCTCGGGATGGAGCGGGTCTCGATCGACGACTCCTTCTTCGAGCTGGGCGGCGACTCGCTGTCCGCGATGCGGGTGATCGCCGAGATCAACACCGCCGTCGACGGCGCGCTGTCGGTGCGCACCCTGTTCGACTCGCAGTCGGTGCGGGCGCTGAGCCAGCGGATCACCAGCGGCGCCGACGCCGAGAACGCCGCGGGCCCCGGCTTCGCGGCGGTGCACGGCGCCGACGCCAAGGAGGTGTACGCCCGGGACCTGACCCTGGACAAGTTCCTCGACGCGACGACGCTGTCGACCGCGCCGACGCTGCCCGGTCCCAGCCCCGAGGTGCGTACCGTCCTGCTGACCGGGGCGACCGGCTTTTTGGGCCGCTACCTGGTGCTGGAATGGCTCGAGCAGCTGGAGCAGGTCGACGGCAAGCTGATCTGCCTGGTGCGGGCCCGCTCCGACGAGGAGGCCTGGGGCCGGCTGGAGAAGACCTTCAACACCGGCGACCCGGAGCTGTTGCGGCACTTCCAGGAACTGGCCGAGGAACACCTGCAGGTGGTGGCCGGCGACAAGGGCCAGGCCAACCTCGGTCTGGACGAGCAGACCTGGCAGCAGCTGGCCGACACCGTCGACCTGATCGTCGACTCCGCGGCCGTGGTCAACGGCGTGCTGCCCTACAGCGAGCTGTTCACCCCCAACGTGGGCGGCACGGCCGAGCTGATCCGGCTGGCGCTGACCACGAGGAAGAAGCCGTTCGCGTACGTGTCGACGTCGGACGTGGGACGCCAGATCGAGCCGTCGGCGTTCACCGAGGACGCCGACATCCGGGTCATCAGCGCCACCCGCGTCATCGACGGCAGCTACGCCAACGGGTACGGCAACAGCAAGTGGGCCGGCGAGGTGTTGCTGCGCGAGGCCCACGACCTGTGCGGGCTGCCGGTCTCGGTGTTCCGCTCCGACATGATCCTGGCCGACACCAGCTACGCCGGCCAGCTCAACGTGACGGACATCTTCACCCGGATGATCCTGAGCATCGTGGCCACCGGCACCGCGCCCAAGTCGTTCTACCGGCTCGACGCCGACGGCAACCGGCAGCGCTCGCACTTCGACGCCCTGCCCGTCGAGTTCGTCGCCGAGGCGATCGCCAAGCTCGGCGCCCAGGTGATGGACGGGTTCGAGACCTACCACGTGATGAACCCGCACGACGACGGGATCGGGCTCGACGAGTACGTCGACTGGCTGATCGAGGCGGGCTACCCGATCGAGCGGGTCGACGACTTCGGCGAGTGGCTGCAACGCTTCGAAACCGGTCTGCGCGGGCTGCCGGAACGGCAGCGGCAGAACTCGGTGCTGCAGATGTTGCTGTTGCTGCTGCGCGACCCGAAGAACCTGCAGCTCGCCGAGCCGGCCCGCGGCGCCTTCGCGCCGACCGACCGGTTCCGGGCCGCGGTGCAGGAAGCCAAAGTCGGCTCCGACAATGACATCCCGCACATCAGCGCGCCGGTGATCGTCAAGTACGTCACCGACCTGCAACTGCTCGGTTTGCTCTAACCCTCCGAGAACTCCGGCGACGGCCTGGTCCCCGCGGACTGCGCCGTCGCCGGAGCATGCGCGTGTCCCGTCGCCTTGCACGGAGACCCCCCTGCCTATCACGGGGCAATAACGCCCGATGCCCGGTCCGCGGCCGCATACCCCCATCACCAATCCATACTGTATGGCATTGGAACGCGTTTCGGCAGTACCTGAAGTACGTATACGACCTAAATACTGGTGGCGAATCTACTGAGTTGGCCAATTCACAGGACATTAAGTTTGAATAACTCTGGACCAGCGGGGTTGTCGTCTACTAGCCTTCCCAACTGTTGCACTCGTGTTGACTACGAGGCCTTGGGAGTCGGTGAGCGCCAAGCATTCGGTGGCGACAGCCGCCGGCTTCGCCGCCTCGGTCCACCACGAGGGCAGCCACGGTTGCGGTCCGTCTTTGCCGGCGCTCCAGCCGGTCGCCGGGTGGAGCACGGCAGAGCGGATCGCGCCGCGCGCCGGGGCCGCACCGGGTAGAGAACACTTGCTCGAGCGGCTTCATCAACCGGGGGGTTGAAAGGCAGACCCTGTGGTTGGGGAGATGGATGGAGCTTGATGCTCAAGCACTTCCGCTTACGCGCGGACAGCTAGACATCTGGCTTGCGCAGGCAACGGGTCACTCCAGCACCGAGTGGCAGCTCGGCCTGTTCGTGCGCATCGACGGCCGCGTCGAGCGCGACGCGTTGCACTGGGCGATCCGGCAGGCGGTGCAGGAGGCTGAACCCGCCCGTGTCGCGTTCTTCGAGGTGGACGGCGCGGTCTACCAGCGGGCGATCGAGCATCCGGACGTCGAGCTGACCTTCGACGACCTGAGCGGCCTGGACGACCCGGTGGCCGAGGCCCGCCGCCGGGCGCTGGCGATCCAGCGCACGCCGATGCCGCTGTCCGGGCCGTTGTTCCGGTTCGCCCTCTTTGCGACCCGGCGGGACCAGTTCTACTTGTTCGCCTGCTGCCACCACATCGTCATCGACGGCACCGGCGTCGGGCTGGTCGGTCACCGCATCGCCTCCATCTACTCCGCGATCGTCGCCGCCGGACCCATCCCGACGGCCGTCTTCGGCTCGCTGCGGGAGCTGGTCGAGTGCGAGTCGCACTACGAATCCTCGGCCGACTACCGCGACGACGAGGCCTACTGGCTGGCGAACCTTCCGCCCGAAACCACCCGGCTGCCGGCCGCCCCGGCGCAGCGTGACCCGTGGCCGTCGGCGCCGGTGCCGCTGGACGCCGACGTCGTGCGCCGGGTGCGCCGGCTGTCGGAGGTCTGGGGCGTCTCGCAGACCTCGGTCATCACCGCGGCCTGCGCCCTGCTGGTGCGGGCCTGGGACGGCGACGGCTCCGGCGTCGTGCTCGACTTCCCGGTCAGCCGGCGGGTGCGCCCGGAGCTCAAGACGCTGCCCGGGATGGTCGCCGGGGTGGTGCCGCTGGTGTTGAGCCTGGCGCCGCAGTGCACGGTCGCCGCCTTCTGCCGGCACGTCGAGACCCGCATCGACGAGGCGATCCAGCACCAGCGATTCCCGGTGCACGCGCTGGAGCGCAAGGTCCGCGGCTTGGCCCGGCCGCCCGAACGGGTGAGCGTCAACTTCATCCCGTCGGCATTCACCCTGCCGTTCGGCGGCGTCACCGCGTCGGCGTCGTACACCAACTCCGGCCAGGCCGACGGGTTCGGGTTGATCTTCTCCAGCGACGGCGACGAGCTGTTCTTCAGCACGGCGGGTAGCTGGGCACCGTGGTCGGGGCTGGGCGCTGCCGAGTTGGCCGACCGGCTGCAAGGGGTGCTGACGGCGATGACCGCCGATCCCACCCGGCCGTTGCGGTCGCTGCAGCTGCTCGACCAGAGCGGGCGCGACCGACTCGATCTGTTCGGCCGCCGCGCCGCGCTGTCCGAGCCGCTGGCACCGGTGTCGGTGGTGGACCTGTTCGCGGCGCAGGTGGCCCGCACACCGGACGCGGTGGCGCTGACGTGCCGGGGCCGGTCGATGACGTACCGCGAGCTCGACCTGGCGGCCAACCGGCTGGCGCACGCGTTGATCGATCGTGGCGCCGGCCCGGGCGAGCTTGTGGCCCTGGTGTTTTCGCGCTCGGCTGAGGCGATCGTGGCGATTTTGGCGGTGCTGAAATCCGGTGCGGCGTACCTGCCGATCGACCCGGCACTGCCGGCGGCCCGCATCGAGTTCATGCTGGCCGACGCCGCCCCGATCGCCGCGGTCGGCACCGCGGCGCTGGCCGGCACGTTGGACGGGTTCGAGCTGCCGGTCATCGACGTCGACGATCCGGCGCTGGCCGGCCAACCCGGCACGGCACCGCCGACGCCGGCCCCGGACGACCTGGCCCACCTCATCTACACCTCGGGCACCACCGGCGTGCCGAAAGGTGTTGCGGTGACTCACCATAACGTTGCGCAGTTGTTCGACGACCTGCGCATCGGCATCGAGTTGTCGGCGCAGCAGGTGTGGACCCAATTCCATTCCTACGCTTTCGATTTCTCGGTGTGGGAGATCTGGGGTGCGCTGCTGCACGGCGGCCGCCTGGTGGTGGTGCCCGACGCGGTGACCCAAGCTCCCGACGAGTTGCACGCGCTGCTGGTCGACGAGGGCGTCACCGTGCTGACGCAGACCCCGTCGGCGGTCTCGACCCTGTCGCCGCACGGGCTGGACTCGGTGGCGCTGGTGGTCGGCGCCGAGCCGTGCCCGGCCGAGCTGGTGGATCGGTGGGCGCCGGACCGGGTGATGGTCAACGTCTACGGCCCCACCGAAACCACCATGTGGGCCTCCCACAGCGCGCCGCTGACCGCGGGATCCGGCGTGCCGCCCATCGGCTGGCCTGTGCGCGGGGCGGCCTTCTTTGTGTTGGACGGCTGGTTGTGTCCGGTGCCGGTGGGTGTGGTCGGGGAGTTGTACGTGGCGGGTGTGGGTGTGGGAGTGGGGTATTGGGGGCGTGGGGGGTTGACGGCATCGCGCTTTGTGGCGTGTCCGTTTGGTGGGGTGGGGGTGCGGATGTATCGGACGGGGGATTTGGTGCGGTGGGGTGTGGGTGGGGGGTTGGAGTTTGTGGGGCGGGTTGATGAGCAGGTGAAGGTGCGGTGAGGTTCGTGCGGCGTTGTTGGGGGTTGAGGGTGTGGAGCAGGCGGTGGTGCTTGCTCGTGAGGATGGGGTCGGTGAGCGGCGGCTTGTCGGCTATGTGACCGGAGCCGCTGACCCGGTCGAGATTCGGGCCCGGTTGGGTCAGCGGCTCCCTTCTTTTATGGTGCCGTCGGCGGTGGTGGTGCTTGATGTGTTGCCGTTGACGGTGGGCGGGAAGGTGGATGTGGGGGCGTTGCCGGCGCCGGTGTTGGGGGGTGGGGGTTTTCGGGCGCCGGTGGGGGTGGTTGAGGAGGTTTTGGCGGGGGTTTTTGGTCAGGTGTTGGGGGTGGGGCGGGTTGGGGTTGAGGATTCGTTTTTTGATTTGGGGGGTGATTCGCTGTCGGCGATGCGGTTGATCGCGGCGGTCAATGGTGTGTTGGGTGCTGGGGTTTCGGTGCGTACGTTGTTTGAGGCGCCTACGGTTGCGCAGTTGGCGCCTCGGGTGCGCGGTGGTGGCCGCACGCTTGCTCGGGTGGTGGCGGGTGAGCGGCCGGCGGTGGTTCCGTTGTCGTTTGCCCAGTCCCGGTTGTGGTTCCTCGACCAACTGCA
>NZ_JACKSY010000091.1:0-690 GCF_025821985.1 Mycobacterium timonense | reverse complement strand
CGGGCAACCCGGCCAACGCCTCCTGCCAATAACGCAACTGCCCCGCGATCGGACTGTCCGGGTCCTCGAGATCACCGAACTGCGCCCGCTGCCACAGCGCGTAATCGATGTACTGCACCGGCAACGGCACCCAATCCGGAACCCGCCCGGCGCAGCGGGCGGTGTAGGCGGCGGTCAGGTCGCGCAGCAAAGGATTCAGCGACGAACCATCCGCAGCAATATGATGGGCCACCGCCACCAGCACATGCTCGTCCAGGCTGTTCCGGAAAAGCGTTGCACGCAATGGTATTTCGGTGGAGAGATCAAAGGCATGACCTGCCGCGGCATCGATGGCCTCCTTCATCCGTGCCGGCGACCAGCCGGCGGTGTCAACCACGTCCCAGCCGATGTCGGCTTGTTCGGCGGGAATCACGACCTGGTGCGGTGTGCCGTCGGAGACGGCGAACACGGTACGCAGGCTCTCGTGCCGGGCGATCACGTCGGCCAGCGCGGCGCGCAGCACCGAAACATCAAGCGGCCCCTGTAACTTCAGCGCCGCCGCCATGTTGTACATGGGTGAGGGACCCTGCAGTTGGTCGAGGAACCACAACCGGGACTGGGCAAACGACAACGGAACCACCGCCGGCCGCTCACCCGCCACCACCCGAGCAAGCGTGCGGCCACCACCGCGCACCCGAGGCGCCAACTGCG
>NZ_JACKSY010000090.1:0-6483 GCF_025821985.1 Mycobacterium timonense | reverse complement strand
TTGCCGGTGCAGTACATCGATTACGCGCTGTGGCAGCGGGCGCAGTTCGGTGATCTCGAGGACCCGGACAGTCCGATCGCGGGGCAGTTGCGTTATTGGCAGGAGGCGTTGGCCGGGTTGCCCGAGCGGTTGGCGTTGCCGACGGATCGGCCGTATCCGGCGGTGGCTGATCATCGTGGGGCTCGGGTGGACATCGACTGGCCGGCGTCGCTGCAGCAGCAGGTATCGGCCCTGGCCCGGGTGCATAACGCGACCAGTTTCATGGTGGTGCAGGCCGGCTTGGCGGTGCTGCTGGCCAAGCTCGGTGCGAGTTGTGATGTGGCGGTGGGTTTTCCGATTGCCGGGCGTGGTGACCCGGCTCTTGATGACCTGGTCGGGTTCTTCGTCAACACCCTGGTGCTGCGCGTCGATTTGTCCGGTGATCCCACCGTCGGCGAAATCCTGGCCCGGGTGCGCCAACGCAGCCTGGCCGCCTACGAACACCAGGACGTGCCCTTCGAAATCCTGGTCGAGCGNCCCTGGTGCTGCGCGTCGATTTGTCCGGTGATCCCACCGTCGGCGAAATCCTGGCCCGGGTGCGCCAACGCAGCCTGGCCGCCTACGAACACCAGGACGTGCCCTTCGAAATCCTGGTCGAGCGGCTCAACCCCACCCGATCGCTGGCCCACCACCCACTGATTCAGGTGATGTTGACCTGGCGCGGCGACGATCCGACGCGGCTGCGCCTGGGCGAGCTGGAGGTCGCGGCGCTGCCGATCGACATCGGCACCGCTCGAATGGATCTGACCTTCTCCCTGTGCGAACGCTGGACCGAGGAGGGCCGGCCCGCCGGCATCGCCGGAACGGTGGAATTCCGCACCGACGTCTTCGACGCGGACACCATCCGCACCCTCACCGAGCGGCTGCGCCGGGTGCTCGACGTCCTGACCGCCGACCCGGGCCGGCACCTCTCGTCGATCGAGGTGCTCGAGGACACCGAGTTTGCCCGGCTCGACATATTCGGCAACCGCGCGGCGCTGGGCCGGTCAACGACGGGCGCCTCGGTGCCCGCGCTGTTCGGCGCCTGGGCGCAGCGGGTGCCGGGGGCGGTGGCGATCAGCAGCGCGGACCGCTGCTGGACCTATCGGGAGGTCGACGAGACAGCGAATCGGCTGGCGCACTTGCTGATTCAGCACGGCGTGGACCGGGGGCAGTACGTGGGGTTGCTGCTGGACCGTTCCGCCGAGGCGGTCGTCGCGATCCTGGGGGTACTGAAGGCGGGCGCGGCGTACGTGCCGATGGATCCGGCGGTGCCGGCGGCGCGGATAGCCTTCATCGTCGCCGACGCCGATCTGCGGGTGGTGGTGACCGATGCGGGATCGCGCTCCCGGCTGACCGGGCTCGGCGCGGCGATCGTCGACCTCGACGATCCGGCGTTGGCGGACTACCCGGCCACCGAACCGGCCGGCCCGGGCCCGGCCGCCGGCGACATCGCCCACGTGATCTACACCTCGGGCACCACCGGCGAACCCAAGGGAGTGGCCGTCAGCCACCGCAACATCACCCAACTGTTCGCGTCGCTGGACACCGGCATCACCCTGGGACCGGATCAGGTGTGGAGCCAGTGCCATTCGCTGGCATTCGACTTCTCGGTGTGGGAGATCTGGGCCGCGCTGCTGCACGGCGGGCGGCTCGTGGTGGTGTCCGACGCGGTGGCCCGCTCACCGGATGACCTGCGGCGCTTGCTGATTCGCGAGCGCGTCACGGTGTTGACGCAGACGCCGTCGGCGGCCGGGGCACTGTCGCCGCAGGGGCTGGACTCGGTCGCCCTGGTGATCGGGGCGGAGCCGTGCCCGCCCGAGTTGGTGGACCGCTGGGCGCCGGACCGGGTGATGATCAACGTCTACGGGCCGACCGAGACCACCATGTGGGTGTCGCACAGTAGGCCGTTGGCGGCGGGCTCGGGCGCACCGCCGATCGGGTCGCCGGTGGCCGGGGCATCGTTTTTCGTGTTGGACCCCTGGTTATGCCCGGCCCCGGTGGGGGTCACGGGGGAGCTGTATGTGGCGGGCGCCGGGGTGGGCGCCGGCTATGTGGGCCGCGCGGCCTTGACGGCGTCGCGGTTTGTCGCCTGCCCGTTCGGTGGTACCGGCACCCGCATGTACCGCACCGGCGACCTGGTCCGCTGGGGTGCCGACGGGCAGCTGCACTACGTGGGCCGGGCCGACGAGCAGGTCAAGATTCGCGGGTATCGCATCGAGCTCGGCGAAATCCGTTCCGCGCTCACCGATCTCGACGGCGTCGAGCAGGCTGCGGTGATCGCCCGAGAGGACAGCCCCGGTCACAAACGCCTGGTCGCCTACCTCACCGGGACCGCCGACCCCGCGCAGGTCCGCACCCAGCTGGCCGACCGGCTGCCCGGCTACATGCTGCCGTCGGCGGTGCTGGCGCTCGACGCGCTGCCGCTGACGGTCAACGGCAAGCTGGACACCCGCGCCCTGCCCGCCCCCGAGCTCCGCGCCGAAAACCGTTACCGCGCACCGCAAAACCCCACCGAGGAAAGCCTGGCCGACGTCTACGCCCGCCTCCTCGGACTGGAACGGGTAGGGGTCGACGATTCCTTCTTCGAACTCGGCGGCGACTCGCTGTCGGCCATGCGGCTGATCACCGCGGTCAACGCCGAGTTGGACGCCGACCTGACCGTCCGCGCCCTGTTCGAGGCACCCACCGTCGCCCAACTGGCGCCCCGCGTCGCGGCCGGCACCGGCAGGGCCGGGCGATTGGTGGCCGCGGAACGCCCGGCGGTGCTGCCGCTGTCGTTCGCCCAATCCCGGCTGTGGTTCATCGACCAGTTGCACGGCCCGTCGCCCGTGTACAACATGGCGGTCGCATTGAACCTGCGCGGGCCGCTGGACACGGACGCGCTGGGCGCCGCCCTGGGCGACGTGGTGGCCCGCCACGAGAGCCTGCGTACCCTGTTCCCGGCGCCCGACGGGGCACCCCGACAAGTGGTGCTCGAGGCCGAACGCGCCGAGGTCGATTGGCAGGTCGTCGACGCGGCGCGGTGGCCGGCGTCCTGGCTGGCGGAGGCCACCCACGAGGCAGCGCGCTACACCTTCGACCTGGCCACCGAGATCCCCTTGCGCGCATGGCTTTTCCGGCGCAACCACGACGAGCACGTGCTGGTGGCGGTGGTCCACCACATCGCCGCGGACGGATGGTCGCTGACCCCGCTGGTGCGCGACCTGGGCGCCGCGTATGCCAGCCGGTGCCGCGGGCGGCCCCCGGACTGGGCGCCGCTGCCGGTGCAGTACGCCGACTACACGCTGTGGCAGCGAGCGCAATTCGGTGACCTCGACGACCCCGACAGCCCGATCGCCACCCAACTGCAGTACTGGCAGCGAGCCCTGGCCGGGATGCCGGAACGCGTCGCGCTGCCCACCGATCGGCCCTACCCGCTGGTCGCCGACCATCTCGGCGCGAGCGTGCAGGTACACTGGCCGGCCGAACTGCAGCAGCACATCGCCCAGCTGGCCCGGACGCACAACGCCACCAGCTTCATGGTGGTGCAGGCCGCCCTGGCGGTGCTGCTGTCCACCCTGAGTGCGAATCCCGATGTGGCCGTTGGTTTCCCGATCGCCGGCCGGCGCGACCCCGCGCTGGACGACGTGGTCGGGTTTTTCGTCAACACCCTGGTGCTGCGCGTCGACCTGGCCGACGACCCCAGTATCGCCGAGCTGCTGGGCCAGGTGCGCCACCGCAGCCTGCAGGCCTACGAAAACCAGGACGTGCCCTTCGAGCTACTGGTGGAACGGCTGAACCCCACCCGCAGCCTCGCCCACCATCCGCTGGTCCAGGTGATGCTGGCCTGGCAGAACAACGACCCGGTCGATGTGAGCCTGGGCGACGTGCACGTCACGCCGATGCCGCTGGAAAACCAGGTCGCCCGAATGGATCTGGTGTGGTCGCTGGCCGAACGCTGGACAGCGGACGGCCGGCCCGACGGCATCGACGGCACGGTGGAGTTCCGCACCGACGTCTTCGACGCGGCCAGCATCGAAACACTCGTGCGCCGCTTGCAGCGGGTGTTGCTCGCCATGACCGCCGATCCCGCCCGGCCGGTGTCGTCGATCGACATCCTCGACGAACCGGAGTACGCCCACCTCGACGCGCTCGGCAACCGTGCCGCGCTGACCCGACCGGCGACCGGGTGGGTGTCGATTTCGCAGCTGTTCGCCGCCCAGGTGGCGCGCACCCCCGAGGCGGTGGCGATCAGCTGCGGCGAGCGGTCCTGGACCTACCGCGAACTCGACTCGTCGGCAAACCGGCTGGCGCGCGTGCTGGCCGGCCGGGGCGCCCGCCCGGGCGAGCGGGTCGCCGTGCTGGTCCCGCGGTCCGCCGGCGCGGTGGTGTCCATCCTGGCGGTGCTCAAGACCGGCGCCGCGTACGTCCCGATCGACCCCGGATTGCCCTCGGCGCGAATCGATTTCATGCTCGCCGACGCCGTGCCCGTCGTCACGGTCACCACCGCCGAACTGCGCGCTTCGGCCGGCGACCCAGATCGGGTCGTCGCCATCGACGACCCTGCCCCGCACGTCCCGCGCATCGGCGGGCGGGCGGCCCCGGCGCCGGATGACATCGCCTACGTCATCTACACCTCCGGCACCACCGGCGTTCCCAAGGGGGTCGCGGTCACTCACCACAACGTCACCCAGCTGCTTGGCTCGCTGGACGACCGATTGGGCCTCGGCCGGGTATGGAGCCAGTGCCATTCGCTGGCGTTCGACTTCTCGGTGTGGGAGATCTTCGGCGCGCTGCTGCGCGGCGGGCGGCTGGTCATCGTGCCCGACGACGTCGTCCGGTCGCCGGAAGACCTGCACGCCTTGCTGATCGGCGAGGGCGTCACCGTGCTGAGCCAGACCCCGTCGGCGGCGGCGGCGTTGTCGCCGGAACGGCTGGAATCGGTGGCGCTGGTGCTCGGCGGTGAGGCCTGCCCGGTCGAGCTGATGGACCGCTGGGCGCCCGGCCGGCTGATGGTCAACCAGTACGGGCCCACCGAGACCACGCTGTACGCGACGATGACCACGCCGCTGCGTGCGGGCGGCGCCGCGGTGCCGATCGGCTCGCCGGTGCCCGGGGCGGCGCTGTTCGTGCTGGACGGCCGGCTGCGCCGGGTGCCGCCCGGCGTGGTGGGCGAGCTGTACGTGGCCGGCCGCGGTGTGGCCGCCGGCTATCTCGGCCGCGCGGCCTTGACGGCGTCGCGGTTTGTCGCCTGCCCGTTCGGTGGTACCGGCACCCGCATGTACCGCACCGGCGACCTGGCGCGCTGGGGTGCCGACGGGCAGCTGCACTACGTGGGCCGGGCCGACGAGCAGGTCAAGATTCGCGGGTTCCGCATCGAGCTCGGCGAAATCCGTTCCGTGCTGGCCGGTTTGGACGGGGTGGAGCAGGCCGCGGTGATCGCCCGCGACGACGGCGCCGGGCACCCGCGACTGGTGGCCTACATCACCGGCACCGCGGACCCGGCCGAGCTGCGCGCGCAGCTGGCCGACCGACTGCCCGGCTACATGGTGCCCTCGGCGGTGGTGGTGCTGGACGCGCTGCCGCTGACCGGCAACGGCAAGCTGGACACCCGCGCCCTGCCCGCACCCGACTACGCCGGCGGCCGTTACCGGGCCCCGGGCGACGCGATCGAGGAGATCCTGGCCGGCATCTACGCCCAGGTGCTGGGCGTGGAGCGGGTCGGGGTGGACGACTCGTTCTTCGACCTGGGCGGCGACAGCATCCTGTCCATGCAGGTGGTGGCACGGGCCCGGGCCGCCGGCGTGATGTGCACGGCCCGAGACGTTTTCGTCGAACAGACGGTGGCCCGGCTGGCCCGGGTCGTCACCGTGGCCGCCGCCGACGGCGAGTTGGGCGCGGCCGACGAGGGGATCGGGCCGGTGCAGCCCACCCCGATCATGCGCTGGCTGCAGGACATCGACGGCCCGATCGACGAGTTCAACCAGACCATGGTGCTGGCCGCCCCGGCGGGGGTGAGCCAATCCGACGTGGCGGTGGTGCTGCAGGCGCTGCTGGATCGGCATCCGATGCTGCGGCTGTGCCTCGACGACGACGGCGCCGGCGGCTGGGACCTGCACGTGCCGCCCCCCGGTTCGGTTGACGCCCGCCCCATCCTGCGCACCGTCGATGTGCTCTCCGAGGCCGCGCTGGCCCGGGCCCGGGCCCGGCTGAACCCCGGCGCCGGCCTGATGCTGTCCGCGGTATGGGCAAGCGAGACAAGCCAATTGGCGTTGGTTGTTCATCACCTGGCGGTTGATGGGGTGTCGTGGCGGACGTTGATCGAGGACATCAACATCGCCTGGGCGCAGCATCACAGCGGTCAGGAGATCGCGTTGCCGGTGCCGGGCACGTCGTTTGCGCGGTGGTCGTCGATTCTGGCCGAGTACGCCAAGAGTCCGGCGGTGGTGGCTGCGGCGGCGGCGTGGCAGCAGGTGGTGGCCA
>NZ_JACKSY010000089.1:0-39691 GCF_025821985.1 Mycobacterium timonense | reverse complement strand
CCATCGCGATGTTCCTCTCGGTAGTGATTCTTGGTCGTTTCACCACAGAGACTCACGCGATGGCCCTCTTACGTCAGGGACCGACACGCCGCCATCACTTACACCACTCCCCGGGACGCTCCCAACGCGTTGGCGCAACTGCTCACTGGGAGCCTCCTCTGGGGGGAGGCCTTGTGCATGGTCGAGCACGTATTGCGCTGCTGCCTGAATATCGCTGGCGCAGTAGCCCTGCGAGCAGACACCAACATAGTCGAGCAGGACTTCAAGGTAGGCGCAGCGTTGCCAGAACGCGCCCAAAGGCTCGGCATTGAGCAAATGCGACAGATGACGGCAGTCGCGCTTATTGCACAGGAAGTAGACCACCCACCAGTTGCCGGGTTCGCCGAGCATACTCAACTTGTGTGTAGTGAGCTCCTCAAGCCACTTGCTTTCAACCTCTTTGGGCACCGAGAAGCTTTCGTATTCTGCCTCGACGCCGTCACGTGACATGTAGAAGCGCGAGCCGTCGTAGTTGAAGAAGATTTCGCGCGCTTTCGCAAAATCGCGCCCGGTCAAATCTGCCACGCCCTCATCCCCTGATGTGAACGTGGTTTAGACGGGTATGAGGAGGCTGGGGCCTCCGTTCACATGTGAACGTGGGTTGCCGACAGGGTGGTCCTGGCCGGTAGAGCCACAAGATGTGGGAGGCCCCAGTGAAGGTTCAGCGTACGAGCATCGGGTTGGATGTGCACGCACGATCGATCGTGGCGTGCGGCTTGGATGGGGACACCGGTGAGGTGTTCGAGCGGCGGTTATGCCCGGATCACCGGGAGGTCCTGGAATGGATCGGTAGGTTGCCGGCTCCGGTGGCGGTCGCCTATGAGGCTGGCCCGACGGGGTTCGGGCTGGCACGGGCGCTGACGTTGGCGGGAATCGATTGTCGGGTCGCCGCGCCGTCGAAGTTGCAGCGCCCAGCCGGGGATCGGGTCAAGACCGATGCCCGTGATGCGGCGCATCTGGCTCGGCTGCTGCATCTGGGCCAGATCGTCGAGGTCGCGATCCCGACGGTGGAGCAAGAAGCCGCCCGCGATGTCGTGCGGGCTCGCGAGGATTGTCGGCGAGATCTGCTGGCAGCGCGCCAGAGGGTATCGAAACTACTTCTACGACAAGGGATCATCTACTCCGGTGGCCAGGCATGGACCGGCAAACATCAACTGTGGCTGCAAGCGCGGCGGTTCGAGGCCGCACCGCTGCAGTGGGCCTATGACACCGCGCTGGATACGCTGCTGGCCACCCTGGATCGACGCAAGCGTCTGGATGCCTGGATCGATCAGCTGGCCGCTCAAGGCGACTACACGCCGGTGGTGCAGCGGCTGATGTGTCTGCGTGGGGTTTCCACGCTGACCGCGTTCGCGCTGGCGGTCGAGATCGGGGACTGGTCGCGGTTGACCGGTCGCTCGATCGGGGCTTACGTGGGGTTGGTCCCTACCGAGTCGTCGTCGGGAGCCACCCGGTCGCAGGGGTCGATCACCAAGACCGGCAACGGGCACGTACGGCGGCTATTGGTCGAGGCGGCCTGGCATCACCGCAAGCCGTATCAGCCGTGGAGTCCGACGCTGCGCCGGCGTTGGGATGCCGCCAGTCCAGCCGCTCGTGCCCGCGGCCAGCTGGCCAACCGTCGGCTTCATGACCGGTGGCGGCGTTTCGATGCTCGCGATAAACGCGCTGGGGTGGCTAATACCGCAATCGCGCGGGAATTGGCCGGCTGGTGCTGGTCGCTGGCGGTCCTCGACAACTGAATACCAGCCCCTGAATGTCCGAACCTGACACCGGTGGTGACGGCAGCGGCCTGTGAAGTGACCCGCGAGCGCACTATGAGCAATCACCTTGTCCTGCAAGGGAAGATGACGCTCGAAAATTAGACCTGCGCGCCCACTCCAGCCGAACAGTCCGTCCTGCGGTAACCAACCCGCGAATATCAGAATTGACACCGCGTCGAAAGCCTCGACACGCTCGCCACCACCGACGGCACGGTTCGGCCAACTGAAGCGGGCGCCTCGCGACGACGGTCACCAGGCGCCCGCTTCCCCCTGCCCACTTGACAAAACTCTCTACATATCAGTGCGCACCGGCGGCGTGGTCGGGGTCGCCGCCGAACAGTTCGGTGATCGAGAATGCAATGTGGGGCCGGGCGGGGTTGATGACGATTCCGCGGTGGCCTTGTTCGCGGAGGCGGCCGAGAACCTGGTGGGTGGTCAGCGCCATGACCGCATCGGCGGGGTTGTAGGCGACGACCTCGGGCGCGCTGGTGAAAGTGAGCAGGCTCGAGCCCTCGTCGTGCTCTAGTACGCGGATACCGACCTTGCCGGCCACTGAGTCGTCGGCGCCCATCAGCAGCGGGCCGTCTTGCCGCAGCACCTGCAGCACCGCCTGGCGGTCGATTAACCCGTCGCTGAAGTCGGCCAGGGCTTTCTTGAGGGTCTCGTTGTTCGGGTTGCGCAATGCGAAGTCAATCTCAGTCGCCGAAAGCGCACACGTCGGCCCGGCGGGATCGACGTAGAGCCAGGCGTAGCCCTGGCTGCGGGCGAACTCTAGTGTCGCTACAGCGGATTGGACCAACGACTGGGTGGCGGTGCCAGGCGGGTGCCCGCGGGCGATCTCCTCGTTGCGGGTGAACGCGAACAACGCTTTTCCGCCGTTGGGGCCGCTTCCCCCGTGAATTCTCAGCTCGGATCCGTGGGCGAACAGGGTACCGGTGAGCGCGCTAGAGCCGGTGGTGTCGAGAAGCAGCTCACCGTACATGCACGACCGCAACACGTCGTAACAGCGTTGTTGGCCGGGCTGCGCGGCGAACTCGGCGACGGCTCGTCGCAGCACCGAATGATCGACCAGGCTTACGGCGTTGGCCTCGTCGTTTCGGCTTGTCATTGCTGCATGGTTCCTTCCTTCCCGAAAAGACGTCCTCCCCGCTATTCGTCGGAGGTCATTTTCGGGCTGGGTCACTGGCCTTCGATGCTGGGCAAGAACTGGACGATTTCGGCCACCGTGTAGCGGGCGTCGTAATACTGGGCAACATCCCAGAAGGCGATGACTTGCTCGGTGATGGCATCACTGAGCAAATCCATGAGGGTGTCGATGTCATTTTCGAACCACGCTTCGAGGATGCCTGAGTCCGGCGCGGCCTCCAAGACTTCGTAGTCGCGGGCCGGATCGGTGGGGATGCGTTTGTTGTGTTGCTCGGTTTCGCCGATCCGCAGAATTCCACGCGTTTCCACGCCGATCTCCTGGGGCTCGGCTGTGGGTTTGCGCTTGCGCGGCGGAATGCGGCCGGGTGGAGGCGCCGCAGGATCCGGCGAATCGCGCCAAGCGACGACCCGGTGGCGACTTGATCCGGTGGCGGCGGCCATGGCGTCGATGCCCCCGGCCCGGTCGATGGCGGCCCAGCGTTCAAACCAGAACGTGTCGATGCGCGGCGGCCATGTATTGCGGGCGACCCAGCGGGCGATGGTCGAGGTCGCGTAACGCCGCCCGGTCCGAGTCTCGATGCGGCGCACCATCTCCTCTCGTGCACGGCGCGCTGCTTCGGCTCGGCGGCTGCGGGCATTGACGTCGGCCCAGGCGCGGCCCAGCTCGTTTAGGCGGCGCTCCACGAGATCGTTGAAGCAGTCCTGGAACCGCGGCCCTGTGGGTTCCTCGGCCATCTGAGCCCATCTCATGGCTAGTGCCGCACAACGTTTTTGAGTCGGTAACTGCCGTTTGTGCGCACACCGTCGCGGAGGGGATCCTCGAGGAGGCTCAGGTCGAATTTGGCGGGAACCCGGTAGAACCACGCGTCTGCCCACCACCCGACTGGGTACACCCCGTGGTCGTTGGCGATGCGGACGGCGTATTTCATCGCGCGGGCACGGGTTACCGCCTCGATCGCGGCGTACCAGGCCGGCTGTTGGAGATGAAGGAGCGGATACTTCCAGCTTCCTTCACCGACGGCTTCCAGCCGGCCGAAGAAGCTGGTGTAGATCGCTTTGATCATCTCGGTGTAGTCCTCGCGGCCAGCGGTGACGGCTTCGATGCGCTTGCTGCGCAGCTCTTTAGCGAACCCTTTGAGCCATTGATGCTGCTCGGGCCACACCCAGGCGGAGTCGATTTGCAGTTCGGCCCACGAAATCCCTGCCCCACCGATCTCGGGAGCGGCCGTCAACTGACGGACGTCTGCGGTGGTCGCCCACCAGGTGGTCGGTTCGTCCCACCGCATCGCCGGATGCGGCAGCGGCAACTTTCGGTGCAGCCCGCAAAGTTCGGTCGCCGCCGGCGTCGTCACCTGAAATACCCCGAAGGGTGGGTGGGGATCGTTGAACACCGACGGGTCGGGCGATTGCCAGTCGGGCTTTCCGTAGCCGAGGTACAGGCCCTCCGCCGACGGTAAATATGCGGCCTGCTGGTCGACCTCGACATCGACGGTGTTACCCCGTGGACGGTGTGGGGTCTTTTTGACCCGGACGCCCCGGCGCCGTGCAACCCCGCCGTCTTCGGTTTCGGCGCCGGTATCGACGCCCTCCGGACCCCACCACTGGTAGGGCATTCTTCCTGTCGAGGTGATCTCGATCGGAAGTGGGCACGGGACCAGTTGCGGCGCTGCGCCTTTGGTGTTCTTCGGCTTCGGTTTCGCGGTGCGCCGTTTAGCTTCCTCGATGTGCGCGCCGACCTGGGACCAACGCGGGGCCGGCAGGGCTCCTTCGATGCCGTAGAGCCACGCGATCCTGTCGCCGAGCAGGTGTGCCGCCGACTCCTCGTCGTCGGGAAGTTCGGTTTCTGTTCCCTGGATGCCTGCCACGCCGCGGTCCATCGGCCGCGATGGCGACGGGTCTAGGGGTAGATATGGAATCAGCACGATGTCGGCGCTGCGGGTCTCCCCGCCATGGATTTGGGCGTCGAACTCGCATGTGAACCACCCGGATTTGTGGTACTTGACGGTGCAGTCGAAGAACGCCGCGACCACGCCGGGTAACTCGCTGTCGACCTGGCCGTCGATCTGAAAACCGATGGCCTCCAACGCCTCTGGGAAAATCCACAATTGCGGGTCAGAGCCGCCGGGAGGGGTTGACCACCGCCGCCTGCAGACGACCTCCCCGAGCCGCGCCGGCGAGGTCAGCGGCCCCGATTTGACGACTCCCGAGGGGGTGACAAGGCCCTTTGTTGTGACAAGCAGAACACGCTGATCGACACCGCTAAGGTCCACATCGCTCCATTGCCGCGACTTCAACGGCCAGGCATCGCCGGGCGGCGCCTCGGGATGGGCATCCGTTGCAACAGGTGTTTCGCCTTGCGGACGGCCTGCCGGGGCGGCGGTAGTCACGGCGCCTTGATCGCGGCGCTGCTCTTGCGTGAGTAGGTAGCGCTGCACCGTGCTCTCCCACCATCCTCGTGTGCCGCCCTGGTGGGGGTCGCCGGTAACGATGTCTTCTGGAGGGAAATCCGCGGGGATTCCGCGCCCTAATTGGGTGGCGACCTGTTGGCGTGACAGAGCCTGCATGGGCTCGTCGACCTTGTCGGCGTGTTGCTCAGTGAGCACACACACGACGTCGGCGGCCTCCTCGCTGTCGTGCACGCGCCAGGTTCCTTCCGGGGTGACCAGATACACACCTGGGCCTGGGGGTGAGGTCATCACTGGCTCCCTGCAAGCGCGGTTCGAGGTGGCGGTGCACCGCGAAGAAACTCGGGGTTCTCGTTCCATTCGTAGCCCGGCCAACGGACAGCGACGAGGTCGCGGTTGGGATTGGGACCCTGCAGGTCCTGGCTGGTGATGAGTCCGCCGACCGCGTCAGTGCGCGCCACAACGGTTCCAATCGTGTTGGGATCGCTGGCAAGGTAGACGCGGTCCCCCGGTCGATATGTAGCCATCAGCGCTCCTTGTTTGTCGTCGGGGTGGTGCGCGCCAACACCCCAAAAGGCGGGTGTGGATTGTCGAACGCCGGTGGCTGCTCGAGCGTGACCCCGGTGGGCTTTGCGTCGCCGTGGTGGAGGTCCTGCGCAGCCGCCAGGTATGCCGCCAGCTGGTCGACTTCGGGATCGGTTTTGTTGTTCATGATGCTGTGGTCCCCCAATGTGTTGTTCATCAGCGTGTTGGTCTTGGCGGTGGCGGAAGTTGGTCAGCCAGGCCGGTGGGCAATTTCCCCTGCCGCCACTTCACCCGCAGTCCCTCGATTGCGGCCGCGGTACGGCCGAGCTGCAGGGCCGCGTCCGGGACCGTCATTGTGAGGTCCAGTGCGGTTTTTGCGTCGTCGATGGTCCATCGATGTCTGTGGTGGGCCGCGTTTGCGGTCCGCTCGGCGCGGCGACGGGTGTAGCTGCGCCGTTCGGCGTTGCTCTTGCGGCGTCGGCGCTCACCTGAACCGGGATCGTCTTGTCGCGCAGCCTGCTTAGGACTGTCACTCACCCCGATGATGTTACCCCTCATACTCATTACATATTGGTAATGAGGGGCTTGTGTCTTGGTGTCGGTGGCTTACTGATTTGTGCAGGGGCCCCGTCGCGCTGGTGTCCGCCACTGTGTGGGTGTACTTCGCGTTTCCGCGCCAGCAGCGCGGCGATGAGTCAGACGATCCTGCCCGAGCCGACCGCTCCGCCGGCCGCGCCGGGGCCCGCTGGTGTTGGCCGGACTAGGCGAATGGATGCGAAGCTGGCGCTTGCGACCCACGCCAGCCTTGAGGCGCAGATCGATCTGCTGCTACAGAATTATCCAGAATCAGACGATTGCTCACATGGTGTGCCGCTACAGGTCGATTGCTATCCCCGTGAGCAGAAATATCCTTCTAACTGGGGTGATGCGGTAGAACGAGGCCTATTGCGTCGCGATCTATAACTATTGCGCCTGCTACGGTTATTGTGGTTGAATGCTGTTGCATCGGGGCCATGCGGAGGTGGCTCCCACACCTGACAAGGAGTGCCGCAAGATGGCCCACCCCCTCGTCCCACAGACCCAGCAGCGTGGCCACGCCGGATATGGCCCGTCCAACAACCAATGGTCCGAACAGCCCACGGTCGCGTATGGCCACCGCCCCTACGCCCGCCACGCTGGCATTCCCGCCCACCCCTGGCGGCCACCAACGCCGCCGAACCCGAGCGCCGGCTATATGGGCGCAGCGACACCGACTGCCGTGGGCCCGTGGAGCGCTCCCAACGGCTGGGGCGCACCTGACCCCTGGTGGCCGCAGCCCCTGTTTGCCGGCAACGGCCGCAGGACGCAGCGGTGGTGGATTGCCGCAAGTGGAGCAGCCGCGGTGGTCGCGGCCGCCGCTGTCGCGGTCGTCGGTTTCACTGCTGGCCACGGTGACTCTCACACCACGGCATCCGGCGGTGTTCACGTTCCTGCCCCGCCGGTGAAATCTGCTCCACCGGCGCCGACCGCGGCGCCGACGCCGAACTCGGCGCCGTCGGCTGGATCGCTGGTTGACGACTCGGCACTGCCTACCCTGGTACCCCGCATCGCCCAGGTGAGCCGGGTGATGGGCTCGGCCGCGATGGAGCCGATCGACAAGTTAAACGGGCCGGGCATGTTCGCTGACAAAGCCAACCCAGCCGAGTGCGCCGGCGCGATCCTTCCGGCAGCCGCAACCACATACTCTGGCTCAGGGGCGCGGTCCACCTACGTGCAGGCGCTACACGACCAGGACCCGAGCACGCCAATCACCGTGTTCAACGCAGTGACTACCTTCATGACGGAGTCGGCGGCCGCGGCCTTCGTCAACCAGCAGCCCAGCACCTGGCAGGGCTGCCAAGCGGGCCCGATCGTGTTGGATCCCGACAAGGACAAGCCATTGACCTGGACGATCCGCAACGTCGCGCAGCGCGACAACATGCTGAGCGCGAACACGTCTCTAGGCGGCGCGCCTGCAACCTGCCAGCGCGTGATGACCGCGAAACGCAACGTTGTCATCGATGTGACGGCGTGTAGCGGTAATCCAGGAGACTCCGGCGTGGCCTTGGCTTCGATGATCGCCGAGCGCATGGGTCAGCCTGCCTGATGACGACCCCCAGAGACCGGTTCAAAGGCGCTGCGGGTGTGAGCATGACGCTTGCTGCTGCGGCCTTGGTTGTGGTCGCACCGACCTCGATGCCGCCGGCGGCGGCCGCCCCGCAACAGTTTCCCGACTTGGGCAGCTACAGCTCCGTCAACGCGGACGATTACACGACCTACCACTCTTACATGACGGCCGGTGTGCAATTCGCAGCACCGGGCGGTTACCGATGCCGGATGAGCTTCACACACAAGCAAAATGGGGCACATATGCAATGCTGGGGCTCCCTGCCCGGAACCTCCTTCAACCACGTAGGACTGGACTATCTCGGTGGGGCGACCACGGCCGGCGCCGCGTTTTCCGACGTCGACCTCTCGCAAATCGAAACCGTCCCGCCGGGCCCCGGCGTGGCCGGCGGGACTATCAACCCGCAGGACTACAAGCCTTTACCCCCGCACAGCAAGGTGACATATACAGATGGACCGTTGCAGACGTGCGCCGTCGATTCCGCAATGACGGCATGTGAGACGACAGACGAAGAATTCGGCCAACAACACGGGTTCGTCCTGTCGCCCGCCGGAAGCTGGACCTTCTGACCCCCCGGGCAGCCAGCGCGCAGGTGGTGTACGGATCGCGACCGGGCGCGGCAACCAACGTAGGCGCCGCATCCGAGCCCGCACCGAAGACGGCTTTGTCCGGTTTGACTCGCCAATGCTGCAGCAGTGCCGCCGCGGCCTCTGAATTTTGCGACCGAGCTTCGGCGGAATTCCGGTAAGCGGTTGAGGACGTCCGCCGCCACAAGCTGGCGAAGTGACGGTTGGTGCACTCAGCTGAGTGATAGTTGTGCGATCAGGGTCTCAATGGCGCTGCTGGCGCCTGGCGGAATCGGACGCTCTTCCTCGACTGCCGTGACGACGTCGACCGCGACCCCTGCAGCGTAGGCGGCTTCCTCGGCGCTCAGGTCCGCGCGATGCCGTGCCGCATACAGTCGTTGACCGATAGTTGCAGCTGGTGAGCGTGCGGCCTTTAGCATCATGTCTTTATAGCTGCGGCGCACCGTGCTCAGCGACCGGATCACAGAAGGGGCGCCCTTGGCGGTGCGAGCAGCATTGGCCGCTACCGACTCCAGCTTGCGCAGGTCGGCGAGGATAGCGGTAGCTTTCGGCGTGAACTCCGGATCCGATGGTTTGGGCAGCTCTTCGATAGTCGCCGTGATTGTGTGCATGGCCAGTTCGACGGCCTCAGCCATAAGTGGTGCTCGCACCGTGTTGGTCGTGATCTCGGTGGTCTCATTGTCCGGCTCGGGCTGTTCTCCGAGTCGGATGCTCGTGATCCAACCCGGTGGTTTCTGCAGAACTTCTTCGAGCTTGGCCAGCGTTCCGCGCCTGGGCCAGCTGCGGCCCTTCTCGAATGCGATGAGTGCGCCGGCGTTGATGATCTTGTCCCTGGCAAGGCCGCGTTGAGTGATATCGAGTTCGCGGCGGCGGGCGGCCACTGCGCGACCGGCCCGCAGGATATTGGGGTCGATCTCACCTGTGTCGATGCTGGTTTCATCATCGTCTTCGACGGTCTGGGGTGCGGCTTGGGTCTGGGTCATGTCGGCTGGGTCGCCGGGTGCCACGGTCACCGCGATGCCATTGGCATCTCCAAGATGCAGTGTCATATGGCGGGCGATCAGCACTGAGCTGCGCCGCCCTCCGTCGACGAAGACGCCGTTTCTGCTGGTGTCGATGGCGTGCCAGCCATCATGGCGCGGCTCTAGCCGCAGGTGGGAACGCGAGATGCGCTCGTCATTGATCCGGATCGCGGCCGACGGGTCTCGGCCGATGACGACGGCCCCGTCCATGGGGTTGAGGGTGTGCGACGCCGTTCCGATACGAACAGTAAGCGTTGCCGGTGCTGGCGGCGCAGCTTGGTCAACGGTCACTGCGAACTCCTTCCATCGCTGCTAACACCCCTTCACTGCTACAGATTCACGCTTTGCCCTGCCGCTAGATGCTACAGGTTATAGCACGAGTACACATGTACCGGGTAGAAGAAATGCTGCGGTTTCCGGACGTAGGCGCTCACCCGGTGCACGTCAGAGCCATATTCGATTCGCCTGCGCTTGCCCGATAGCTGTAGCGATCGGGCATCAACTCTATTGCATTGCGCACCTAAGCGGGTGAGCCGACGAACCCTGCGTTGGCGTACGGGGTGGCGCGTCGTCGTTTGCGGTGTTTACCGCGCGGCGCTAACGGCGGTTACCGGCTGCGTGTGACCGCTGGCCAGCGAGGCCAGGGCTGCATCAATGACGGTGTTGGTGGCATACCCGTCGTAGGCTGTCGCTCCCTCGGTGGTGGATTTGGCGGCCACCGCGGCCAGCCAGGCGGCGTCCTGGGAACGGTAGGCGCGATGGAAGCGTTCCATCCAGGCGTCGGGCGTCGGGCGGGCGGCGCGACCATCGGCCGTCGCGCGGTCAGTCTGGGTGGGCGAGGCGAGCGTGAGTGCACCGCCGCTGGTGACGATGTCGCAGCCGATGTCGTACTGCAGTCCGGGCCCGCGGCCAAGCTCCATAACCCCAAGAACTCCTGAGTGCGTGGTGAGTGTGACGACAACGGTCACCGTGGATTCGTCCTGGCTGGTCTTGGCTATGACCGAGACCTCTTTGACTTCCTCGCCGCTGAGCCAGCGGAACAGATCTATGTCATGGGAAGCGGAGCTGCTGATGAGCTGCTGCTCGTCAAAGTTGATGACGGCCAGTGGATTACGGTGGCGCTGGCTGATCAGGACGGGCTCACCGACGCGGCCAGAACGTAATGTCCTGTGAATGTACTCGTAGTCGGCGTCATAGCGGCGCATGTAGCCAACTTGCACTAACTGGCGGCCGCTGGCCCGTTCGGCGTTGACCAACTGCAACGACTGGTCGGCTGACGTGGTGAGCGGCTTCTCACAGAGCACAAACAGGTTGCGCGCGATGCACGCTTTGACGATTTCGTAGTGAGTGTCGTCAGCGGTGGCCACCACGACGGCGTCGACGTCGGCGTTGTTCACACAGTCCAGCGGGTCGTGGAAAACGGTAGCTTTCGACACCTGAGCGGCGGCGCGTTCGGCGAACGGGACATGACTGTCGGCCACGGCGTTGATCTGTGCCTGCGGTTGCAGGCTCGCGAAGATCTCCAGGTGCGCCATACCCATATTGCCCAACCCGATCAGGGCGAGCCGCACCGGCGCGGTGCTCACAGCGAAGTTCCTGAAACCGAGTGTGGTTCAAGGGAATCCGCAGCAACTAGTGGCTGGTCACTGGCTACCTGTGTCCACTCACCGGTGGAAACTGAGGCAGCGACCGCGGCGTGAATCGTCGCCGCCCTCAAACCGTCAGCGAATACGGGCAGCCCTTCGGGTGCGGTGCCGGTGAGAATAGCCTCGTAGACATCTGCGACGAAAAGGTTAAAGCAGTCCTGGTACCCCTGCGGATGGCCAGGGGGCAACAAGGAATAACGGGCGCTGCGCGGATCGAGCTCAGCCCCATCTCGCAACAGCACCGTGTTGGCGCCCAGGCCGCCAACGATGAGCTCATCGGGACTTTCCTGGTTGAACTGCACCGCAGTCTTACGACCGTCGAAAGAGAAGAACAACCGGTTTTTTCGACCCGGCGAAGCCTGACTGACGACGACACTTCCGACCGCTCCTCGGTCGGTGCCAAATACGACCACAGCACCGTCATCCTGGCCGTCGCCACGCTGGCGTGCGGCGCCTTCCATCGCGAAGACAGCGCTGATGCGATGGCCGGTCACGAACTCCATCAAGTCACACCAGTGCGACCCGATGTCGGCGAAGGTCATTGAGATACCGCTTTGCGCCGGATCGGAGCGCCAGCCGCCCGGAGCAGCTTTGACCCTATGGTCTTGCAGGTAGCCACCATGCATGAGCCACACCGCCGAATCGGCGATACGGCAACGCGCTTCGCGCACCATCGCGTAGAAGCGGTAGATGAACGACACAGCCGCCACCGTGCCCGCGTTTTCAGCAGCCTTCACGAGGGCGGCAGCGTCGCCAACCGTTGTTGCCAACGGCTTTTCGCAGATGACGTGCTTTCCCGCTGCCAAGACTGCGGCGGTCTGCTCGAGGTGCAGATTGTTCGGTGTGCAGATGTGCACGACATCGACGTCATCGGCGGCGAAGATTTCCTCTACGGTGGCGGCGCGCTCCGCGCCGAGGCGCTGCGCGGCGCGCTGACTGCTTTGCGGGGTACTGCCACTGACCGCGGCGAGCTGGCCGCCGGCACGATGTACGGCGTGGGCGTGCACCGAGCCAACCATCCCAGCGCCGATGATTGCGCTGCGTGGTGGTTTTGGCTGGCTCACCGCTGATCTCTTTCTTCGTGAGGCGGGTTCTGTGTGCCGAAATCGTATAGAACTCGGGTTGGCTGTCGCACGCTCGCTAGCTGGTGTCGAGGCAGTGGCCCCGGCACTGAGTGCAAGCCTGTTTCCTGCACTGCTAGGACTGTCCCGGCTCGATCACCGACAAAGTGTTGTCGTTGTTGCCGGTGTAGACGATGTGGGTGGTGGGGTCGACCGCCACCGAGAACGTGTCTTTACCAATTCTGATGGCCCCGCTGACCGTGAGGCTGCTGGTGTCGATCACGGCCAACTCACTGTCATGGTTGGCCGAGTAGGCCGTGTGGACCGCAGGGTCGACAGCCACCCCGTACGGGCTGTTCCCGATGTGGATAGTGGCGACAACGCGTTGCTTGTCGAGATTGACCACAGAAACGGCGCCTTGGGCCTCGTTCGTGATGTAAGCCGTGTGGGCGGCGGGGTCAACAGCTACCCCCCGCGGGTCGTTACCGACGGGAATGGTGGCGGTGACGGTCAGTTTGGTGGTATCGATCACCGACACCGTGCCGTCGCTGCTGTTGGCGGTGTAGGCGGTATGGCTGGTGGGGTCGACAGCCACCCCGTACGGGTTTTTCCCGACAGGGATGGTCGCGACCACGCGGTGGCTATCAAGATTGATCACCGAGACGCTGTAGTCCCACATGTTGGCCACATAGGCCGCGCGGGTGGTCGGGTCGATCGCGACACCCCACGGATCGGTGCCGACTTTGACGGTGGCAGTAACCGCGTGGCTGGTGGTGTCGATCATCGACACGGTGTCGTCGCGGTTGTTGGCCGTACAGGCGGTGTGGGTGGCCGCGTCGACCGCCACCCCAACCGGTCCGTTGCCGACCTTGATGGTGGCGGTGACAGCGCGGCTCACAGTGTCGATCATCGACACCGTGCCGTCGCCATAGTTCGCGGTGTAGACGGTGCGGCTGGCTGGGTCGGCCGCCACCGCTTCCGGGCGTTTACCGACGGGGATGTTGGCCGCGATGCGCGCGATCGACGTTGTACCCGGTCTGCTGACGGTAGCTGGTGGGGAGTTGTCGTGACGGTTGTTGAGCCAGTGGATCATCGCGGTTGCTGCGGCCACGATGAGGACAGTGGCGGCAGCGAGCAGGGCGATCCTGCGGCGGCGGCCGGCGCGTGGCGGCGCTGTTGTGGTGGCGGCCGTGACGGTGGGATCCGCCGCCTCGGCGGCCGTGGGTGTGGGAGACGTGTCGGCGTGGCGCTGGGGTGCGCTGGCTAGTGCTTGGCGGGCGGCGGCGGAGAGCTCCCCGGCTCGTGGGTAGCGGTCGTCGCGGTTCTTTGCCATCCCGCGGGCGATGACCTCGTCGAAACCGGCCGGGATACCCCGGTGTTGGCTGGGGCGGGGAACCGGCGTGGCTAGGTGGTGAGCTCCCCGGCTCGTGGGTAGCGGTCGTCGCGGTTCTTTGCCATCCCGCGGGCGATGACCTCGTCGAAACCGGCCGGGATACCCCGGTGTTGGCTGGGGCGGGGAACCGGCGTGGCTAGGTGGGCGGCGATCAACCCAACCCGGTCGCCGGCTTGGTAGGGCGGGGCACCGGTGAGGCACTCGTAGAGCACACAGGCCAGGGCGTAGATGTCGGTTCGATGGTCGATTTCCTCGTCGGCGAATCGTTCGGGAGCCATGTAGGCGAAGGTGCCGACGGTGGTGCCTGCCGTGGTGAGTTTGGCGTCGGTCGCGGCGTTGGCCAACCCGAAGTCGACCAGGCACGCAAAGTCCTCCTCGGCGAGCAGGATGTTGGCGGGTTTGACGTCGCGGTGCACGATCTGCTCGNGCCTGCCGTGGTGAGTTTGGCGTCGGTCGCGGCGTTGGCCAACCCGAAGTCGACCAGGCACGCAAAGTCCTCCTCGGCGAGCAGGATGTTGGCGGGTTTGACGTCGCGGTGCACGATCTGCTCGGCATGCGCAGCATCGAGAGCTGAGCCGATCTGGCGGACGATCGATACGGCCCGCGGAGGATCTAGCGGCCCGTCCTCATCGAGCACGGTGCGTAGGTCGGTGCCCCGGATCAGCCGCATGTCGATGAAAAGCTGTCCGTCGATCTCCCCGTAATCGTGGATGGGCACTACGTGCGGCTCGCTCAGTCTGCCGGCGGTGCTGGCCTCTCTGAACAACCGCTCGCGAAACAGCGCGTTCGCCGATATCGACGCCGGCAACAGTTTCAGCGCGATGGTGCGGTTCTTGTTGGTGTCGTAGGCCTCATATACCTCGCCGAACCCGCCCCGGCCCAGCAGACGCTTCAGCAGGTAAGGGCCGAACTGGGAGGTGGCACGCCAATCCGCGGTGGTGTCGCCCACCGGCGGCTCGTCCACGAACAGGACCTCCTGGCAATCGCGTGATCCTTCGCAGTTCGAGTTTAGGCGTCGAGCACAGGTGCGGTCGGAGCTTGCGGGGGGCCTGCGAGCTGGGCCGGGGTTTGTCGGGGGTCTGATTGCTCGGCCATGTCGGCGACTTACCTCTGTGCCGAGGGGTCAGCGGCCGAGCGGCCCAAATTCGAGCCAACGGATCTGGGAGGACTCAAACCAGGCGAGAATGTCTGCCGCCAATTTCTGTCGGGCATCGGGTGAGCGTTCGTCAAGACGCATCCGTTCGCATTCGTTGCTGCTGAGTAGCGCGGCGATGCCTTCCGTGGATTCTCCCCTACTCAGCGCAGCGGCGATCGTTGGCGCGTATGAGTCGTATTCGTCTGCGGCATACGGAAATACGCCCGAGATACCGATGGGATCCCACTTCCAGTGCAGAATCTGGCGGAGCTCGTACTCACCGGTCTCCTGCCACCAACGGGCGAACTCGACCGCATCGAGCCGATTGGCCTCGCGTGCCACGTCGCCAGCGTACGACCCATGAGCCCGCCACCGGCCCACACCGTCGCGTCGACGGCGCCAACCGCGCGCCCGTCAGCAGGCAGTGGCGCGAGCCACGCTGTCGGCATGTATGCCGGCGATTATCACCGCGACGATCAGCAGAACCAGCATTGCCATGACCACGACGACAACATCCCATGGTGAGCGATTCTTGATCGCCGCCACCACGGCAAACAGAATGCTCAGCGCGAGGAAAGGGCCGTAGCCGAAAAGAACCCAGCTAAAGCCCGCTTTCTGGGCGGCGTACCACGCCGGCAGGCATGCGCGTGTGGTCGAATCCCGGAATCCGAAGGTGTTATTGGGCTGTAGTTGATGGTGAATTGCCAGGACGTAGCCGTCGACCAGGGTGATGAGAAGGAATGCTGTTGCTGCACATGCTGTCACGGCAATGATCCACCCGAAGATGGTCGTCGCGCGTTCAGAAAATGGCCCGGTGATGCTGGTCATCTCGATGCTTTGGCTTGCCGCGCTGCGGAGCCCGGTGTGGTCGTCGGCCGCTCTGGCGGCCCTGCTGGCGATGATCGCGGTGCAGATCATCAGCGCGATGAGAGCAACGAGGCCGCAGCTGCCGGTGAAGATGACGACAAGTCGCCAACCGTGCAGGGCGACCGCGACCAGCGCAGCGCACGTGGCGGCGTTGAAGAGCAGGTACAGCGGCGCCAAGCGGACCGCGGCGCGGTTGCCGGCCACCCAGGACTGCTCGCTGCGCAGTGTCGATGGGGTGCGTATGCCGAGATACGGATTGCGCGCGAGCCCACCCCGTGCCGCGCGCGACCAGTTCACGATCATCAGCACGCTGATTGCGGCCAGGGTGATGCCGAAGAGCCCGGCAATCCACAGCGCCTGAACACGTACCGGATCCATGCGTTCTCCTCGCCGAAGGCCAACGTCGGCTACCTGCTTTTGGCAGTTTGCCCTAGGAAGACCGTCCCCACCGGCTTGGGTCGCGCACTCACGCTTGCAGCCTCTTGTCCAGCAGTCTGGCGTGGCAGCGACTCCGCGCGCGATGGGGCGGCTGGCCCGGCCAGCTCGATTCTTACAGTGAGTTTTGTGCCGTACGAGGAGGGTTTGTCCGATTGGCGTGTTTACTGCGCTGAGGAAGCAGTCGGCCACGACCGCGACGTCACGGTTGAGGAATGCCAACGGCTCGTCGACGAAGCCACCGCCAGCACCTGGTGGCACGAGTGGTTTCCCGACACGGCCCCGATTGAAGTCGTGGAAGGCGGCGACGAGACGCCCGAACTTCATCTCATCTCGTCGTATGCCGATCACTACGGCTACCCGCGCCCGACCAAGTGGCTGATCTCCTTGCATCCCAAGATGCTGACCGCGCGGGTCTTGCTGCACGAACTCGCGCATTGCGTAGCCCCGAGCTACGTTGTCGAGGAGGTCAAAACCCCACGGGGCCGACGCAGTTTCGAAGACGCGATGTACCGCCGCAAACACTTGGTCCATGGAGGCTGCTTCACCGCAGCACTAGCTGTCATCACCGACAACATGCTGCCCGGTGATGACGGCCAACTCGCGACGGCGTTTGCGCACTATGAGGCGCCGATTGCGCCACAGGACGACCTGCGTACGCAGTTGGCTGGTCAGCCAGCGGTTCTTGATGAGCAGGAGGCGTTCTACGCCGAGGTCACCCGGCGTAGCGCCGAGGCCGACGCCCGATATGTTGCCGAACACGGACAAGCTCCCCCGGTGGGAGCGGTTCCGTCTTTCCACTGGGGGTTGCACATCGAGATGATGCGGCGGGATCGCCGCCGCCGGGAGAACGGCCGGCTCATATCCCAGCGTCGAGTCGCAGAGGCGATCTCAGAGGTGATGCCCTGCTCAGCGCGTCACATCTCCAAGCTCGAGAACAGCCGCGAACGTCCCGACGATCCAACGCAACTCAAGCGTGCAATGTTGGCGACCATTTTCATAGGTATCGACCCGATTTGGACCCGCTACAACCTCCGGCTCACGCGCTGGGAATGCGGCGACATCACCATGGAACAAGCCCGCGTGCTCAACCCTGACTGGGCTGAGCTGGTTGACCACATCAACCAGCTCCTGCATCAGATGCCACCGCGGTGGCATGTCGAGGGAACGCGATAGCTCTAAGCGCAGTCCGGGGCCCAAAAATCCCCAACTGCCCTAGCCTGCCGGTCGACTGGAGGACTCTAGTTTGGCGCGCTTGGCCACATCTCTCACGGCTCGGCGGATCCGCCGGCGTCCTTCACTCGAACCTACCGACGAAAACAGAAGAACGGATTCCGCAGATTTTAGAATAATCTTCACATCATTATTAGTTACATGTTAGTATCTATTGGCGACTGCTGCTGCTGCTAGTTTATTATTCGATTCGCGCCATATCACAAAACCTAGATAAATGTAATTGATGCGCGACAGTACAAGTTTTTGTAGGGCCATTTCTATGTTTCGCTAGATGAATGTCAGCTTCTCCGGCGCGTGGATCGTCAGCGTCGGTCAAATCTGGGCGATGAAGCAGCATAACAAGGTCACTATCTTGTTCGATGGCGCCGCTTTCACGCAAATCGGACAGCAATGGCCGTTTATCTGTCCTTTGCTCAGGCCCTCGGTTTAATTGACTCAAGGCGACCACTGGAAGATTTAGTTCCTTAGCAAGAAGCTTAAGGCTTCGGGAAAAGTCCGATACTTCCTGCTGGCGCGACTCGTAATGCTTTCCCGATGTCATCAACTGTAGGTAATCGACGACGATAAGTTTGAGATCGCAGCGCTGGGCGAGGCGTCGTGCTTTCGCGCGGATCTCCATCATCGTCAGGTTAGGTGAGTCGTCGATGTAGAGCGGCACCTCACTGAGCTCAGCCATGCAGCGCGCCAAGCGTGCCCAGGTGTCGTCGTTGAGGCGCCCGGACCTCAGGTCGGCTAGTTTGATCTTGGCTTGCGCGGACAGCAGCCGCATGACGATCTCGGATTTACTCATCTCCAGGCTGAAGATGACACTGGCCATCCGATGCTTGATCGAGCATGACCGCATGAAATCCAGGGCCAGCGTGGAGTTGTGCGTGGGGACCATCCCTGCTCCGGCCAGGTACAGGTGATCGGCGTTGTCGACCTGCACGCAGCGCACCGGGACCGACGCCCGCCGGCGCACCGCCGTCACCCGGTGGATTCCTGCCGCAGCTGCCGGCGTGACGAGGGTGTCTGCGCCCTGATGGACGGGATGCCCCATGGTGCGTGTCAGCTCGAGCATGGCCGCGCGGTGCACCGGTCGCACGCACCCCAGTGCGTTCGCGCACTGTCCCGGATCCGCGAAATCCGTTGCAGGATCGCCAGCATGCTCGATGACGGCATGCACTAGTGGCCGCCGTTGAGCCCGCACTCCTCGGAGGTAACGGCCCACGACGGCATAGTCGCCCTCGCAAGCGTCATTGTCGTCGCCGCAGATCCAACGCCCAACGACGGCGGGTGCGGGCAGCCCGGGCGCAGCCGCGAGATTCGGCGCCGCCGCTACGATCACGTGGCCGACCCTGAGCTCGCCGCTGGTTACAACCCCGGCAGTTGTGGGCCACTGGTGTTGCTCATCGGCGACAATCACACTGCCATCAGAGAATTCGACGTCGTAGCAGGGCCGACCATGTAGCACTTCGGTGGCTGCCACCACCTGGGTGGGGTGGCCGTCGGCGCCCAACAGCCAATCCCCCACGGCGACGTCCCCCATGGTTGTCCATCCAGTCGGAGTAGGCAGCGGGGTATCCAGAGCCAGCGCCTTGCCCACCCCCGGCCGGGCGGCGACAACAATCATCTGGCCTGGATGCAGTCCATTGGTAACTTCGTCGATGTCGGCGAAACCCGTTGGCACCCCGCGGGCTAGCCCGCCGCCGCATGCCAACGCGTCGATCTCATCCAGTGTCGGCTGTAGCAAGTCGTCGAGCGCAACCATGTCCTCGGTGACGCGACGGTTACTGACGTCGTAGATCTCCGCCTGGGCACGATCGACCACCTCGGCGACATCGGCGCCCTCGGCGCCGGCGTAGCCGTACTGCACCACCCGTGTACCTGCCTGCACCAGCCGGCGCAGCAGCGCTTTCTCGGCGACGATGCCCGCGTAGTAGCCGGCGTTGGCCGCCGTGGGCACCATCGAGATCAGGGTGTGTAGATACGGCGCGCCGCCGATGCGGCGCAGCAGGCCTCGGCGGTCCAGCTCAGCGGCGACCGTCACCGCGTCGGCCGGCTCGCCGCGACCGTAAAGGTCGAGGATCGTCTCGTAGACACACTGATGGTTGGGCCGGTAGAAGTCGTCGGGCTGTAGCCGTTCGACCACGTCGGCGATCGCGTCCTTGCTCAGCAGCATCCCGCCGAGCACTGACTGCTCAGCCGGCAGATCTTGCGGTGGCTGGCGCAGGCCCGCATCGTCACCGCCGCTGTCTCGGATCGCCCGCACGGGCGGCTGGCGATCGCTGACCGCGGTCACGCGCACACCCCCAGCTCGGGCGAAACCAGCTCCGGCGGAGCCAAAACCGTCCAGCAGGCGTCGCACACCACCGAACGCAGCGGCAAAGCGTCCCGCTCAACCCCAGCGGCCGCCTCACAGGCCACGCACATTCCCTGCCCGCCAGCAAAGACCAGCGACTCCGCGGCCAGATCGGGATCCGGCGCGCTCGGTGCTTCGGGAGCCAATGCTTGTACCCACTGCTCGAGCGCAGCCGACAGCTCCTGGCCGGGATACTCACGCATCGCCATGCGCCCTGCATGCGCCAAGGCCCGCGACTCGTCGGGGGTCGTAGTGCCAAGCCGGGCCCGTACCGCCGCCAAAACCCGGTCCAGGTTCTTCTCCCCCGCTGCGGTCACCACCGCGTCACGCCAGCGCGTGGTCTCTGCGGCGTGCGCTTGAGCTGCCCGCGCGGCTTCGCGCCGATCCCATGCCCGCTGCAGCGGGGCCAGCCGGGGCCCGGCACCGGGCATGTTGTGCGTCAGCCGCCACAGCGCCAGCCGCCACGGCCGCTCGACGTGATCAGGCAGGGGCGCATCGAGCACTGCGAGGATCTGCTCAGGCTCAAACCCTGCTGCCAGCCGATTGCGGATCTCGCGGCCCAAACACCAGCGCAGCCGCCCACTCAACGACGCGAACACCGCGGGTAGCTGGCTGAGGACCATGCGGACATCATGTGGCCGAACATCGACCGCGCGCGGTCGACGCGCCGCAAGACGGCCGCTGCTCGATCGGAGGGTAGGGAGGTAACTGTTTGGCTTATAAGAGGAATCGCCGGCGGAAAAGGTGACGGATTCGGCGATCACCCGCCCCTGAGAGTCCCGCTCGAGGGGAACGATGTCACCCAAAAAACGCGGGTCGATACCGATCTGCGCGTGCCTGCCGCGACCACAGGCAGGCACATAGGTGATCACGCCGGCCGCGGCAAGGGCAGCGAGGGCTCGCCCCACCGTTTTCAGGTCGTAGCGGCGCCCGCAGGCCCCGGCGGCGGCCTCGACGATTTGAGCCAGCCGGACGGTGTCGTCAGTGACCCTCGACCAACCGCATAGCAGTGCGAGGACCGCGGTCAATACATGGCGCCGGGCACCCGTTAACCGCATTGGCTCCGCATGTGCTTCCACGCGCGCCCGGACTTGTCGGGCATCGGCGAACTTCACCCGCGGCCGCGGCTTGGACCACGCCGATCTGGGACCGGATTGCCTTGTCGGCGAGAGCAAACCGCGCTGCGCACCGCATGGTTTGGCACCAACAGTCGACTGGTCACCTGGATGCCCAAGGCGCTCAGGCCGGGCTGACGCACGGTTGGTAAGCGCATGACGATGCGTAAAAAAGGTTTGCTGACCGCGTCTGTTACGGCCGGCGGTGTCGCGCTGCTGCGGCACCGCGGAAACATGATGTAAAGCACCGCAGTCGGTGCTTGAAACGGTTTCAGGGCATAAGCTACCCTGGAACTGCCTACCCTGCACGGTGGAAGTCCCTTCGGTTGCGAAGGGGCGCGGAGACCAGAACTGTCGATTCGGTCTCTCGGTCCGGAGTGCCAGCTCCGGTGGCCGCAACGAAATTTGCTCGCTACCCCCCAATTGGGGGGACCGGCCCTTGCCGTCGCGCCCCGCTATCAAGTTGTAAGTGCCCGGTGGCCCCGAGCGGCGCTAAGTTTTCCCCCAGAACCCCCCTTTCCTTCCTGTCGTAATCCGTTGCGGTGCTAGCGCTTTGAACGCTGACACCGGTATCCAGTCCGCGTCCGCCGCCTCGGTGTATCCCCGCCGAACCCACGGCCCCTACCCAATCGGTGGCCGCAATATGAAGCAGCGCAGCCTAAAGCGAAGCAACCCAGCGCCCACGCTGACCACACCAGAGGGTGGCTGATACCACCGCGACAATAGGTAGCGCGAGAATCACCGACCGCGACTGGACGGAATGCAAAACCAGCGAAGAAACCTGCCATGACAGCCCCGGCTTCCTGCACACACTCGCGTGAATCCGGCCCCGGTCGAGCCCAAGGGCCACAATCAGACTCAGCGACACATCAGCGTGCGGCGCAGACCAATCAACGAACATCCCCAGTCGATTAAGACTGATGAACATCGCGGGAGTCGGTCACCAACATGTCGGCACCCGATACCCCACGGCCTGTTTCGCCGAGCCGGCCGCGGCGGGCCCCTACTCGACTCGATGCCCGCAGTATGGATCTGCTTGAAGGCCAAACCCCCCAAAGAGCCGGCAGCTCTGTCGCTTTCGGCGATACATACGTCCGGTTGGTGTTCGCCGTCGCAAGCAAGAGACGAACGTCGGACCTCGCCGCCGGCGCCCGCGCCGACGTAGTCCACGGCCGCGGCGGCTGTCATCGGTCGGCGATCGACGTTGTGAGAACGGACCATAGAGCTCGTGCTAGGAGGCACCGCTCCCGCGCGCCCCCAGGCCAGGCGACGTCGATCGCTATCAACGGCCGCGCCGTCCAGCTGGGCCCGCCGCGTGAGCGGGATGAGCCGCCGGCGGCGGGCAGGTCCGCCGCGAGTGAGCCGCGGCACCGGGCTGTCCCAGTTCGAGCAGTTCATGCTGCGCTCGCCATCATGAGTTCGGCCCACCTGCGGTCGGTCAGCTCAGGAAGGCGGCCGCTGCGATCGAAGGTCAGGCATTGCAACGCAGTCGATTTCGGCAGGTACAACGGATGACCCGGCTGGCCGCCCTGAGTCCAGCTCAGCACGGCCAGCGATGCCCCGTGTGATGCACAGCCGCGCATCAGCAGCCGTGTCACGTGCGCAGCGCGCTGGTGGTCAGCATTTCCGCCCCAGGCCAAGACGATCAGATCACGCTGGCGGCTCAACCGCATCAGGTGCGCGTCGTTATCCGCGCCGACTGGGTCGACGTGGCCGCACAACATTTGCGGGTCGCGAGACCGAAGGCCATACAGATTGCATACATCGATTCCGCCGTAGCCGAATCGTTCAGCGAACCCGACAACTCGCCGGATCGTGGCGTCGTCGGTGTGCTCATCGGCGGTTGATGGATTGAGCATCACTACGCCGACCAACGGCATAGCGTCATCCCAGATTCGTTGAAGCCGATACCGGTAGCGGTTGTCGTCGGAGAATATCGCCGACGATCGAAGATAGTGATGGTACCGGGGCCGCGGCAGGTGCGGGTGCGGTAGGTGCAAGTCCAACGTCAGAGTCATGATGACCCTCTCCCAGCGCGAAACATGTTGCTAGTCAGTCTGATCGGAACACGATGTGTCGGCGCGCATCGTGAGTGGCCCCAGTCTGCCGACGCGGACGTACGGGTGCTGCGTCGAGCGCGGTCACGCGGAGGCCTTCGCGTAATCAGCAGCGGCGCGCGTCAATTCAGCCCCACTGCCAGGCACCACCATCCACCCCCGGGCGAGCAGATTGTGCCTAAGCTGTGGGTCGGGTTCGAAACGGGCCATGGTCGAGTCGGCATCGTGAGAAAGCACCGTGTCGTAGGTGTACCAGGCGTATGGTTGGCCATCCGGTGCAATGATCAGCCAGCCGACGTCTGAGGCTGAGCCGGATCGGTTGTGGGACATCAGTCAATTCCTTCCATGTGATGCGGATGCGCGGTGGAGCGCGTCATAAGTCGATTCGCCAAGCGTCGGGCCGGGTCTGATGCCTGACATCGCGCGGTAGCGTTCGGATTCAGACACGCGGTCTACCAACGGAACTCGCTGCGGTGGGTTGATCCTGTGTGTCATTGACGGATAACCCGTGTGGGCCGGCGGTCGCAGCCGCCAACCAGTCCAAGAGGATGCATACCTTCTCCGGCTCCCCACCGCCGACAAGGGTGCTACCGGCTTGCCGCCAGAACGTGTCGGCGAGGTGGTCTACGACAAACCGGTCGGCGACTAGCAGATCGCCGCCAATGAAAGTGGCGTAGATCTTGACCTGAGGCCGACTAAATCGCCATGTCTCGGCCTGATCGGCGCCCCGGTCCACCCCCTCGATGACCCATCCATTGATCGGTGCCATCGCGACGATCGCTTCCTTGCTAGTGATCCCGGCCATGAGTGAGACCGCCCCCCCTTGTCATCTAGTTGCGTCAACGCGCTCCGAGAGCGCGATCTACTTGCGGTTGTCTGTGCTGGCTGTGTGCGGCTGACAGATCGCGCAAGCCGACGTCTGTGGCGGCCTCGTTAATCAGTGCGCTGCCGTTCTGTTGGCGCCGATGGCATTGCCGCCGGCCAGGATTGGTCCCGCGCTGCCCGGCCGCACCCCTCGCGACGAGGCTGTGCAGCAGCAACACCGTCGTAGCTGCCGAACAGCGCGGGACAACCCCACCCTCGGCGGCCGTGCCGCCTCGTTCACCGCGGCCGCCAAGAGCAGCCGGTCGTGTGGCTAGAAGTGCCGCCGTGACCGTGTGGGCCGCCCCGGCTGCGGGCCCTCGGGCGACCGGTCCGGCGTCACACGGTGACGGCCGATCGCCAACGCGCCGCGGGGCTGCTGCTCCCGGATCCGTGGGGATCGCCATCATGCGACCTCCCGGATCAGCGTGGGATATCCCGCCTGGCACGCCGGGCAGACCGGCGCGCCGCCAACAGATGACCGAGAGCAGATCGCGCAAGTTTCGCCGTCGGACAACACCGCATCGGCTGGCTCATCTCCCCACACCAGTGGCTTAGAGGCGCTCACGGGACACCACCTGGATGCCGTCTTCGGACGCCGCGGCGAAACGCACAGACCGCCCACCCGACTCCGCGGTGACCACGACCGTGTCACCGCTGTTTCGGACGGCCGTAACGGTGCACGCCAAGCGGTCAGGCCCCAAAACAACGTCACCGGCGTTCAAATCGCCGACAGCGCAGACTGATTGACACCTCAAACCAGGCATCGATGCCCCCCATTTCCCCACCGACCGGCCCCCTGTCGGTCGGTGCCCACCGCGGTACTCCCCCACCCTCGGTGATGCCGCCTGATGTTAAGCCGACGGTCTGACATCGACGCCCGCCGCGCGCCACCATTGCGCCGGCGGAGTCGCTCGGAGCCCAGCGCGGCGGTCATGATGAGACCCCAAGCGCATCAAGATCATTAACAGCGGGCGGCGACTCGGCAGGCGCGTCCAAGGCAACCCAGTAGACCTTGCGGTCACCGGCCACGGTGCGGCGAGCGATGCGGCCGTCCTGTTCCAGACGCCGCAGATGGGGATAGATGTCGTGCCCGCTGCGGGGCCGCTCAATCACATGCCAGTCGACGTGGCATTCGACGACATTCCACGGTGTGATCTGGCCGTCGGGATGGGTCGACGCGCACCGCGACCGCACAGAGTGAACCTGCCACGGGGCCCCCGCCGCCACCTCGTCGGTGGACATCGGTGACGGTGCCCCCAACAGGGCGACGAACAGCTGCTCGCGGAAATCCGCGGCCTCGGTCCTGTTCATGCGACCACCGCCGCCGAATGCTGGCCATGAGCCGTCGTCGCAACCGAACCCGCGACACGCAGGCGGCTAGCGCACGAGCCGGGGTGATCGGTGGCTGGCCCAAACCGGGGCGCGGCCGGTAAGGGTGGCACGCCGCCGGCTAGCTCCCGCGTGGGAGTCCCCCCCAACCGGCGGCGTGCCGTCTGAGTGCCGTTCACCGGCCCCCTCCTCCGGTGAACGGCACGCTCTTGGCAGCGCCAGCAACCTGCGTGCCCGATTTGCGCTGCGCCTGCAAGACTTTCGCGATGGCCACGTTGAAGACTTCGGCGATCCGCTGCGCGGTGCAGCCTTCGGCGTCGTTGACCGCGTAGAGGTCACCACCGGGTACAGCGCGGCGGGTGGCCCGCAGAACCGCTGCCAGCGCGATGGGCATTTCGCGCACATACCACGAACGCCTGAGGCAGTCGTAGATGTCGAATTCGTCGGCGTTCCAAAAATTCAGAGCGATCGTGCGCGCCCCAGCCAGAACCTCGACCAGGCCGGGATCGGGAGCGCCGACCCGTGACGCAGTCATCCCACACGCCTCGTCGCGAGGGCACCGTAATCCGAGGCGGCTACCTCCTCGGAGTGCGCCACCACCGCGGTTCGCCTCGGGCTGCGGCGGCGGGGCTTGAGACGCCGGCGCTCACGTTCAGACAGCCCACCCCAGATCCCAAATCGTTCATCGTGGCTGAGCGCGTACTCGAGGCATTCGCCCCTAACAGGGCAGGCTTTGCAGAGCTTCTTCGCGTTGGTTGTTGCGCCGCCCTTTTCCGGGAAGAACTGCTCAGGGTCGGCCTCCTTGCACAGCGCCTGCTCCTGCCAGAGCAGTTCAGATGCCTCTCGCAGGGCGGCTAACGCTCGTGGAGAGGCGATCAGGCCATAGGTCTCAATGAGCTCGAGGATGGTCTGGGGTGACACCCGCACATCGATGGCCACACCGCCGCTGACAGTGCTGCGGGTCTCGAAGGACAACGCGCGCACCGCGTCGTAGACATCCTGCGAGCCGTGCCCCGCAACGCCGTCGAATTGCTCGGGCAGGTTTTGGATGAGCAGCCAAGTTCCCGACAAGCTGACGTGATGGCGCAGCGGTGTTGCCGACAGCTGGGATAAGCGATCACCCGCGGCTGGGGCATCGACACGGCCGCCGCCTACAGAACCGGCCCGCGGCGCCTTGCTACGATCGTTGTTGTCTGGCAAAGACACAATTCCCTCCTTCAAGGGAAGTCCGTTCGAGGTGGCTCTCGATCGGAGAACGATTCGCACATGCCCCCGGCGATTTCCCCCCTACCGCCGGGGGCATGTCGTCTTTCACGGGCTAGTCCGTCGCGTCTGCGAACCCCTGCCTGCCGTCGGCTGGCTAGCCGGTAAATCCAACCTCCTGGGAATCAGGGATCCGGCGGTCCGTGGGGGAAACCAGATCCTCGAATACGTCCATATGAGCGTTGACCATAACGACTGAAAAGACTTCGGTCAAGCACTCTCAAGAAGAACATGCCCAAAAGGACGACCAACGCGCCACAAAACGGACGTATACCTCCCACTCCGCTTCGCGCTGAACAGGACAAACCCACACCTATATGACCCGACGGTCATCAACAAACGGACATAGACAGCCCGTTATGATCACAACCATGACCGCGCCGGCCGAAGGAAATGTCCGTCTGCGTGCCGCGCGGGAAAGTATCGGCCTGGACTCCCAGGCAGCCTTCGTCAACGCCCTAATCAGCACCGCCAACAAACACGGCTACGAACTGTCGGTCACCGCCCGAACCGTGCGCCGCTGGGAATCAGCAACCCCACCCTGGCCGCATACCCCCCACATCAAAGCACTTGAAGCACTATTCCAGCGGCCCATCACCGAACTCGGATTCACCCCCCGCAAACCCGGTCAACAATCAGCGGCCACAGGGCGCAACCACCAACGATTCGTCCGCACCGCCGTCCGCGCCGTCCGCTACAACCTGCCTGACACCGTCGTCGCCGATTACAGCGAACTCACCGCCTGCTATCGGCGCCTGTACTGGACCCTGCCAGTCAGCCACCTTCAGCACAGTGCCAACGACCACAGCGAACTCGGCCTCGACATCCTCGACGCCGTGTCCAAAGACGTCCGGCCCGAACTTGCCAGCTCAGTCGCCGAATCATGCCTGCTATCGGGCCGGATCGCCTTCTTCGACCGGCGCAACCCCGAAGACGCCCACCCCCACTTCCTCTGGGCCCTCGAATGCGCCCAAGAAGCTGCCGACGACGCCCTCGGCGCCGCAATCCTGGCCCACATGGCGTTCGCCCCCGCATTCTCTGAAGACCCCGACCGCGCTGACGAAGCCCGCGACCGGGTCCGCGCCGCGCGAGCCTTCGCCAAACGCGCCGGCGACCCCGCGACCCTGACCGCCTGGCTCGACGCCGTCGACGCCGAAGTAGAAACCCGGCTCGGCGACACCCGCCGCGCCCTGCAACTGATCCGCCACGCCGAGGAAATCTACGACGAAAACGCCCCCACCCCCGACTGGCTGGACTGGTTCTCCCCCGCCCAACTGGCAGGATTCAAAGGAAACGCCCTGCTGGCCGCCGGCCACAGCCAAGAGGCCCGCCTCACCCTCGAACGCGTACTACGAGACTTACCGCCCACCGCTAGCAAACAACGCGCCATCACCTACGCCGACCTGGCCGCCGCAGCAGCAGTCCTCAAAGAACCCGAAAGAGCATGCTCGCTACTCATCGACGCCCTCGACGAGATCAGCGTGAACTGGTACGCAACCGCCATGGCCCGCATCAAAGCGGTCCGCAACGTGCTGCGCGAATGGGACGGCACCCCCGCAGTGCGCAACCTCGACGAGCGCCTCTACGACTGGACCTCGACCATGAACGCACTCACGTGAGCACAACGGAATGGTCCGGCGCCGACACAGTCCGCACACGCCGCATCGAACGCGGCATGACCCAGGCCCAAGTCGCCAAGGCCGCAGGAGTACTGCTACGCCAATATCAACGCTACGAAAAAGGCGAACGCGAACCCTCACTTAGCACCGCCCGGGCCATCGCCGAAGCGCTAGACCTCCCCCTGTCGGAGCTTGCAGGCCAAATCGAACCAGGCGCTCCCACCGCAGCCGGCACCCCTAGCACCGCCGTCGCTGAGACCATTCAGACCCGCCGCCGCCAGATCGGCCTCACACAACTCGCCGCAGCCACCGCCGCCGGACTCCCCCTGGAGCACTACCAACGCCTCGAGGCCGGCAGCGAAGAACTCTCCTTGGCGGCAGCAACCGCGATCGCCACCGCACTCGACATGCCCCTGCCAGTACTCGCCGGCATCATCCCCCGGCCCGTCGACCTCAACGGTCAATGGTGGACCAGCTGGCAAGGCGCGCTCGACCAAACCGACACCATCGACACCCACCAGGTAACCGTCATACACGCCGGCAACCGGTTACTCCTCGACTCCGGCTGGCGCGGAGAGCTGCAAATCTCAGGCAACGAAGTCCTCATCGGCTGGTACCGGCCAGCCCAAACCATGACCAGAACACGCGCCGGAGTATTCCTCTGGCTGCCAGCCTACGAAAATTACCTCTACGGCCGATGGACCGGAGTCAGCGCCAACAACACAGTCGTGTCGGGCTGGTGCGCCCTAGCCCGCGAAGAAGGCCGCGCCACAGAACTCATCGACACCCTGGTCCGCGACAAAACCCAGCCACGCCCAGCCCTGCGACTACCAGGCCTAAGCAACTGGGGCTAAGCGCCGCTCACCAGCTCAACGACCTCGTCCAACGACTCCACCCGCCAATCGCTGTACTCGCCGACAAGCGGGCTATCGCGGAAAATCCGCCCCCACGGACCACGCACTAAAAACGCCGTCCGCATCCCCGCCAACTTCGCCGGCCGAATATCGTTGTCCAACCGATCCCCCACGTACAAAACATCCAGCGCACGCGCGACGGGCGCCGCCTCCAACACCCGGCGAAAGAACTCAGGATCAGGCTTCGACACACCCCAATCGTCAGACGTGGCAATGAAGTCACACGGCAACTCCAGACCGCGCAACAACTCCCCAGCGCGAGCCGTCTGATTGCCCGCCACCCCGACCCACACGCCGAGATCCCGCAGCTTGCCCAGACAGCTGCGCACGTCCGGATACAGATCGTCTTCGCCGAACCACTCGGGCTGACCGGCTGCGGCCCGCGCGGCCCGCTGCTCGGCCAAATCGAAACCGGGCCGGAAAATTTGGAAGGTCTCGCGATAGTCACGCCCGCACGCGATCACCGCACCGAACGTCGCCGCAAACGTGTGGCGAGGAACCCCAAGCCAGTCAGCCCACGTGCCGTACTCGCGCGTCTCATCGACAAGAGTCTCCCCAACATCGAACACCACAGCCGCCACCACGCTAAGAAATCCTATTCGCCATCAACCGCTGCACGCGCGCGCCGTGGCACCCGTACGGCCTCAAGACCTGCGAATCAACCGATCGCAGGGCCGTCCCCTCATTGGGACACCGAGCTGCGCGGCAGCCCAATCGAAGCCACGGCGCTCCCACGGTCTGTCCGGGACGTCCCCGTCTGTGCTGGGGACGATCACAGGGACGGTGCTGACGTCGGCACTTCGTCTGCGACCCGCCCTGGCTGCAGCCAGCAGGGACACGAGCACAGCCGCGCCTCCGCGTCCCCCATTTTCATGAAAGGCAGGGCCGCCGCGGCCCATGGCCCCGCTTCAATGTCCCGGATTAGCATGCCGACGCCACTCCCGGCGGGATGGACCGCTGATTGGCCGCGTGCGTCCCCGTACACGCTGACCTCGAAAGACACCCCGAATAGGGCCCTGGAATGCCGCAGCCGATAGACCGCACCATCCCCTGCGGGGGCCGCTCACCATCCGCCGCCCCGCCGCCCGGGTCGAGCTCGGTCCCTCTTGGTCGCCACCCGTCCCAAGGGCGCCAGGCTTGCCCTTATGTCCCGCGGATCTTCTAGTGCCTACGCCGCCCCGTCCGGGACACCGCCCCCAGCGTCCCCGCTGCCTGGCTTCGACTGTTGACGCATACAGCGTCCGTGCTGTCCCGAAAGGATCGGCCGCGTCGCCCTGCGATCGCGCGACCTGGCCGGCATTATTCTCGCAACCCGTTGCAAGGAATCACGTACCGCGGTTCGATCCGACGGACCGGACTCCATACACCCCATTACGCGGGCGTCACGATGACCCACCGGCTCCGGAACCCAGCGCCTGCCGAAGCGAGGCAACCGGGCTCCGCAGCCGCGGGACATACGGCCGGGATGGCAGAAGCACTAGTGCAGCCAGCCGGCGCGATACACAGCTGGCACCGCGCCGCGACAACCGGAACACAACGGCAGCAGCAACATACTCAAGTGTCGAAACCAGCAGCGCGCATCCGTCAGTGAAATACTGACGGGGTGGCAACTCGACCCAAGGTGCATCGCTCCGAGGTCGAGTTGACCATCTCTAGGATCGCACGGCGGCGCGCAAAAGTGGATGACCCATACCGCGAGAAATTGCCGGATTCACCCGACTCCGATCCTCGTGAAGTGCTCGACTACCTGCGCAAATACAGCGGGCCAGACATTCCGCGTTGGGTTCTACAGGCCGACGTGTGCGACGCGCTTATCCTGAACAACTGGCTGTGGTGGGAAGACCGGCGCCGCGAACTGCACTTCCTCAAAGCAGGACGGGGTCTGAACCTTTTTCTTTCCCAGCTCGGCGCCCAGCTGGGCGTCAGCAAACAGGGGGTCCTCGACCGCATCGATCGGTTGGAAGCACTGCTGCACTACGACCGGCCCGACGAAAAGATCACGAGGGCATCGCGGCGCGCGGAGCGAGAGCGACGGGAGCGGTCGCCCGCCGAGCATGCCTGGCTGAGTGCCCGGAGCGACGAACTGCGTGCGGTCATCACCGACTTGGTTGACCATGCCGATCGCTTTGAGATCGAGGAGCGCGAGTGGATCGACGAGCTCGAGATTGATGGACGCAGCGACGACTTGACCAACGCCACAATGGTGATCATGGGGCTCGCCACCGCCGAGCTTCGCACCGCGCCAGCCGTCCTGAAGCTAGACGGGAACCGTCCCCGTTCCGTACACACGGTGCTGGCCCGCGCAGACGAGCTCCGCAGCCAATTCGCCGCGCTCGGCTCCGCTACGGCACGACGCGCAACTGCGTAGTCGAGATCTCAAACGCCGCGCGCGGGCTGGCCGCCCCCGTCGGGCTGAATATCGATCGGTTCCGCCAAACCCATCCGCCCCGGCGCCAACGAGCCCTCCGGGGCCGTATTTCACAAGCCGAATGGCCTGCCGCACCCCCTCTGGCCTGCTGAAACGCCGCAAATTCGCCACAGCGCAACAAACAGCGCCACCAGCGGGGGGAAGTCCCGGCGAAGGCCTGTGATCGCTCTACGGGGCTCTCAGGCGGCAATTCTTGGTTCTGCGTAACAACGCCACCGGCGCGCGATCGGGTTTCCCCAGTTCGCGGCGGTTGAACACCGTCGACGCAAGACGGCGCGCAGTTATAGCCCGCCGCACGTGACAACCTTCGCAAGTTTGACTGCGCAAGACCGATCATGATTAGGCCGTGATGCCGTTGGCGCGCTGCGAAGTATCCAGGCCCGCCTGATACCAATACTTATCTCGACGTACGTCACGAAGAACGTGTCCGTAAGAGAACGCGATCAACACCGCGCTACAGCATGGCAGCCCCTTTTGGCCGTCCAACGCGGGCGGGACCAGAGACCTGAATATCAAACTCACAGCATGACGCCCTCAAGCTAGCTCTGGCTCGGTCTCACGAAGAACGGGTCCGTCAGGGCCCGACGTGGGAAGCGCACGACGCGCAGGATGCGCGGCGCGGCCCGCAGCGTTGGAAGAACCCGGCATGTGTTGGGAAGACCGGCCTTGAGAGCTGGCGGAGAACAATCGCGCTAACGAAGCGGGCTCTGACGCCGAGTTCTCCATTGCCTGCCCGTGTGGCCGGGCGGAATTGCTGCACAGCGGCGAGGCCGTTGGCGTGATAGCTGCAGAGCAGGCTTCAGCACCTATCTTGCGGCCATTCGTGAAGTGCCACAGAACGGGCTATTAATGCAGGTGAGGGTGACAGACCGCGCTGAAGGGCGCGCTCGATAGGACGCGTTCCCCCACGCGGACGGCAGCGCGCAGAGACGCGTTTGCTGCGCCGCCCTATTGCGCGCCTGTAAGCACGCTTGATAGCGCGCTATAGAACACGCTGCGTACCGCGCGTGTCCAGCGCGATGTCGATCGCGATTAAGCGGGCGCACAACCGCGCGGACGCAGCGCGGGTACAGCGCAGTCATAAACGCGCGGCCAACGCTGCTAAAATGCGAGTAATAGTGCGCGATGATGTGCGGAGGCCGCGTGATGAAAGCGCTTGTATCCACGCCGCGACCGCGCGCGGGCCACACGTGCATAACGCGGAGTTCAGCGCGTGTCATAGGCGTGGACAGCGCGTGTGCCACACGTTGTATTTCGCGCGGTACACGCGCAGATACCGCGATCACCGCGCGTTTAGACACGCGGAACGCGCGCGCTGGACACGCGCAGGGCACGCGTTTATGCTGCGACGGTATCGCGCGTCGCGCGCGAGAACCCCGCGCGAGCAGTGGTGTCGTCGTGGACACGATCCAAACGAGAAGGCAAGGGACCAAGCCCATGGCAGTAACGACCGGCCCAGCTCCGACTGTCACCAGCGTCGTGCCAACGCCATACCATGCGGTGGCATTCGCCAATGGAAAAGGGGGAGTAGGTAAGACCAGCCTTGCGGCCAATGAGGCGGCCCTGTTCGGTATGGGCGGCTACCGGGTGCTGCTGGTCGAACTCGACATGCAGGGAAACTGCGCTCGCGATTTCGGCTTGCCGGTCGGGGAGTGGGAAACCGTTGAAGACCTCATCGCCAGCAACGGCGAGGCGCATGCCGCCGCCCTGATGCTCCCGGGCGCGCCTAGCGCGCCACCACCGTTCTACGAGGCTGTGCGCCCAGGCGTTGACCTGATCGCCGGCGGGTATGCGTTGGAGCGCATATACAAGTATTTCGCGTCCAACGCGGCGACCCAGAGCCTGCACGCGGCACTGATCGCAGAAATTGCCAGCCTGAAACGGACCTACGATCTGATCTTGATCGACGCCCCTCCCGTGGACATGACCGCGATGGATGCGGTGCTCCGCGTAGCGGGAACCGTTATTGTCCCGATCCGCGCCGACGATGCCAGCATCGATGGGCTCTCGGTAGTTGCGCGCCATTTCGAGGCAGCACGCCAAGACAACCCAGCATTGATGCTTGGGGGAGTGGTGCGCTTTGGGCTCGGTAGCTCCTCAACCCGCATCGCTGAGCGTGTGCAGACCACCGTCGACGAGATTCTCGGGGGAGCAGCACCTGTTTTCAAAAACATCATCCGGCACTCGGATGCCGCGACGTTCGACGGCCGCCGCCACGGTCTGATGGCCTTCGAGCTCGAATCCGCCAGCCGGGTTGCACAACGTGACCGTCTCAAGCTGTTGCGGTCAGGAGGGCTGCGGGCAGGAACGAACTCGCAAGACAAGGGTGGGGTATCGACTGGTGCGGCGAGCAGCGCCGGCCTGGCCGAGGACTACGAAGGCCTTGCTGAGGAAATCCTGCAACGCATCAATGAGCTGTCCACCCAGTACACGGAGGTGTGATCATGGCAGAGAAAACCCATAAGAGCCTCCAGAGCACCTTTGCAGCGCCACCGCAGCGCGGAACCAAGCTTCAGGGGATGCTCCGCTCACGAACGCAGGAGCCGGAAGCCCCGGCAGACGAACCGCAGGCGGTACCTGCGCCACCAGCCGCCGAGGTACCGTCGACACCGGCTCCGACCAGCAGCGCCCCGCAACTTGCGCAGCCGCAACAGACGGTGACTACGCTGCCGGCGCCCTCAGCCCCCGCTGACATGGGCAGACTTGTTGAGCAGCCTGAGACCGGTACGGTCTCGGTGTACCTGCGACCACGGGCGTATCGCGAACTCGTCGACAGGCGTCAGAGGAAGTTCCGCAGCTACGCGCAGACCGTCTACGACGCGTTCGCGTTTGTCCGCGATCAGGCCAAGGACGAGCAGAAAAATCCCACCGCGGCGCTGGCGGCCTTGTTCGCGACAACCGCCGCCGATGATCCCTGGCTGATGCCCGAGCCTCAGTCGGCCAAAAACGCTGCCGAGCCAACCGTCGAAGCAAAAATCGCCTTCAAAGCCCATGAGCGCCAATGGATTAAACAGCGCATGAACGATGTCAACGCGACGCACATGTCGCCGTTCCTCGCTACCGTCCTTGAGCACTTTCTCCTGCACGGAAAGAACTAAGGCAAGGGCGCCGAAGCCGGACCATTCAGACAAACGGGGGGAGCCACAATGCGGACTAGCCGCCACTGGGCGCGTTGCTACAGGAGGGACAAGTCGTGACCACCACGGCTGCCATCGACGCGCCTGTCCGCAACGCCGGACAAGGAGTCTCGCGCGATGCGGGGCAGGAACTGGAATCTTCGTGGGACGTTCGGGACGAGGACCCACATGCGGCGGCATTGGCCCGAACGAAGACCAAGACCGATGCAATCCGCTACGCGGTCGGGGTATTGGCCGGCGCGCCACCAGCACGAGTCATGGCGTGGCTGGCCGGCTACGGCATCTCGGTGTCCCGAAGCAAGGTATCCCCCGAGGTCAAGGCGTATCGGGATGCGCACGGGCTGACAGAAGATGCTTCCACGGCGAGCGGCGCGCCAATCCCTTACACCGGACACCCGGCCGATCAAACACCCGCGGCCGGTCACGGCCTTAACACCGTCGCGGAAATGCCCGCGGCACCAATGCCACCGGCCGCGCCGGCCGCCGACGAAACTGACACCGTTCGGGGTGACGACACCGTCACGGCCCCTGTGACCGTCCCCGACGTCACCGGCAACGCCGCGGATAACCGAATTGCAGCCGCTCTACCCGAGTCCGGGCGGCGCCGCGAGGAACGGTCGCCATGGATGGCGTTCGCCTGCTACGCAGTCGCGGTGGTATCACTGCCCGTGTCGCTGAACACCTCGTGGCGGTTTTTCGACCTAGTCCTCCACATTCCCACCGCCGACGGCGAGCGGTTCACCATGTTCGCCGTGGCCGAGCTAGCGCTCGTGGTGTGCGGGGCCGGCATGGCAGTCAATGTCCACCGCGACGGCCAACCCGGCTCCTTCCGAACCATCGTGTGGGCCATGTGCGCCGCAATGGCCTACATGGCATGGGCCATGTCCACCCCCGGGGAAGCCATCGGCCGCATCTTGCTCGGCCCGGTACTCGGCACCGTAATGCTGCACCTCGGACTCGGCCTCGCCCTACGGGCCCGCCACCAGCAGACAGGCATGCTTGCCCGCATCACCCGCGAGCTGCGCGAACGATGCTTGTCGCGACTCGGTCTGGCCGACGATGGGCGCGACGCCGCGCAGCGCACCCGCGACCGCAAGGCCTACCAGGCGGCAGCACTATCACGGCCCAGGCAGTGGCCATGGTCACGCCAAGCCAGGCTCGAGCGCGCGCTACTCGCCGCCGGAGTCGCCGACGACCACGCGATGCGCGACCGGATGCTCGCACGACTGGCAGTAGTCCGGCACGCCAGCGCATTGACCACGCTCACGACGCCCTCACCGTGGTAGACCAGACCGGGAATGTGCATGACCAAGGGGCCGTGTCCGCCGGCCCGAGTGTGTGCGCGCCTCGCCTGGACCCCGCGCGCATGACCCGCGAGGCGGACCCGCTACGAGTCCGTGTCGGCGAATCCTACGACTCGGGCGTCCAGCGCTGGCCAGGCGGCCCCGAGCTGATCTTGACCACCGACGGGTGCGTTCTCCTCGTCGACTACATCTCGCCCACACCGGAACAGATCGACGAGTTCGAAACCGCTGACACGCATTTCGCGTGGGTCGACGCCCGCTACAACGGCATCCTGTGCTACCGATTCGGCGCCTCGCCCTGGAAGTGCATCCCGTTCAACCCCCACAGGGACACGCCGCCTGGGAAGGGTCCCGGAATGCCCGCGCTCGCCCCGGGACAGCATCTTCCTGTGACTGTCGGACTGGCCGACTCAGAGTCACCGGTTCTGGCCATGCGGATAGTCAAATGGCCTGAATATTTCGTCAGCGCTGTAGGTGCAACCGTGAGGCGGCTTTGCGCAGCTCCGTTCGACGCCGAGAACACGGTGAACGAGTCCAACTATCTCTACGTATTCGTTGGCGATGAGCGACTGGTACAGCGAGCGGCAGTTCGGTCGGTGTCAGCCAGCGACGCCTGATGTCAGGGCGGCTAATGTGCGGTTTTCGCTGAATCTGGGGCACCGTTCTCATCGAAACTGGGGCACGTGGCCGCGTGATTGATGACTTAAGCCTGTTCGACACGCTTCAGGAAATGAGCGCTGTGACGATCGCGGCCGTTTCGCTAAGCGCTGCCCTGCCGATATTCCCGATGGGCTCGGCAAGAGCCGCGATCGGAAGCCACTGAACGAGTTCCGGCAACGCAATGTCTTCTGGCTGCTGCACGGTGACGACCATAGCCATCGTGCCGCCGGGGATTTTCACCGGGAACGAAGGGACAACCGATCACCCGTCCGGTAGCCGCGGCGAGGTGGATCGTGTTCGAAAGTACGACCACGTACAGGTCATGGTCACTATCGCTGCGTGGCGTGATGTCGCCGGGGGCGATCACAGGCCGGCGGCCCGATTCGCCTGATAAACCTTGTCCGCGTAGGCGTCAATATCGAGTGCTGGGACGGTGCACGCAGTGTAGTTCTCGAGCGAGATTCGCAAATGCTCGTTACGTAAGGCTCGCTCGATCATCTCGGAACGATTCAAGCCGGCCGCGTGGGCGTCGGCATCGGCCGCCGCAAGTACGGCCTGATCTATCGTCACCGAAATCTTATCTTTCGCCATCCATGCATCCTATTTTTAGTGGGACACTTGTTCCTACGTTCCGGCGCCCGCGCCCCGATGCGGCCCGGGTGGTTCACGATCGGAACGATGCGCCTGTAAGGCGAATCGGCGCACTATCACACACAGTTCATCAACATGACCATCTCCCAGCGGTGTGGCGGTTGTTCGTGTCGATGGGTAGCGCTGCGCACACCGGCCACCCTGCGCACCGTAGCCCACCCCACGGTGCGAGCCGCGGTTGATCTCGGTATGCGTGGGCCTGGCCACCGTCGTTGTCCTCGACACTGCTACCGGTGAACAAACCGTCCGGTTGTGGTTGGCAGTCGGGAACGGCCGGCGCCGGCGGAGCATCCGCAAAACCCCGCCCGCGCGAGGCCCGAAGCAGCGAGGCCAAAAACCCAAACCCCAGAAGGGGACGCCGCTTGAGTGTCACTCAAACACACTCGGCGGCAACGGTGACGCCTGGCTGCGGACCCCAACCCCCGGCGAAGGTGTATCGGGACGTGCGCGGTCTGACCGACGAACCGGGTGTCGGCTGGCCCATGGACGTCCGGGCGTCCCGGGCACGGTTGGGCCGGGCCGCCGGGCGCCGAGGCGGAAGCGTCCTAGCTGTCCCTGTGGGATATGCGACGGCGCGATCATCGGGCGGTTTGGGTGTCCCTGTTACGAAAAGGGGGACAAGTTGCCGCCGTCGCTGATCGTCCCGAACGCGCCGGCCGTCCCGGGACACCTCGGCTCCGGCGACACCACAGCGTCCCCCCGCGAAGCCCGGGCAGCGTGGCTGGTCGGCGCCTGCTACCTGCGCGCAGCGGTACGGACGGCAGTGTCGCCGCCGCCGAGCCGACGAGATTTTCCGACCGGGCCGAGGCCCTCCGAATTCCTCGGCTCCAGCACGGGGAGACGTCAACAACCTTCGGCCGCTTTCCGTCGGCCTCATGGCTCGATGCCCTGTTCGGCGGGCATTCTTGGCAAATCAGAGGCCGCGTTGTGCGGGGATAATCACGCTACCGCGGGACCGGAATTGGTCTCCTGACTACCTGAAGTGACGGCACCGTCCAGACAGACACTGCCCGCGACACCCTGAGCACCGCATGTCCGGATGAGACGGCGACCGGGCGACGTTTGGCGGGATGGCAAGTACCTGTTTGCCGGTGCATAAATCGGGACGACTGTATCGCAGGAATGTTGCTCCTCAGGGAGGGCTCGAGCTGCTGGCAGCGGAAAGGGACGGTGAGCAATGCTCGGCAAAGGTTGGACGCTCTGAACGGGCAGCGCGCACGCCAGCTCGCGACCTAGTGCTCAGGTCACCAGGTCCTTCGTGAGATCTTTTGCGGTGCCGAGTACCGCTCGGAGCGCCAGCGCAGCCAGTCCCGGTCGCGTCGACGCCTCGCAATCGGCGCCCTGGGCGTGGGCTATTGAAGGATCTGCCGAGTGCGTCGCGGACTCCGGCTGCGCCGGTTTCGCGAGCGGGTGGCCGGACTGGCTCACCTCCGAACGGGCGGTGCGGGTGGGTTTGTGGGCGCATGCGGGCCGTTCTGGAGTCGGCGTAGCGCCTGTACAACAGACGCGATGGTTAACACCAGAATGGTCCCCCGGCACCGACGAGACCCGCTCAGAGCGCCGACCGACGCGTCTGAAACAAACACACAGCAATCTGCTGGTCAAGCGTCTCAATCTGTGATCTGGCCGCGCCGGTCATGGCCCATAAATAGCCCCGCATCCTCCCACAACCCGCCCCGCAAGCCCCCCGGGGCTGGCCCGCGTATCCCCCCACAGGCCCCCGGCATCGGACCAGCATGCGGCCCTGACGCTGCCCCGTCTCCGACCAGTGATCCGGCTGGCCATCTCGGGGTGTCTGTCGCACCGCACCTTTCCCGGGGTGACCCAACGTGAATCGACTGTCGGAGCACATCGAATCCCGACCATCGAACCCGCGGCCGATCGCCACGCGCACTCAACACATGAGCCGCACACACCTTGCGTCGCGCATCCGCCGACAACCATTCCGGAGACGCGGTCGAGAAAAGTTGCCGGAGGCTCGCGTGACCAACGGCGAAGCCATGCCCGCAGCGGACACGTCGCACCACTTGGCATGATGCAGCACATAAGGTCAGCAAAAGAGCACGATTCCTGATGGCGGCCGTCACCCAGGCTGTATTGCGCGCAAATAGCGGTGTAGCGCTAGCCGCTGACCACACTCCGAGCAGCGCAGAAATCAGATAGCCGAACCTGATCCGCCGGCGCGCGAAACCCCTCGCCTGAGACTCGCCGCCTTGCCCGGCCAGGTATCGCGAAACGGTTTGGCAGTGCGGGGGAATGCGTGTGCTCAGTCGCACCGAACGCGTGTTGCGGCACCGCGGTAGCCCTGCAACTGGCTGCATTCCTCGCGCAAGACAACACGCATTGCGATGCTCATGTCCCTCGGTGAGCAAACGCATCTGGACTGCATCGGCTCATCGCGCCAGTACAGAAAGTCCGCTGGTGATCAGCCGGCCGCGGCTACCGGCATCAGGCGCGAACCGACACCGGTTGGGGGCGCCGCCGGGTCACGTCCCGTGGAGTGGTGTAAGAGCGGTCGCGTGTCCGCGTGTGGCTCTGTGGTAGCCACTATGCCGTGAGAGCGGCTGTGGGGGCAATGGTTTCGGCACTTTGGTCACTGACGTCGA
>NZ_JACKSY010000088.1:0-424 GCF_025821985.1 Mycobacterium timonense | reverse complement strand
TACCGTCACTATCCAAGCCGGCAAGCACACCCTGACCGCTGCTGAACCGCCACCACCCGACCTCGCCGAAATCCTCGCAAACATCCACAGCCTACGTGCGCACTAGCCTGATAAAAGTCGGGGCAGGCCGAGCATATCGACATCGACTTGCCGGGCGACCCGCGGCTGGAAGTGGTGCGTGAGGACACCGTGTGCGGTGCGCAGCAGCTTCCGGATGAGACGCGCTGTCGCGAAGCACCTGCCGACGGATCCGTCATGGCGAATCAGCCAGGCCGGCAACGTGATTCGAGGAGCTCAGATAGGTCACGTCCCGTGGAGTGGTGTAAGAGCGGTCGCGTGTCCGCGTGTGGCTCTGTGGTAGCCACTATGCCGTGAGAGCGGCTGTGGGGGCAATGGTTTCGGCACTTTGGTCACTGACGTCGAG
>NZ_JACKSY010000087.1:0-1680 GCF_025821985.1 Mycobacterium timonense | reverse complement strand
GACGACGCCCACATCTTGCGGGCCTCGTCCTCCACGGTCTGGGCGTGCACCTCGAAGCGGCCCGCCATCGCCCGCATTTCGTGCGGGTCGGTCATAAAACGTGTTGCCATCTCGGCTGTCTCCTTATTACGTGATTACTGGATGTGATTACGACGGTGGCCGGATCGATTACGTGTTAGGCAACCGCCGAGCCGAATATGTAGAAATGACCCCCCCTTCCCGTCAGCCGGCGGCCACCGGGTGTTGTCACGGTGCGACGGACGTCAAACCCGAACCGCGGCGTTTGAGTTGACGGTGTGCGCTGGGCGGCTGCGTTGGAACCCACGTCGGTGACGACCTGCCCCAAGCCCCGAACCGGCGATCCGGATCAGAGGGCCGCTGCGGCGTTGGCTGCTTCGGTTGCCGCGTAGGAACCGGAGCTGGTCAACAGGGTGTTGACGAACGCCTCGTGGATGGCGGCGGCCTGGGCGCTCACTGCCTGGTACATCTGCGCGTGCGCGGCGAACTGGGCTGCGGTCAGCGCCGAGACCTCGTCGGCAGCGGCGGGTACCACCCCCGTCGTTGGGGCTGCAGCGGCCGCGTTCTGGGCGCTCAAGGTCGACCCGATAGCCTGCAGGTTCCCGGCCGCCGCGGCCAGAGCCTCCGGCTGTGTGGTCACGAACGACATATTTTCCCTCCTAGTTGGATCCCCGACTCTGCGAGATTAGATGATAGCGAGCCGCGAAGTCGCCGCGGAAACGGCGTGTTTGCAATTGTTCACTTGGCGGTACGGCGAATTCACTTTTGGTAACGACACAGTAACAGCGCCTGACCTCGACCGCTGCCCTTCGCGCGACGGTCATGGCAAACGCTACCAGCCCCCGGTCGAAAACGTTGCTGGTAATTCGTCACACCGGCTGCGCGGCCACGTCGGCCGGCGTAAAAATCCGGCGGTCGATTAACTCGCGGCTCGAGTCGATGCGCGGGTGTTTCCCGCTGGCGTGTCGCTGGTACCTCCTTTCGCCCGTTTCGGACCGCTGAGTGCAGCGGTGCTCGGCCAACTCCGGATGACACTGGGTGTGGGTTATCCGGCGAAGGGTGGTCGGGCCATGACGGTGGGGCGGAAGCCGTATTTGGGTCCGGCGGCACCGTGGCCACCCGCCCCGGCACCCGCCAGGGGCATGCCGCCGAGCAGGTTGCCCGGTCCCCCGGCCGCCTCGGGCGCCGCACTGATGCTGCTGACCGGAATGGCATGCCCCAACGCCGGTGTGGCCGGGGCACCCGACCAGGCCACCGGCACCGACAACTTGCCCCCGATCGAACCCGCACCGCCCAACGCCGCCACCGGATGCGCCGCGGCCGCACCACCACCGAGCATGCCGCCCAACCCCCCCAGGCCGGGCAACGCCTTGGCCGCCGCCGGAGCCGCCCCACCAATCGCCCCCACCGACTTGGCGATCTGGGTGAACGTGTTGGCCATACCAGTACTGAAGTACGGCAACCCCTCCGTGTTGTAGAACAGGCCGGCGAACGGGCTGTAACCGTTGACCAAGGTGCCGAGGTTGGTGGGCAGGCTGGTCTGGCCGGTGAGCAGGAACCAGATCTCCGAGAGCGGATCGGTGCTGGTGGTCGAGGCCGCCGTGGTGGCCGCCTTGGTCGCCGTGGTCGAACTCGACGCCGGCTGGGCCAGCGACTGCAACG
>NZ_JACKSY010000086.1:0-1124 GCF_025821985.1 Mycobacterium timonense | reverse complement strand
TAGTTCGGCAGGCGCCCGGATCACCAAATGGTCAGTGTCGCTCTAATGCCCAGTAGGGCGGCAGCTGTTGCAGCTTCTGGCGGTAGCCCGGTTCTTCCATCTCGGCGAGCTGGCTGTCGCGGCGATCTTTGTCGGGCCATTGCTTGACGCGGTTGAGTAGCCACTGGTACCAGTCGGTGGCCAGGCCGCCGGCGGTAAGGCCTGCTCGATATGAGGCTGTTTGGAGGTCGCGCTGCATCGCGTAGCGCTCGGTGATGTCGTCGACGGGTTTGCCTGCTTCGGCGCGGATGTGTTTTTCGAGTTCTTCCATGTCGTCGAGGCACTGTTTACTGGCCGTGTACCAGGCCTCCAGTGAGGCGCGCCAGCCGACTTTCATGTCCGGTTCCCAGTCGGCGTCGGGCGAGTTGGCGACCTCGCGGGCGGCGCGTTCCCGGATCTGTTGGTGGTCGACGGCGATGTCGTCGATGGGCCGTGCGGTGGTTTCGATGAGGGTGGTTCGCCAGTCGATGTCGAGGCAGCCTTCGCGGGCACACAACAGCTGTATGTGAAGCATTGCCGCCTTGATGGTTTGGTAGGCAAGGTCTTCGATGCGGGCTTCAGTTTGGGCGATTTTGGCGGGGCCGTCGGTAGGCATCACGGTGTGATTTTGCCGTTTCGGACGGGGCGACTACACATGGTGGTGGGTGTGGCACGCGGAGCGCTAGGTTATGACCTGGTGATTGCAGCGTCTGCCTGGTCGCTGGCACCGGCGCTGTTGAGGATGGCGAGGATTCGGTGTCCGTCGATGTTGGCGTGACGGAGATCTGGCAGAAAGCGTTCGGAACGTCGCCAGCGGACCGCCCTCATCGCACTCCGCGTGCTGCCGCGCGAACGCGACCAGCTTTACGAGGCCGCTCGAGCCCGCGGGGTGAGCGTATCGGAATTAATCCGTGCCAGCGTCCTCGCTGAAATCAAGTCGGACGTCATGACCGCATCGCAGCCGAGATCGTCCGATGATTAGTGGCCGGACCCCGTGAACTGGTCCACGGCGAACGAGAGTCGTTCATTGGTGGGTACAGCTGGCAGCGTAGCGGGCTGGGGGCTGGTAGCCCAGTGACGAATGTCGGCGGTGGTGGTTGTAGTCG
>NZ_JACKSY010000085.1:0-11860 GCF_025821985.1 Mycobacterium timonense | reverse complement strand
CATCCGCGCCTGGATCGAGCACTGGAACGACAACCCTAAGCCCTACGTCTGGACAAAAACCGCCGACCAAATCCTGGAATCCGTCGCCAACTACTGCAAACGAATTAATAACTCAGGACACTAGAACAGGTTCGGACCGCCGCGGCCAGGCGAGCAGCCGAACTCGCACTGGTACGCGTGGTGCACCACTACGGGGGACGCCCAGAATTCGTGCTTCTCGGGGGATTGGTGCCGGCCCTGCTCTGCTCGAACTCGCCGAAGCGGCACGCAGGCACGTCCGACGTCGACGTTCAGGTCAACCTCGAAATTGCCGGTGGCTCAGTTCAAGCACCTCGGTTGGAACAGGCGTTGCTCAACGCCGGGTTCGAGCCCGATGCCGAACGGGTGTGGCGATGGGAGCTAAACGACCCCGACGGCGTCCGCGCTACGATCAAGCTCGAGCTGCTGGCTGATCTCGACGACGAGCCGAACAACGCGACTGTCGAGTTCACCGGCTGCAAACGCCTCGGAGCGGCGAACCTGCGCGGAACTGGATACGCCGCAAGAGACATCGTGATTCAGAAGATCCAGGCAGTCGACCACGGGACGCGGCGCGAGGCTGAAATCAACGTCACCGGACTGGCCGGTTTCCTCCTCGCGAAGGTGGCTGCGGCTCACGGCCGCCGCAAAGCAAAGGACTGGTACGACATCGCATTTGTGCTGTTGCATAACAACCACGGGGACGCCACGGCGGCGGCTGAACGCGTCTTGGAGGTTTTCGGGCCGCCGAGAGGAGAGATGCGCACCCAATTGCTAGACCTGCAGGCGAATTTCGCCGATTCGTCGGCCCAGGGCACTCTTGCGTACGTCAAGCAGTTCATCGAGAACCACCCCGACGAAGACACCCAGACCGTAGCCACCGACGGTCAGATCGCGATCGCGGCATTCGCTCAACGCCTGTTGCGCTGGCCCACTAAATACCCGCTCGGTATAGCAACCATCGGCTGATTTGTCCTCAGAGTTGGCCCCGTCGGGCTCCGGGATCATGACTGAAAGCTAGCGACCTGTCGTGCGGCCCGAACCAACATCGCGAATTCCGCGGTTTCGACCGCCGTACCGAGCACCTCGATCGGCGCATGGTCATCCAAGCGAGTATTGGTGCCAAACAGCCACGCCCGCGCCGTCTTGTCGTCGTAGCATCGACAAGCATCCGCACAATTTTGTAGCCCTCACGAAGCCGACGCTCGGTTGCACCCTGAGGCTCAGGACCGCCCAGCCGCGATGTACCGGCCGACCTGCTTGGCGTCGGCCAGCCCCGCCATCGCCGCCGTCACCCGCCGGCCCACAGCGTCTTGCAGGTAGCCTGCAATCTCGCGGATGGAACGCGTCGCCGCCTCCATCGTCGAGCCGCTGCGCTGCCGAAACCGTCAATCCCGGCATCTCATACCTCTCAAGTCCATGTCTGGTACCGAGGCATTACCAGGACCTCACCAAGAACACACCTGCAAACTACACTGAAAACCGCAAGCCGGCGTGGCCGGGGACTGCCCCCGGTTCGGTTGACTCCTGACCTGTGAGGATTCGTCCTCGCTGGAAGGATCAGTCTCGTGCCGAAACCGTTTCCCGCCGAGTTCCGAGCCGATGTCATTGCCGTAGCCCGCAANGGGGACTGCCCCCGGTTCGGTTGACTCCTGACCTGTGAGGATTCGTCCTCGCTGGAAGGATCAGTCTCGTGCCGAAACCGTTTCCCGCCGAGTTCCGAGCCGATGTCATTGCCGTAGCCCGCAAGGGTGAGGCGCCGTTGCGCCAGATCGCGAAGGACTTCGGGATCTCGGAGGCCTGCCTGCATCGCTGGCTCAAGATCGCCGACCGCGAGGACGGCGCTTACCGGCCGGCGTCTGCGGCGGCTTCTGATGACGTGTCGGCGCAGCTGCGCGACGCGCATAAACGGATCAAGCTCCTCGAGCAGGAAGCTGAAGTGATGCGTCGCGCGGTCGGCTACCTGTCCCGGGATGCCAACCCAAAATGATGTACCCGCTGGTCCTCGACCTGGCCGATGACGGCGTGCCCGTCGCGGTGACCTGCCGGGTTCTTGGGTTCTCCACCCAGGCGTTCTATAAGTGGCGTAAAGCGCCTGTATCACAGCGGGATTGGGATGATGCGCACCTCATCAACGCCGCCCGCGACATCCACGTCGATGACCCCGCATTCGGTTACCGATTCATCGCCGACGAACTTCCCGCGCGCGGGATCTCCGCCAGCGAAAACCGTGTCGCACGGTTGTGTTCCCAAGAGCGCATCTGGTCGATCTTCGCCAAGAAGCGAGGACTGAACCGTCGATCGGGGCCACCGATCCACGACGATCTCGTGCAGCGTCAGTTCAGCGCCCAGACCGCCAACCAGGTCTGGCTGGCCGACATCACCGAACACCGCACCGATGAAGGCAAGCTCTACCTCTGCGCCATCAAAGACGTCTACTCCAACCGGATCGTGGGTTACTCGATGGATTCGCGGATGAAGTCCTCGCTGGCAGTGGCCGCCCTGGATCACGCTGTGGCGCTGCGTTCACCTGCCGCGACGATCGTTCATTCCGACAGGGGTAGTCAATTTCGCTCGCGAAAGTTCGTCCATGCACTGTTGCACAACGGATTACACGGTTCGATGGGTCGCGTCGGTGCGTGCGGGGACAACGCTGCCATGGAGTCGTTCTTCGCCCTTCTGCAACGCAACGTACTCGACCGGCGACGCTGGACCACCCGAGCCGAACTGCGCCTGGCGATCGTGTCGTGGATTGAGCGGACCTACCACCGACGCCGCCGGCAACGCGCACTGGGCAGGCTAACCCCGATAGAGTTCGAACTGCTCCACACACCGGTCGCAACCGCGGCCTGAAAATCACACCTCCGAGCCAACTGAACTCGGGGCAGTCCCACCGACGCCGCCGGCAACGCGCACTGGGCAGGCTAACCCCGATAGAGTTCGAACTGCTCCACACACCGGTCGCAACCGCGGCCTGAAAATCACACCTCCGAGCCAACTGAACTCGGGGCAGTCCCCCGAAAGCTGCCGGTGCACTTCACATCACACACACTAGGGCCAGCGACGCAAATGGGCCGATCACGATGGCACCAGCCGAATCTCGACTCACCCTGAACCTCGACACGATCCAACGGGGCACAATTCTGACCAGTCTGGATCTGCGCCATAGCGAGGCTTGAGCGAGTTCCCCGCGGCGGCGCCGCGGCGGAGGCAACGAGAAGTACCAGCCCGCAGAGCCACGCAGTCGCGGTAAACGGCCGCGGTGTGTCAGTGCCGGACGCTACCGTGGGAAATGTCGGGACCCTAGCAGTGTTGGGGGAATGTGACAGCTGGCGATTCGGAGATGAAGCTTGGCGACACATCGGTCGCCGAGCTCCCCGACGATGCCCGCCGCGCCCTGACCTATCTTGTGGTGCCCGAATCCGATGAGTACATCGCGATTATGGCGGTGCTGGAATCCTCACCGTCGGATTTGACCCCCGCCGAGGTCACCGCGGCGTTACGTGACCGCGGCACCGATCTGGACGCCCGGGTCGTGGAGGTTCGGCTGGAAAAGCTGCGGGAGTGGGCTGTGGTGTCGGCGCGCTCGGATCAAACGCACGTGCGCCGTGTCCAGGACCTGCTGCGGCGGAACTTCCGCTACACCGCGACCCGACACGGCCGGCAGGTTCAACGGTTCTACGAGACGGTGTTGGCGGATACCACGGTGATGCGCGAAATTCCGCTGCAATCCCTCAACGCGGTCGTCTCCGCGCTGGAGGCGCTGGCTGGCGCCGATGCACCGCCGGATCAACAGTGGGCGCGAGCGCGGGTGAACGAGGTGTTCATCGCCCAAGACAACCTGGATGCGTCGCTGGTCGGCGCGGAAGACACCCTCATGGGCTTGGCTGACCGATTCGATCTCGATGATGCACACACTGCCGAGCTGAAGTCGCTGCTCGTCAACTACGCCCGACGGGTGGCAATCGAATTGGACCGTGGCTCCGACCGCGCGGCGATTGCGCTGCGGGCACTGACTCCGCGTTTCACCGAGCTGGCGCAGCTCACCATTGAAGGGTCTGCCGCCTCTGATCTGATCGGGAGGGATTTGCTCGCGGCATCTAAAGGCGGCGATGTGCGCGACTGGCATGGCCTAGTCGCATGGTTCGATCCGATGTCTGGTCGCGCAGCACGGTTCCAGTCGCGGATGGTGATGGCGATCCCGACATTTCACGCCAATCTGCGACGGTTGCACACCGCCGGCGAGTCCGGCACGTCTCGCGCCCGCGCCCTGCTTTTGGCCCGCGGCTGCCTGCATCCGCACTTCGGTCCGCAACTTTTCCTTGCCGCCCTCGGCGATCACCCCTGGCGCAAACTTCACGGCGAAGCTGACGATCCGGGAGCCGGGCGCACGCCGCCCTGGCGTGATGGGCCTCAAGTGCCGGTGCCTCCCGGGCTCCGCACACACGGTAGAGCAGGGGTTCGCGGTCGCGCTCCAGCACCAATTGACGACGGCCCTGCGCGCGCAGCGGTCGCGAGCGAGCGTCAGCGACGCCTGGCGCTTCACCGTCAGCACTTGCGCGAGATCCTTTCCACCGCACCCGGATCAACGTTGTCGGATGGCGCTGCTCGGGTGGCATTCGCGGCCCTGCGGGCGGCGTTGCGCCAAACGCCCAGCCGTGGTCGTCGACGTGCTACCAAAGACGGGTTGGCTTGCACCGTGTTTTGGACCAAAACCACAACGGGGTTATTGCGAGCACCCCGGTGGCGAGTGTGGCTACCCGGGCGGGAGTTCGTGTTCCATTCTCCTGCAGAACAACCCAGCCACCCCCATGCTGTGGGGGCCGATCCGGGCGGTTCTGCGGAAATCCGCCTCGAGGGGGCGGTGGTGGCGTGACGAAGCCGCATACGGCCCGGCTGGCGATCGCGCCCGACGCGGAGACAGAAGTGGCCACCGCGTTGCGGCTGTTAGCCCGTCAACCATGGTTGATCGCCGGCCGCGACGATGCGGCCATCAGCGCTGTTCGCCGCAACCTCATCGGAATGCGCTCAGTGCTTAACAGACTGGGCTGGCGGCTGATTGTGCAACGCGACGTGGTTCGCCTCGAAAAGTCACCGCCGACGCGTGCGCGCCTAGCCGATTGGGCAGTGCAGGCCCCCAATCCGCTCACCTGCTCGTGGGTGTTCCTACTTGCCGCGGCCGCGGAAAGTCTGCCGCACCAGGTCACTATCGGCCAACTCGTTGAAGCCGGCAAAGCCGCCGCGGCCGAAGCCAGCATCCCTCTTACCGCCAGCCGCGCCGAACGACGCGCAATCACCCGCGCCGTTCACGAACTGGCCGATCGCGGAGTCATCGAGGAAACCGACGGTCAGATCGACTCCTACCTCAACGACGACAACGCACCGGTTCTTCTGACCATCTTCCACACCCGACTGCTGCACCTGATCGCCAACTTCGACCCAACCACCGACCCGTCACTGGACCCGGGGCGCTGGCTGGACAATGTTGCGCGTGAACCCGACGTCGGCCGGCGGATGCGGCGCCGACTCGTCGATGACACCTGCGTGCATACCATCGATCTCGACGAGGCGGAGTCCGACTGGTTGTCGCGACGCCTGCGTAGTGATGATGGCGCACCATTAGCGGCCGCGTTCGGTTTGGCGATCGAACGGCGCGCCGAAGGTGCCGCGTTTGTTGTTCCCGACGACGCGTTTCGCTGGCCTAGTGAGCTCGGGCAAGTCCCGTTTCCGGCCGCTGGGATCATCCCCCACGTGGCCATGTTGCTGGCGGATCACATTGCGATCAAAGGACAAACTGGGGGGCCGGGTCCCGGATGGCGCGGCATGCCGCGCGTAGCAGTCCTCGCTGAATTGACCCGCCTTGCCGAGCAACAAACCACCGGCAAAGGCGGTTGGCCCGCCGAGCGGGCCGCTGACCCCGCCGGCTTGCTCACCGACGTGCAGCAGTTGCTGACCGGCGTCGGGCTACTGCGGATCGTCGACTGCTGCTGGTGGTTGTCACCGGTCATGGGCCGCTGGGAACCACCCCCAACCGCACCAGCCCCAACGCCAGACCGTGAATTCGGCACAAAGTATCGACCAGAACCTTGCGGTGGAGAACCCAGATGACAACTATCGTCCCCACACCGATGGAACAATCCCAACCCGCACCACCGGCAGGCAATCGGGCGCGGTTCGGCGGACGCTGGCGGCTCGTGGGCGCCGGGCTGTCGAACGTCTGGCGCTACGGTGACTTGGTGCTGTCGGCCCCGTCCGGGCGCCTACTCCTGCTTGGCCCCAACGGCACCGGCAAGACCACAGCGCTGGAAGCGCTGTGGCCGTTCCTACTGGACTTAGACAAAGCGAAGCTGCGCGCCGGCACATCGCGCACCACTACGCTCACCTCGCTCATGCGTGAAGGCAGCACCGACAGGAAGCGGATCGGATACGCGTGGTTGACGTTCGCCGGACCCGGCGACCAAGCTGTGCACTCCTACGGCGCCCGACTTGTGTTTTCTGATGGATCAACGCCGAACGTAAAGATCGAGCCGTTCACCATTCCCGGTGAGCCCATTAAAGATATGCCGTTGACCGGCCCCGGGCCCGGTCGGCCGGCGATCACCACCGCTGAGGCCTTCCGCGAGCAGGTCGAGGCCACGGGAGGAACCGTATTCAAGGACGAAGAGGACTACCTCAACGCGTTGGCCAACCATGTATTCAGCACCGCCAGAAGGGATTTAATCGCCCTGGCAGACCGCATCCGGAAGGTCCGCAACCCCAGCCTGCTCGCTGGCACCAGCCCCGATCACGCCGCTCAGTCCCTTCGCGAAGCCCTGCCCGGCGTATCAAACGACGTCATTGAAGCCACCGGCGAAGCGCTGGCCGCAACGAATGAAACCCGCCTAGCTTTCCAGCGCGACGTCGAAGCCGCTGCGACGCTGGATACTTTCGCTGAAGTTTGGTCCGGCCACGCCGCCGAGGTGGCCGGCAAGCTGGCGGCGGCCGCGGCCTGCGCACGCGATGTGTATGACAACGCCCGCCAGGCCGCAGATCGATTTCAGGGCCGCCACCGCGATGCCGTTACCGCACGCGAGCGGGCCGAGGCTGACCTCAGAGTCGCCGAGCAGGACCACGACAACGCAGTCGCCGAAGTGGAGTCGATCGAGAAATCCCCCGCCTACACAACGCTTGAACGACTCGCCGACCTCGCCAACACCTCCGACGCCCGCGACAGCGAGGCCCAAGCCAAGGTCGACAACCTCCACCACCGGGTCCGCACACTCCGCCGTGACGGTGCACACCTCGCCACTGACGCCCACCAGCTCGCCGCGGCCGTGACGGACATAACCGCCGCCGCCGCCAATTACGACCCGCACACGGCCGCGACCGCACCCACAGTGGTGGTCAGCACCCGCTCCCACGCGATCTTGACCGTCGGCGAAGACGCCTTCGACCCTGGGCCGCCGCTGGAGTTGAGCATCGATCCTGAGCAGCTCGACGCGGCGGCCCAGTCCTGGATGGCGATCGCCAGCGACCACGAAACCCGGCAGACGAACGCCGAGCTCATGGTCAGGCAACATCGCAGAACCGTTGCGCCCGTCCAGCAGGATGCCTCGCACAAGTCGCAGCAGGCCGACCAGGCCGACCAGCACGCAGACAACGCTGCCCACGAGCGTGACCGCAAGACCGAACGAGCCCTCGACGCCGCATCGACTGCTGTGCAGGAGATCTCACGCTGGGCTTCGGCCAACGCCGACCTGACGGCCACCCCGGAGTCGGATGCGCTCGATGCCGACACCATCACCCAGACCGCCGCCGCAGGTCCTGCCGCGCTGCTGGGCTCGGCATCAGATTGGAAGGACTCAGCGCGCAACATTGCGGCCAAAACCGCCGCCGAACTACGGCAAACCGCCAAAGCCTATGGACAGCAGGCGGATACGAAGCACGCCGCGGCTACCGATGCCCGCCACCGCGCCGAGGAACTGCGCGCCGGTCGGATGATCCCGCCCCCGCGGCCGCCATGGGCCGGCGATGCCGACGAAGACGCGTTCGCTTACGCCCTGCAATGGAAAACCGGCACCGATAGGCGACTCCAGGCGCTGGTTGAATCCGCGCTGGAATCCGCAGGTCTTCTCGGCGCGACTCTCACCGAGGATGGCGGCTGGGCTCACCCCTGGGCTGTGACCGCGACCACACCGCGCGCTGCCCACAGCCTGACCACACTCATCGAGGCCGATTCACAGCACCGGCTCGCCGCAGCGGCGACTGATGTCCTTGAACGCATTACACTGGTGGACACCGCCTCTGCGGCTCTTTCAGATGTCCCCGCTGTCATTGGAACCGATGGAAGCTTCCGGTTCGGTGTGATCTGCGGACGGGCCCCCGGCGCCGATGATTCCGCCACGCTTCCCGAGCCGAGCCACATCGGGGCCGCACAACGGCGCGCCGCCGCATTGGCGGAAGCCGAAAGGCTCGACGACACCGCCGATCATCTCGACAGCGAAGCCGCAGCCCTAGAGCAGGCGGCCGAGGAGCTGCGTGACCACGCGACCCGAACACAGGCGCGGGCCGAGTCCTTCCCGAGCCTCAAGGAACTCGCGAAGGCAGAACAAGACCGCAGCGCCGCTGCGCGGTGGGCCGAGCAGCAGCGCGCCGTCGCCGATAAGGCCGCCGCGGAAGCTGAAACCGCCCGCCGGCAGGCCAACACGGTCGCCGAGCAGTGGCGCACTCAGGCCAAATCGATGGGCCTATCAACCGACCCCGACGAGGTCGCCGCCACAGCAGAATCGGAAGCCCGCATCACCACCGGGCTTCGTAACGCGGCCGCGGCGCTAAGCGCCCAGCAGTCAACCCTGCTGAGCCTGCGCACCCGCGCCGACAGCCATGCCAGCGACCGCGCGGCCCTGACTGCCCTGCATGCCGCCGCAACAACCGCTCATGCTGCCGCGCGGAAAGCCAGGCTGGTCTACGAGCGGATGCAGGGCGCACACGGCAAGGCCGCCGCTGAACTCTCCGCGCGTCTCACGGCGGCGCGTGCGCGCGCCAAAGAAACCCAGGAATTGGTCGGTGCGGCGGTTGTACTCAAAGACGAAGCGCTTGTAGAAGAGGCAAAGCTTGAGCAGGCCGCCGCCGACGCGATCGAAAATGCCGCGGCCAAACAACCGGCCGCTAGCGCGGCGCTGGCCGAGCTACGAGGCCTGCTGGCCGTGCAGGACGTCGCCGAAGTCGTGCTGCGCGACGCCCAACACTCCAGCAGCGACGCGTTGATCGCACAAGTCACTGCCGCCGTCGAAGGAAAAACCAAGTGGGGCAAGAAAAAAGTCGCCGACACTTACGAGACCGCGCGCGCCGAGCTTCGCATGTGGGCCGTGGACCGCACTGAAGGTCACGGCGATCTCGACACGTACCAATGCACCTACGATGGCATCGCCTACACACCGTGTGCAGCCGCTGCCCTGGCACGCAGGCTGGCCGACCGCGCCGGCGAGCAACTCCACGAGGCCGAAGAGGCTGCGCTGCGCGACTTCATCGTCGGGCGGCTACCCAGCGCGATCGGCATCGCCTACACCGAGCTGCTGGACTGGGTCGATTCAGTGAACACCAAGATGGAATCGGCGTCGGCGTCCTCCGGCGTCGGGGTGCGAGTGAAGGTCAGCCTGCGCGATGACCTCAACCCTAACCGACGCACCGTCTACCACCTGGCGTGTAAGAAATCCGCGGCGACTCGAACACCCGAGCAGGACGCCGAGTTGGCGGCGGCGCTCAAGAGCCTGCTAGATGCGGCCGACGGCGAAACCGACACCGAAAAGGTCAAGCAAGCAGTCGACATCCGTGACTGGGTACGCGTTGACTACTTCGTGCACCGACCCGGTCAAGAGCCTAAACGCTGGACACGCAACACCGGATTGTCGGGAGGCGAACGCCGCCTGGTGATCCTGGCCCCGATGATCGCGTCGATCGCCGCGCTCTACGACAACCTGCCCGACACAGCGCTGCGCCTTGCCGCACTCGACGAGGTGCCTGCCGAGGTCGATGACACCGGGCGGGAAGGCCTGGCCCGCTACATCGCCGAGCTCGACCTCGACGTCATCTGCACCTCTTATCTGTGGGAAGGCGCCCCCGGTGCATGGGACGGCGTGGACGGTCACGACCTGGAGGCTGGCCCCGACGGTGTGGTCGTCGCATTCCCGATGCTGGTGCGCGGGATTGAGCCCCTGCCCGGGGATCCAGACGAATCTCCATGACCGTCAAGGCCTGCCACCTTTGCGATGGCTCGTGTGCTCACGCCGACCTGACCATGCTGCTTTCGCCCGATCTTGGTTGGCTGTGGGCGGCCGTCGCCGCGGCCGCCGATCGTCGCGGCGACCCCCACTTGGTCACCGGGCCGGCCATTACCGTCGATGCGCCCGTCAACCCGTCGCAGCGTGCGGCAGCCGCTGGGCTTGTTCGCGGAGCTCTGCGACCTGGCCGCAGGTTGCGCATCGAACTCGATGTGTTGACCGAACAGGTGCGCGCACGCGGCCCTACCCTCACGCCGGGTGCCGTCGCAGCGCACGCCACGGGCAGAACTCTTGCCACCCGCGCGGCAGATCGCAGTCAACAACATGCCAGAGCGCAACGGCTGTCCGCATGCCTGGACGCGGCCTGCAATAGCCACCCCGAGCTGGCCGTCCACGGTCCGCAGCTGTTTGAGCATCTACGCCGAACCGGGTGGGTGGCCCGACTCGATAGTGACCCCAATGCCAACCAGCTCGTGGCGAACGCGGCCGCCATCGCGGCTGCCGTGATGCGGATACCCGACGGGGGCCGGCTAGATCGCAGGCTGCTCGTCCCCGATAGTCCCCATGCCCTCGACGAGGGCACGCCGCTGGCCGGTGTCACCCTTTCTCTGCTCACCGCAGCCGGTCGCATCCGTGCGGACCAGCGGTCAACGGCACGGTCCTTGTGGGCGCAAGCTGGCGTTGATTGCGACCAACTCATGGGAGGCCTGACTGTTCTGGGCGTCCACCCGCGCGGCTGGCAGTTGCCACCCGCAGCGACATGCACACTGCCGCCGCGCGAACTCGCCTGCCCGGAGTGGCCCACAGCTCCCCACCCCGACGCTTGGGTGTTCATCACCGAGAATCCCTCGGTCCTAGCCGCCGCAGCAGACATGGTGGCCCGAAACCCCGACTGCGCCAACCCGATACGGCTGGTGTGCACGATGGGCAATCCCTCGCAGACCGAGATCGCGGCCATTGCAGGCCTTGCCGCGGCTCGCTGGAACATCGCCGTGCGCGCCGACTTCGACCCTGCCGGCATTCGTACCGTGACCGCTATTCTCAACGCCGTCCCGACAGCCAAACCCTGGCGCATGACGGCCACCGACTACGCCACATCCGGGCCCACCGCCCCGATCCGCGAGCTGGTCCCTCCCACACCATGGGAGCCCGAGCTCGCGGAACAGATCAGCGCCACCGGCTGCGTGGCATTCGAAGAAGCGCTCATGGAGCACCTGCTGGACGATCTACGGCGAGGCGCTCCGCCTACCGCATCTTGAAAGGGAAACGTCATAGCGGCCTTACGTGCGCAACCTTGAATTCGTTAGCAAGCCGTTTTGCGTGTACTGCGTTCCTACGTACGCCACCGACGGTTGTGCCCCGTGAAGTGGTGTAAAGCCGATCGGCGTTTCGCCTGAGGCTCTGCGCGTTTCCACTATGCCGTGATGGCGGCGGGGACGGCAACGGATTGGTCGGCTGGATCGGAGCGGGGATGTAATAGGGCCAGGGTGGTCTCGGAGAGATAGCGCTTTTCGGCGACTTGCCATTCGTCGTGGGCTTCGACGAGAACGGAGCCGGCCAGCCGTAGCAGCGCGGCGGGGTTG
>NZ_JACKSY010000084.1:0-25529 GCF_025821985.1 Mycobacterium timonense | reverse complement strand
AGGCGAGCAGCCTGCTCCCGAAACTCCGGGGTGTACTTGCGACGCTTGCCCGACATACGGACATCCTTCCCGCGGGACCAACGGTCCCACCAGTCGGGTGTCCACCATCAGGGGTCAACCCCAGCGGCGGTATGTCTTCGAGTCGATAGGTTTCGGCCACGGGATCAGACCCTACTACCGCTGGTGGGGTGCGAGTTGCAGAACTTTCGACGGCTGGAGGCAGCCAGCCGGACGTGGCTGGGGCTGCCGGCGGGCGCGGGAACGGTAGCGTGGATCGCGATGGTCGGTAGCCGGGGCCGTCGAGGAAAAAGATGGGCGTTCAACGCGACGTACGACAGCCGAGGATTTGGGGAACGCTGGCGCGATGAGTGAGTTCAGGGATGCCGTCGCGGCGGCCGCGCAGGACACCCCGTACATCGTCGTCGACACCAAGAAGGGTTTCGACGTCAAACTCGACATCGCCAACGCCCGGTGGTGGGGCCTGTACAACCGGGCCGGCTTGCGCAAAAGCTTCCGGTGGCGAGTGGTCGAGCGCAAGTCCTATTTCACCATCACCGACCGGCAGGTCGAGGTCAGATGGCGAGCCGGGGTTCCCGCGTTCGGCGCCTCGATGCAGGCGCAAGGCGGACGCGTCCTTTCGTTTTCACGCCAAAAGATTTGGGCGCTCTCAGATAACGGCCGCATCGAGCCGGTGGTCGACTACCGGTTCAACTCCAGAGAGGGTCGGGACCTGATCCGCGTGGTGGCCCGGCAACTGGGACTTAAAGAACGCCAGCCGCTATGGACGGTCAAGATCCCGCTGGTCATGGCGCTTGCGACTCCCGCGGTTTTCGCGATCTACGGGCTCGTGCTGCTCGTACTCCGGATAGCCGGCGTACATCCATGAAGCGCCGATCGCGGCGCGCCGGCCGTGGCGTCAGTTCCCTCGACCCGAGGTAGATGATGAACAAACGCGTTCTTGCGATCGGGATCACTGCTGCAGTGGTGCTGGTGGTTGGCCTAGCCGCTTTCCCGGACAAGATACGATGCGGTCACCCGGGCGCAGCGTGTGCAACAGCTCCGGATGCGCAGGGGTACGTTCACTACTCCTACGTCGTAAAGCCGTTCGGCATATCGCTACTCGAAAGCTTTACGGGTGTGGATATCCCGTTTCAGTACTCGTCGGGCGAGGACCGCGTGAAAGGGTAGCCACATGCAAATTCCGGCCGCGGAGCCCTCCGCGCGCCGAGGGCTTGTCGCGGCGACGAACGGGACGCCAAGGTCGCACATTGGCCGCCGCAGCGCCCATCGATGCCGTTGGCGCCCGGCGCGACCGCCGGCCCGAATCGGCGCGGTGGTGGTTCTGATCGCGGCTGCTGGATTGACCGTCGGGGTGAGCGGATGCGGATTCCCGAACCGCCTCGGGGCGGCCAATTCGATCGGCGACACTATCCGCGCCATGCCCGGCGTGACCGCCGCCGATGTGCACTACGACACGAGTTTCGACGGTGGCGCCCACTTCAACCTCGAAGTCACCCTCGCCGACACCGCCTCCGCCCCGCAAGCCGCCGCTGTCGGAAGAACATTCGTTGACCGCATGCGGGCAGCGAATTTCGCCGAGTTCGACGTCAAGCTGGAAGTCGCGTACAAGGCCGACCACGACCCCGACTCCAGCGCGCCTGGTTCACGCGCTGAATTCGACTATCATTTCGACCGCCGCGCCCGCGGAGGCCCCTCGAGCGGCGACGTCGCCGACAGCCTAGCGATGTGGCTACAGGTAGCGCAGTCACCGGTTTCCGTGGGAGCCACAGTGATTCAGCCGGCATGGGCCGGGCCGGACACTTCACGAAGCATCAGCGTCGCGCTAGCCCCCTCGGTCAGCGACGCCGGCATCACTGAGCTCATTCATGCCCATCCAGACCTGACCGCCGCGACCTGGATACTGAACATTCCATCGCCACAGCGCTTCGCCCCTCCTCGCACCTACCAAGTACGCGGTCCCTTCCCGGATCAGCAGCGCCGCGCACTGTGGCAACAGATCGTCGACCAACTCGGCTCGCGCGAAGCTGCCCAGGCCAACACCGACACCATCGACACGCATGCAGGCGTGCCGCCCACCCGCGTGGAGGTCGACGTGGACTCTGGGCCAGACGAACCGCAACGATTCGACCACATCGCCCACGTCGTCACACCTCTTCTACCTGGTCTCGGGCTGCCTGTCGGCTTGCGCCTGATGGGCTACCTGGACCAGATCGAATTCACCCTCGGAGGCTGCGATCGATTCTTATCTGTAGGAGAGTGAGTTGGAAGTGGGTGTGACCAGCGGTGATGCTGTCGCGGTCATGTCCGTGACGGGGCCATAGTTCAACGGTAGAACGGGGCCTTTGCAAGGCTCAGATCGGGGTTCGATTCCCCGTGGCTCCACAAACTCGCTTCAATATGGAGCGTGCTTTGGTCGCCAGCTGTCGGCCGGACGTGCTAGAACGAACACATGTTCGATTCATTGGTCCCGTTAGCATCGCTTGTCACGCACCTCCGTCAGGCCGAAGCAGCGGGCGTGTCGTGTTTGACGTCTAGACGTCAAACGGCGTAGCTTGAAGGGAAGCCGATTGCGGCCAGAGTGAACACTTCGTCGAAGGAGCTTCGGATGGCTGAGCGAAGGCCCCCAGGTGTGGTGCGCGATGCAATCTTGGCGTTCTTCAAGGAGTCAAAGCAGCAGGACGCCTCCATTGCAGAGGTCCTTGAAGCCGTTCAACAGAAGCTAGGCTCCGAGGTCCCCGAGTCTTCGGTGCGGTCGTCTTTGCGGTTGCATACACCCGACACTTTCCAACGTGTTTCGCGCGGTCGCTACCGGCTTGTGAGGGGCAAGTGAGCGTAGAGAATGCAGTTGCCGATACCACTGGCAGTACACCGGGCTTCACCTACGGTGGGGCGACTCTGTACCAATCCGATTGCATCGAGTGGCTTGAAAGCTGTGCTGCCAATAGCATTCACGCTGTCGTCACGGATCCGCCGTACGGTCTGACCGAATACAACGAGGTGGAGCAGCGGAAGTTGCGGAACGGTCGCGGCGGGGTGTGGAGAATTCCGCCAACCCTAGATGGGTACCGGCGTTCGCCTCTGCCTCGGTTCACGACGTTGCGTCATAGCGAACGGGCAGAAATCAAGCGATTCTTCCATGATTGGGCATCAGCGCTGCAGCCGGTTCTGGTTCCGGGTGCGCACGTGTTTGTGGCATCGAATCCGCTTCTGTCGCATGTGGTTTCGTTTGCTCTGTACGAAGCAGGGTTGGAACGACGTGGCGAGGTTGTTCGGCTAGTCATGACGCTGCGTGGCGGGGACCGCCCCAAGAACGCCCACGAAGAGTTCCCCGATGTGACGGTGATGCCACGCTCGATGTGGGAACCGTGGCTGTTGTTCAGGAAGCCGGTCGAAGGCACGGTCGCGGAGAACCTGCGAAAGTGGGGCACCGGTGGTTTGCGGCGTCTTGATGCGGCTCGACCGTTCGGTGATGTGATCAGGTCAGCCCCAACACAATCGGCTGAAAAGCGCCTGGCACCGCATCCAAGCCTCAAGCCTCAGGCGTTCCTACGGAAGATTGTGCGCGCTGCGCTGCCCACAGGCGAGGGCGTGGTCCTGGATACGTTCGCCGGGTCTGGTTCCACCCTGGCCGCTGCGGAAGCGGTTGGTTATCGCAGTATCGGCGTGGAGCGCGACGAACGCTACGTCGCGTTGGCTGAATCAGCGATACCGGCGCTCGCAGCTCTGACCGTCACCGAAGACAGTGTGGCGGTCTGAGGCGGGGCCGTCTGATTCATCAGCGTCGCTGGCCGTGGATTTGCGCGGTATTGAGTGCGGTGCCAGGTAGCGTCATCGGATGTGGCGTTATCTGGGGTCAGATTCTGATGTTCACTGTTGTTCCCGCTGAGGCGAGTTGGCCTGGCTTGGCGTGATGGGTAACAGGCTGGGCTGCCGGTGTTTCCGGTTAGGGGTTGGTTGGTGCGGTCTGGCTGGCGCGATGGTTCGGGAGCCCGTCGCTTCGTCGCCGCCATCATGGCGGGCTGCCGTCGGTGACGGGTGCGGTGACTTGTTGGGGGTGGGTGCGGGTGTTGGTTCTTAATGGCGGGTGGCTAGTTGTGGTGGTGTGGAGTGGCTGGTGGTTGTTGGGCGGTGGGTGGCTCGTTGGGGCCACCAGCTGGCTTCGCGTAGGAGTGTGGCGATGGCGGGGACAGTGAGGGTGCGCACGAGGAAGGTGTCGAGTAGGAGTCCGCAGCCGATGATGAGGCCGGCTTGGATCATGATGGCCACTGAGCCGACCATGAGGCCGAACATGCTGGCGGCGAAGATGAGGCCGGCTGAGGTGATGACGGAGCCGGTGTTGGCGACGGTGCGCAGTACGCCGACGCGGATGTTGTGTCCTGATTCTTCGCGTAGTCGTGAGACGAGCAGCATGTTGTAGTCGGCGCCGACTGCGACCAGGATGATGAACGCGAGTAGTGGTACTGGCCAGGCGATTTCGTGTCCGAGTCCCCATTGGAAGATGAGGACGCCGATGCCCAGTGAGGCCAGGTAGTTGAGCACGACGGTGCCGAGCAGGTAGAGCGGGGCGAGCAGGGCGCGCAGTAGTACGACGAGGATGAGTCCGACGATGAGCAGTGTGGCGAGGGCGAGTTGGGTGAAGTCGGCTCGCAGCAGTCGTTGGATGTCGGAGTTGACGGCGGGGAACCCGGCAACGGAGACGGTGGCTTGGTGCAGTGAGGTGTTGGGGCGTGCGGCGTTGGCGACGTCGGTGATTTCGTGTGCGAGGCGGGTTGCTTCGGCGCTGTAGGGGTCGTGGCTGGTTTCGATGGCAAAGCGTGCGGTTTTTCCGTCTGGGGAGAGGAATTGTTTTGCCATATCGGTGAATTGGCGGTTTTGGAAGGTGTTGGCGGGCAGGTAGAAGCCGCTGGAGGAGTCCGAGTTGGCGGTGGCGCGGGCGGCGTTTTGGAGTTGGGTGGCGATCTGGCTCATCCCGGACAGCATTTCGATGTTGCTGTCGGCCAGTGCGTGGACGCCGGTGGCCAGTGCTTGGGCGCCTGAGGCGAGTTGGCTGATGCCGTCTTGGAGGCGTCGGATGTTGCCGGCCAGGTCGGCGGGGTCTCCGAGGGTTGCGAAGGCTTTGTTGAGGGAGGTGACCGCGGTGTGGACGGTGGCCAGGGTGCCGGCGACGGTGGCGTTGGTGTCGGGGTTGTAGCGATCGCCGAGTTCGGCGATCTGGGTGAACAATCCGCTGTCGCGCAAGCTCACCAGTGTCTGGACTTGGTCGCGGATCTGGGCGCATTGGGGTGTGGTGGCACACCACGGGGAGGTGTTGAGGGCGCCGGTGAGGGGGTCGAGGACGGCGATGGCGTGTTGGGCTTGTTCGGCCAGGGGGCGCAGCCCGGGACCGGATTGGATGGCGCGGTCGACGCCGGGGGCGGTGGCCGAAAGTTGTTGCAGCAGGGGCCGGAACTGTTGAATCTGGGTGCCGGCGGACTGGGCTTGGGTGAGTGTCGCGGTGAGGGGGGTCAGGGCGGTGCGCAGGGTGGTGTCGAGTTGGGCCAGGCCGCCGGCGAGTTGGTCGGCGCCAGCGGTGAGCTTGGCGAGGTCGTCTTTTCTGGCGTTGCCGTCGGCGACGGCGCCGGCCATCTTGTCGCCGATCTGGCCGTTCTGCCAGGAGAGTTGGGCTTGTTCGAGGCGGGCTCCGGTGGGGCGGGTGACGCCGGACACTGTGGTGACGCCGGGGATCTGGGAGACGCGGGAGGCCATTTCGTCGAGGTCGGCGAGCCCTTTTGCGGTGCGCATGTCGGTGGGGTTTTCCACGACGAGGAATTCGGTGATGACGATGTCTTTGGGGAAGTGGCGGTCGAGTAGTTGGTAGCCCTGGTTGCTGGCGGTGGTGGCGGGCTGGCCTTTGCGGTCGTCGTAGCTGATCTTCATCGTTGTTGTGGCCGCGGCCAGGGTCAGCAGGATGACCAGGCTGGCGATCAGCAGGGGCACGGGTCGGCGGACCACCGCGACCGCGACGCGGTTCCAGTAGCGGCGGGTGCGGTCGGGTTTGGGGTCGCCGATGCCGCGTCGGGCGGCCAGCGCCAGCACCGGTGGCAGCAGCGTCACGGTGGCCAGGAATCCGAACATGACGGCCACCGCGCAGGCCGGGCCGAGGGCGGCGAACACGCTCAGTTGAGCGAACACCATGGCCAGGAATGCGAAGGCGACGGTGGCCGCCGAGGCCAGGATGACCCGGCCGATGCTGGCGGTGGCGTGCACGATGGCCTGTTCGGGCGGCACCTGTGCGCGGCGCTGTTCGTGGTAGCGGCTGATCAGAAACACCGTGTAGTCGGTGCCGGCTCCCAGCAGGATCGCGGTCATGAACGCCACGGTGAATTGCGAGACCGGCATTCCCAGCTGGCCCAGGGCCGAGAGCACACCGCGCCCGACGACCAGGCTCACCGCGATCACCAGCAGTGGCAGCAGCGCGGTGAACACCGAGCGGTACACGATGAGCAGGATCACCGCGATCAGGCCGGCGGTGGCGATCGAAATCAGCACCAGGTCGTGTTCGGCGGCCGCGATCTGGTCGCTGAACGTGGCGGGCGGGCCGGTGACGTACGCGGTGGTCGACGTGCCGGCGAACACGTCGGCGGCGATGTCGCGCACCGCTTGCACGGATTCGGCGGCGGCGGGATCGCCCAGGGTGCCGGCCACCCCGACCGGCAGAAACCAGGCCTTGCGGTCGGCGCTGACCGCCTGCGTCGCGGTGATCGGGTCGGCCAGCAGGTCCTGAACCAGCAAGACGTGGGCGGTGTCGCCGCGTAGCCGCGCCACCAGGTCCTCGTAGCGCTCCCGCGTCGCGGGGGTCAGCCCGGCGGGGTCTTCCATCGCGACGAACACCATGGTCTTGGAACCTTGTTCGCCGAACGCCGCGCTCATCCGGTCCACTGTCTGAAACGACGGCACATCATGGGGGAGCAGCTCCGCCGATTGCTGGCGCACCACGGTTTCCAATTGGGGAAACAGCAGTGCCAGCACCACCGCGACGCCGAGCCAGGCGCCGATCACCAGCGTCTTGTGCCTCACCGTGAACCTCGCCAGCGCCGCCAACCGCGCGCTGTACTCGCTGGAATCCGCCGGTTCGGCCGAACGGCGGTATCGCCGCCGAGCATTCATCGCGGTGCCCGAACCATCCGGATCGCTGTCGGTCACTACCCCTCCACCCGAGAAAAGGAACTATCGGCATCGCTACGCTACTAGCAGTACCACAGTGGTTCGCGCTGCGCGTCCGCCGGGGCCGCGCGGCGCGCCTGTGGGCCGCTAGTGACCTGCGCCGACGCCGGCGTCGGTGTCGTCGGCGTCGGGGATGTCGTGGCGGACCACCCGGACCCGGCCACGCGGCAGGCAGGCCATGTATCCGTGGCGTTTGCCGTAGAGCTCCCAGGCCGTGGCGTGCGCGTCGGCCTCCACATCGATGCGGTGCCCTCGGGAAAAACCCAGGTGCAACGCGCCGTCATCGCCGTACCGGGCGTGCGTACACACCGCGCCGGCCAGGTCGAGCAGCGGGCGTTCGTGCACCGCGACCCGGTTGGGGTCGATGAGCACTTGTTCGGCCGGAAAGTCCCCGACGGGCGGCAGCGTCAGCCGCAGGGGACGCGAAATCACCAGCTCGCTGTAGCCATCGAGGTCCAACACCAACCCGTCGCGCAGCGACACGCGTTGCACGACGCAGTCTTCGATCCATTGGGTGAACATGGCGCCTCCTTCGACACGTCTTTGGGTCGCATCTGAAGGGTACGGTAAGTATCGCTGCGATACTATTAGTATCGTTAACTGTTGGGGGTGAGGGAGGCCAGGCGATCCACGATGCGCCGGCTGGCCCGATCGATGCGGTCACGGGTCTGGGCCGCCGAGGCCCGCCGGCCGATGAACGCGGTCAGGTTCGCCAGCCAGATGTCGGCGAGGAGCTCGGCGACCGGCTGATCGAGCGGCCCGGGCGTGTCGCCGCCCAGGGTGTGGGCGAGCAGGCGCTCGATGACCGCGGCGGCCTCGTCGAGGGCGGCGGCCGCGGTGCTGTCGGCGGCGACGAATGCCCGTGTCATGGCCTCGGTGAGATGAAGGTCGCGCTGCCAGCGGTCGTGCAGATACCCGGTCAGCCGATCCAGGCGCTGCTGAGGTGTCGTGCCGGTGGCGGCCCAGTCCTGGGCGGCTTGCAGCCGCCCGAATTCTCGGGCCAGCGCCGAGACCAGCAGGTGGGTCTTGGACGGGAAGTAGCGGTAGAGCGTGCCGACCGCGATACCGGCCCGCTCGGCTACCGTGCGCATCCGCACCGCCTCATACCCGCCCGCGGCGGCCACCACCAGCGCCGCATCCAGAATCGCCTCTCGGTGACGCGTCGGCGTCCGCGGACGCGGCGGCGCGGTCGGGTGTGGTGCCACCGGCCGCGGATCCGCCTGGGATTGTTGGCTTTTGGGTTGGGCGCCGGTGTCGGTCGCGGTCACGATGTCGGGTCGTGCGGATCGGCGTGGGCCCGGCTGCTGCGGGTGAACCGTTCCAGCAGGCCATCGAAGGCCGCCAGATCACCGTGGGCGGCGAAGTGCTCGGTGCTCACCACGACGAACACCGCGCTCGCGGTGAACCGGGTGACGCCGTCGGTGCCGGTGCCTGTCGCGCGGACATGCAGGGCGCGGCCGTTGCGCTCGGTGATGTGCGCGGTGATCCGGTGCGGTTGGTGCAGTGGCACCGGCAGCAGATACTCGACGGTCAGACTGCGTGTCACCGCCGGGGTGCCGGCGATCCACAACGTGAAGCCCAGCACGTCATCGCAGGCGGCCGCCACCGCGCCGCCGTGCGCCAATCCCGGCGCCCCGATGTGGCGTTCGTCGAAGGTCGCATCGGCATACACCTGCTCGCCGCAGCGATACACCACCAGCTGCAGGCCGTGGGGGTTGTCCGGGCCGCAGCCCATACAGTGCGGGGTGTGGGCGGGCAACCGTTCCGCGGGTGACCCAACCCCACGGTCACCGTGGGGTACCTCATCCCGACACGGCACATGCTCGGACACCCGATACCTCCAGTACGACCAGTTTCGCAACGCTACTGTTGGTACCATAAGTGTCGGGCGGGCGGCACCCGTTGGCCATAAAGGGGGAAGCGGCAAGGAGAGTGAGTGTGAGCAGCAGCCAGCCGGATCGAGTCCACGACGAAGACGACGACGAAATCGACCCCCGCCGCACCCGGTCCCGCAATCGCTTACTGGACGCGGCGGCCGCGCTGCTCAGCACCGGTGGTGTCGAGGCCGTCACCGTCGAGGCGGTCACCAAAGCCTCCAAGGTGGCCCGAACCACCCTCTACCGCCACTTCGGCAGTTCATCGCACTTGTTGGCGGCCACCTTCGAACGGCTGCTACCCCAAGTCACCCCGCCGGCACCGGCCGGCGGGACGGTGCGCGAACGCCTCATCGAACTGCTCACCCGTCAGGCGGCGCTGTTCGCCGACGCCCCGCTACACGTCACCATGCTGGCCTGGCTGTCCCTCGGGCCGACCGCAACCACCGACCACGCCGGCGGTGAACACGCGGCCGGCACGCTGCGCGCACGCGTCGTCGACCAATACCGACAACCCTTCGACGCCATCCTGCAAAGCGCAGAAGCCCGCGCCGAACTCGACGACTTCGACGTGAACCTCGCGTTGTGCCAACTCATCGGGCCGCTCGCCTTCGCCCGCATGACCGGACTGCACACCATGACCCCCCACGACACCACCCGCATCGTCGACGACTTCCTCACCACGCATCAACGCAAAACCACCCCCACCGCACCCACACCGCCCGGCGACAACGGTGTGCCGGTCACCGCCGACTAACGCCGGTCCGCCGCCGGTTCAGCGACCAACCGATCGGCAGACACCGACACGCCCTGGAAAGATCTCCCCACCACAGCCCGCCGGGCCAGGTCTTGTCGATGACCTGGCAATCGGGCCGACGGGCACGGGCGGGCACTCACGAGTTGGCCAGGAGGCCGGGAAGGCCTCCGTCACGGCGGGCCAGGCCGTGACCGCAGCACACCTCGGGGGGCGTACTGGGCTCAGGGGGTCTGTTCGTGCAGGGTGTCGAGTTGGCCGTAGAGCAGCTCGATGGTTGATTGTTGTTCTGCGACGGTGGCTTTGAGTGCGGCGATCTCTTTGTCTTTGGCGGCGAGTTTGTGGCGCAGCGCGGCGTGGATGCTGGTTTCGCGGCCAGTCGATGCCGGTTGTCGGTCGGTATGCCGGCCGCGGTATTGCTCGATGACGGTCACCAGGTCGTCGTGTTTGTAGATGGTTTTGCGGGACACCTTGGCGCGGCGGGACACGGTGGAGAAGTTGATGGTGGCGTTGGTCTTGCGCAGGTGGGCGATCGCCTTCTCGATGTCGCGGCGCTTCTCATCGCTGCGGGCCCGGCGGTATTCGGCCAGCGCATCGAGTGCCTTCTGGGTGGGCGGTGGCGGCTTGGGGCGGCTCATCGCGGCGGGTCCGGGTCGGCCTTGCGCAGCACGGATTCGTGGCTTCCCCGGGTCGCGGTGCGCATGGTGGGTGCCCGGTTGGCGGTACCGGCTCCCGCGACACTGCTCACGCTGCCATCGGTCACGTCGTCGCGGCGGAGCCGGTCGAGGATGGCATCCAGCGAGGCGATTTCGCGGCGACGTTCGTGGATCCACACGTTGTCGTCGGTGAGTTCGCGCCCGGTGCGGGCACGGTACTGCTCGCGGCGGATGTCGATCAGCTTCAGGGTCTTGGCGCGTTGGTCGACCAGTTCGTCGAGGTGGGTGGCGTCGGTGGCGAAATGCCCGCATGACAAGCAGGCGTTGCCCTTGTCGCAGGTGGCCACCGGCGGCAGCAGACATACCCCGTTGGGCAGCACCCGGTCGGTACGGGCCGAGAGTTGGGTCATGTCGTAGATGTCAGACGGGCTGATGGCGATGTCGGTGCCATGAGCGCCGATCTTTTTGTGTCGCAGGAACTCCGCTTCGGCCGTCGCTTGCAGGGTCGCCGCGTAACGCAGGGTCATCGCCGGCGAGGCGTGCCCGAGGTAGCGCTGCACCACATGGATGGGCACCCCGTCGTTGAGCAGTTCGGTGGCGCGGGTGTGGCGCAGCCGGTGGGTCTGGGAGAACCGCAGCGGGTGGCCGGCGGTGTCGGTGAGGCCGTGGATGGTGTCGAGCCGATTGAGGATCCGGCTGTAGGAGTCATAGCTGCGTGGTCGTTGGCCCTGGTGCTGGTAGCGCACCCCGAGGAACAGGTATTTCGGCTCGAAATACGGGTAGCGCGCCCGGATCCAGTCTTGCTGTTCGCTGATCACGTTGACCACGGCCTGCTCGACGAGGATGGTGGGCACCACCCCGTCGACTTTGGTCTGTTGGTAGCGCAGTTTGGCCACGAATCCGTCGGGATCGTCGGTGGCTCCGGCGGGGCGGTCGTGGCCCGGGATCGGTTGCAGTGGACTGTAATCGAGCATCAGAATCTCTGAGGCCCGACGCCCGGTCAACGCTTGCAGCAGCCAGATCCGGGCCGCTTGCGGATCGCCGAGACCGGACACGACCGAGATCGTGGAATCGGGGTGGGTGATGACTACCGGTTTACCCGCGTCGGCGGCCAGCACGTCGAGATAGCACAGCATCCGCTGGAGCTCGGCGGTCGAAAACCAGGTCAGCTCCCGGCCGCCGGTAGGGCGTCGGCTGCGAAACGCCGCACCCCACAACCGGGTATGAGTGTCGGTCAACCGGCTCCAGCGAGGATCTCCGGTCGCTGCCGCGGCTTCCTCGGCATGGTCCACCATGAACGTGTAGAACATCTGAACCTTGGACTGGACGACCGCGATCGTCGCCGCCGACAGCGGACGCTCCGGTTTGGCCCGCGCGGCAGGTGATTTGAGGTAGTCGGTGAACTCGGTGAACAACAGCCGCAGCGCCGCCCGGTCGGTGCTGATCACCGGGTCATCGATCCCGCGTTCGGCTAGGAACGGGCCCAAGTGGCGGGTGATGCCGCGGGTGCGGCCGATCACCGACGACCAGCGCAGCAGTTCAGCCGTCAAGCAGGTGCGAAGCCAGAACCGTACCCCGTCGCGCAGCCAGGCCGGTTCGATCCCTCCGAGGCGTGCGACCTGGTCGTGGCAGGGTTCGTGCTCACGTTGCGGGATTCGGGGATCAGCGTCAAGATCCCAGATGTCATGGGCCCACCATGGCCAGTCGGTGCAGCGGACCGACACATACAGGTGCAGGTGCTCGATGAAACTGGTCACGTTGCGCCGAAATCCGGCCGACGGCAGCCGGCCGGTGCGGCGCTCGAACTCGCGCACCCCGTGGCGCACGATGGCCTCGGCGCTCAGATCAGCGATACTGACCGGGTGACGCCGGTGCCGTTGGTGGTAGTCGGTGGCGGCGATGCTCAGTGCGCCGCTGGTCCATTTCAGCAGTGACGGTTCGATCTTGCGGCGTTGTTCGTGTCCGCACAGCCACACCCACCACGCGAGCTCGTCGCAGAACCGTTGCGGCACACCCTGTGGGGTGAAGTCGTGGCCGTCCGGGGTGGGCCGGTAGCGCGGGTTGTGCTGAAAGACCGTATTGGCCGGGGCGGTATCCAGGTGATAGACCAGGGTGCGCCACTGCGCGGGTACCTGTTGCCACTGCTGCGTCCACCGATCCTCGCCGCCACGATGGGTGGGCGCTGTGTGTGCCGGTGCAGGACTGTCATTGGCCGTCACGGTTCACCTTCCACCCGGCGACATAGTTCTTCCATTCGGCCAGCGTGCGCATCTGCGCGTCGGCGGTCACCCAGCCGTAGGTCGACAACGTGGTCTGCACGTCGGCGTGCCCGAGACGGCGCATCACCACGTGCACGTCCACCCCGGCCAGCAACAGCGCGGTGGCGTGGGTGTGGCGCAGCCAGTGCGGCGTCCACTGCTCAGGCAGCACATCGGCGCGGCGGGCGGTGATCAGATCGACCTTGTCGTAGAGGGTTTCCGGGCGCAGCGGGGCGTAGCGCACGCCGCGCACCAGGTTGACGAACACGAAACACGACGCCAGGTCGCCGACCGCGATATCCGCGCCGGCGGCCACCAGCTGCCACACATACTCGGTGTAGAGGGCGACCAGATCGTCGCCGATGTAGATCCGGCGCGGGCCCGATTTCGCGCGCACCCCGTGCGGATGATCATCACGGCCCGCCACCAGTATCGACGGGGTACCACCACCGGCGATATCAAAGTCATGGTGGCGCAACGACAACGCTTCACCGATGCGCATGCCGGTTTCGGCCAGCACCGCGAAAAACAACCGATCACGCAGCCCCGCCCCGCCGCCCGACCATTCACCCGAGACTGTCTGGACACTGCACGCATCCAAGATCGCGTTGACCTGCACGGGCAGCAGCACCGGTGTTTCAGCGCGCTGCAGCCCGCGCAGCCGGTGAATCGGCCCATCGTGTTCGCGTCTCGGGCCGACTCCGGCCAGAAACGGTGCATAGCGGCCCCGCCGGGACGTCCGAGCATGACTGGCGTACAACCGCCGGTAGGGGCGCACCAGGTCATGGGCATCGGCGAAATACCGGTACATCGACAACACCGCCGCGCTGCGCGGCAGCAGCGACGACTCGGCCAATCTCTGCTTTGGTTCACCGATACGGGCCACCCCGGGCAGATCCCCGGTACGCAGATAGGCCAGGAACTGGCCGAACAGACTGGTGGGGAAATCATCCCACGCCGTACCGGTACCTTCCAGCACCGTCCACCACGCCGCCAGCCCATAGGCATAGGCGCGCAACGTGTTCGGCGAGCTCCCTTGGTTACGCAGAAACGTCAGGTACTCGCGCGCCGGGGCCACGGGCAATTTGTCGGCGCCGACCACCGTGTAGGTGGGTGGTCGGTCCACAAAACGCACCCGCTGCACCTGTGCCACCGTCAGTAGCACCCCACCATATTCACGATGGCCTGCCGTTGCGGAAATCGTCCAACCGGATCACCTGGGAGCCACCGGCAGCGGGTGGGGCCGGGGTGCGGCCATGGCCGACACTGGCCGCGACCGGCCTATGCTCGGCCGCCGGCGCCGGTCGCTGCGTGGCCAAAAACCAATCCAGCACATCAGCGGGATAGATCATCGATTCCCGGGCGCTCAGCATCCGCACCGACGCGCCGCCGTAACAGCGCTCCACCCACTTGCGCAGCAGCCGCGGCCGCTCCGGGACGCGGTCAGCCCACCCCGGTTCCGTCATACCCCACGTATGCCCGGTGGCCGGGTTGATCCGTGAATGCAGCTGGGTGGTCAACATTTTCGCCCGGTCCGGCGCGATCAGCCCCGAATCCCGCAGATGCATGATCAACGACCCCAACGACAGGCCCCACTTGTCTTTGAGCGGACGCAGATTCAACAGCGACAACACCCGCGGCAACTCACCGGCGATAACCCCTGCCGGGGCCAACAACTCGGTCGCGAACCGGTTGGCCTCCAACTCATCGGCGGCACTGACCGAGCAATAGGCGTGACTGTGCAACACCAAATGACCGAGCTCATGGGCGACCGTGAACCGGGTCCGCTCCCACGAGTCGCTATCCCGTAGCACCAACAATGGGCGGTCCCGCAACCGGCCCACCCAACTGGAATACCCCAAATGCCGCTCATCACGAGAGCGCCCACCGGTCGCGGCGAACTCGCTTTCCCAATCACCGGCGACCCGGCGCCGGACAATCACCGGAGCGCCCAGCCGCTCGGCCTCATACATCAAATCATCAAGCGGCTCATCGGGTTCCAGGCCCATCGCCTCACGCAGACGCGCTGCGGCCACCGGAATCGAACTGTGCGCCAACTCATCCGGACTGACCGTCGGAACCTTCACCGGAGGCAGCTTCGATCGGCCGTCGAGCTCACCGAGGAAATCGCCAGCCAACGACGCGAACGTCGCCAAAAACTCCTGCTCACCCACCGTCATCGACTTCGGCGCCCGAAACAACAACTCGTTCGCGCTGATCCGTGTCTGCGGCTCCGAGCTGAAAAACGCTGCAGGAAACCGGAACAACCCCGCCATCCGCGCAACATCGCCGTCGTTGAGCCGCACCGTCGGCGACTTCTCAATCTGGGACTGTCGCGACGTACTCCAGCCTGTGGCCGCCACCACCGACCGCGCCGTCATCCGCCTCAACAACCGGGCCTGCCGGACCCGTGCACCAAAAACCTCAATCATCGTGCGCTCAATTCAACGTCACCGGGTTGGGAAACCCACATGCACCCAACACTGTGCACGACGGCTACGACGATTTCGGCGGACCGCCCTCCTCGTCCTGCTCGCGGGCGGCGTCCTCGTCGACGTCGACGAAGTCGTCGTCGCGGCGCCGAGTCCCCAACGACCCATCCCGACCGACCTCGCCGAGACCAACGTTGAACGAGCGGTCCTCCATGATCGGCGGGGGCAACGGCGTCCGGCCGTACAAAACCTCCACATTGTCGAGCAGCAGCCCCGCCGCCAGCACCGCACCACCGAAAAACCCGCGACCGTCCGGCCACCACAACAGATATTCCCGATACGCCTGGGGTTCGGCGATACCCTCCTGCCCGCCGATCGGGTGACCCAACACCTCCTCGAGGCTGTACTGCTCCCCACCCGGCACAAACGGCACAGTGTCGATCAGCTGACCAGTCCGCCGGTTTCGCGGATGCTTGCGCACATAAATCCGTGAGCCCTTCTCGTCGACAAGAAGAACCCCCATCCCGTTGCCCGCCTTGACTTTTAGAGTCGAGTTGGGAGTCTGCCGCCGCAACCGCGACATCAGAAACGTTTCCAAAACCGAGCACGACACCGTGATCGGTCGGACATGGCTGCCCTGATCGATAAAACGATCCGGGACTTCCGGATGTCGCGCAGCCAGATCGCCGTGCGCCTCGCCCAAAACCTGCGCGTGCTGGCGAACGAGTTCCTCCACGAGCCGCTGAGGATCGTCGTGTAGCTCCATGGGGTAAACATTTACCCCGGTTTCCCACACTCCACGTCGCGCCACGCCGCCGGCAGTCGGCGAAATTTTGGCTGCCCATGACCTAATAGGTTACATGTGTGCGCAGGTTAAATAGCAGTTCAACACACCTTTATGACCACATTTGAGAATTTAACCCCTGATAAGGATCGGATCTACCCAACTTCTTACGCTTGGCGCCGTCGTCGCGGCAGGGTCTGCGTACCGAAGCTCAGTTGCCGGTGCCGCTGCCGTACCACCTCAGGCCCGAGGACATCATGCGGCTGGTGGAGGACCTGCACCTTCTGCTGCACGAGCTAAACGTGCAGCTACACGAGCGTGGCTATGAGCGCCTTGAGGAACTGCTCGATCCGGCCGGATTCTCCGGGTTGCTGAGCCGCGCAATCGTCGACGGGATACACCGCCAATCCCGTGCTCTTGATCGCAACGAATACCACAACGGGTACCCCGATCTGGTACCCCACGGCGTCTACCCAGGCAACAGCGTGCAACACGGCACCAAGGGAGGACTAGAAGTCAAGGCTAGCCGATACCCTAGTGGATGGCAGACCCATGGCCCGCGCGCTGGATGGTTCTGCATCGTTCAGTTCGTGCTCGATGCGGATCAAACCATCGCGATTCAGCAGCGGGCCCCTACGCAGATCGTGGCGGTGATGATCGCCGAACTGGCGATGGAAGATTGGAGTTGGGCGCCGGCAGCGCCTGGAAGAATCCGCTCTGGAACGGCCAGCGTCAAGCCAAGCGGAGCGGCCAAGTTGCGCGCTGGAGCGGTCTGGGTCCATCCCGCGTACGAAGCCGAGCACCAAGAGCTGCTGCTCCGCGCCAGGCTTCGCGGCTTCAGCGAAAAAGCGAACGACGTTGTGCACGACATACTTTCGGCCAGCGGAGCCACCGCACTGTCGAAGATGGACATCGTGCACCTCGCCGCTAAAGCGGAATCGATTCCCGACCCGGAGCGCATTCGCAGCACGGTGGACCGGGCGGTCACCCACCTTCGACGCTCAGGGGCGATTAAGGTTGCGGGCCGGGGTACGTACCTTGCGGCGCACCACCATGACGACAACACCTGACAGGGCCGCTGCTACGGTCCGCGCGCAATAAGGGTGCTTCGAAGCGCTTCGTTCTCAGCCCGCAGCTCGGCGACCTCAGCTGTGAGGGCAGCGCAGCGGTCCATCGCGACGCGCAGCTTGGCGCGCAGTGAGTCCGCCGACGCCTTCTCGGGGGCGGGCCGGGGCGTGCGTCGTGAATGGTTGCGGTGGCGCACAATCTCTTCGCGAAGCTCAGGGTGCTGGTAAAGAAAGCTCGTGGAGACGCGCCCGGTCCGCGCAACGCTGACGAAAGATACTGGCTGGCCGGCGGTTTCGAGTTTGATGATGGCGCGGCGTGCCCTGGACTCAGCTTCGGCCGTGCGCGCGGCGGCCGCAGCGGCCAACCGTTCGACCCGGTTAGCGCGATCCGTCTTCTGGCTCACTCGTGTCCTCCGGTGGAGATTCATTCTCGAGTTCGGCGATGATCTTCTCCACCTTGTCGAGCATGGGTTGGTTCAATGCGACGACTTCCGGCTCGTTGGCGGCGCTTGCCTCGGTGATGACGGCGCGCAATTGATCGCGGTGCAAGATATGCGTGCCGAGGAAGGCCCGGCCGCCGGGGTCGTGGAAGGAGCAGTCCTGGCAGGGGTTCGGCCGGAAGTCGCACTTCTGCGCTGCAGGGAGCCGGCAGAAGCCGTTGGGCAGTGCCGCGGTGAACTTCGCGCGCAGCCGTTCGACTCCCGCGTCGACCCTGGTGTTGCCGGTGTCCTGTTTGGCCCAGAATTCGCGGGCCTTGCGAGCGAGGGTTTCATCGGTGATGCGGGCGTAGGCTGAGGTCATCGTGTCAGATGCATGGCCGAGGAAGTCGCGCACCTCCTGCTGGGTCCAGCCGTTGTTCAACAGGGTCATTCCGACGGTGTGGCGGAACCGATGTACATCCCCGCCGGAGATCGGCTCGCCGGTAACCGTTGATGAAGTGATGCCGTGCTCGTCGAACAGCGCGGACAGATGGTGGCGCAGGCCGCTGGTTGACCACGGCTTGGTGACGCCTGCCGCAGCATTGGACCGCTTGCCGGGAAACAGCAGCGATGCCGCGTCGCCGAATTCGGAACGTACTCGGCGCTGTTGTTCGAGGAGACGATCGGCAAGAGAGTCGGGGATTGGGAATCGCCGCCACGCTTGGGTTTTCGTCATCCAGTACTCGATCCAGTAGCCGCCGTCGTTGTGCCGTAGGCAGTCAATCGGCAGGGACACCAGCTCGGAGATGCGGCAGCCGGCCCACCGCGTGGTGGCGACCATCGTGCGGACAGTCGGGTCGACGAGCGGGTTCTCGACAATGAGGCGGTCGACGCGTTCGATCACGTCAGGAGGGAAGGGACGGGGGTTTCTGGCGATACTGCGAGGGTTCTCGCCGCGGCGAAGAAACACCGCTGACCCGAGCTCGGGCGCAAAACCGGTGTCGCGCATCGTTTCCAGCAGGTAGGCCATGGTGTTCACCGAACCAAGCGCGCTTCCGCCACGAGAGCTGCGGACCCACGCGAGGTACTCGAGAAATAGCGGCCGGTCGACGGACTGCGGTGCGGACACTCCGTTTGCGACAAGGTACTCGCTGAACACACGCGCGGCGCGAATCCACGTGCCGACGGTGTTCCACGCTGTGGCCGAGGTGACCAATTGCTGCTTCGCAAAGTCCTGCAAGACTTCGCGCAGCCAAGGCACCGCGATGCCGGACCAATCCAACGGCGCGCGCGTGTCCGGGCTTGCCGCGTCATCGGACTGCAGCGCGAACTCGAAACTGTCACGCCAGGCCCAGCGGTCGTCAGCCCACGGATCGGGGTCGGTGGCGCCTTCGAGCAGCCGGAAGAAGCTTCGTACATAGGGGGCGCAGACCTTGTCGAAGCTGCTGACGGGTGGCCAAAACTGCCTGATGAGGAGCAGCCATTGATCGGGCTCACGCTCGAGGAGCGAGTCGTCCACGCGGCCTTTGGCCGCGTGGATTAATGTCTTGAGGAACTTGCGCAGGCTGCGGTTCGGTGTCCAGTCGCCCCGGCTGATCTTTCGGCCGACGACGAACCGGATCTCATGCGCGACGCTGGCAGGCAGTTCCGTGAAATTGATGGGCCCGGGTGTGGGGCGGCCACGTGTTCTGCCGAGAGGACGCTGACCCTCGCGGGCCAGCCATTTCCGTATCGGAGCGCGTCCATCGCGCCACCACCGGAAGTAGTGTCCGTAGCACAGCCCGACACCATCACCTCCCTCGTCGGGGTTGCCGCCAAGCCAGTACACGTCGCGGCCGCAGTTCGGGCACGCGCACACGCCACGCGATCCTCGCCGGTTGTCACCGGCGGCGTCCCGGATGAGCCACTGCTCATTGCACCAGGGGCCCGGTTCGATCGGGAGCCGAGCGATCCGGTCGAGTTCGACGTTGTCCCATCTGTCGAACCTGTCGTGCTGGCCCGCCACCATCAGCGAGACGCATTCTCTGCGGGACGCCAGACCAGGTGTTCGGTGGCGCGCAGCCGGTCCCCGAGGTGATCGGCTGCCAAATGAATGTAGACGTCGGCACTGCTGGCGTGTGATTGGCCCAGCCGCGCGGCGATCTCCGGCGCTGTCCAGCCCGCGCGTGCAAGCGCAGTAGCGTGGGTATGCCGCAGAACGTGCGGATGCAAGTCGTCGATGCCGGCAGCAGAACCGAGGCGAGCCACCAACTGGTGGGCGTTGCTGTACGACAACGGCTTTCCAACGGGTTGGCGCGAGAGGTTGACGAACACGTAATCGGTGTCGAGCTCACGCAGTTCGCCTAACAGATAGTGCGCGTAGAGGTCGAAAAACCGCTGCGGCGCGTCCACCGAGAAATCACTGCGCTGCTTGGACAGGACGCCATTCGCGTTGTCGGTGCGACGCCGCACCCACACGAGGCGCCGCATCGGGTCGAGGTCCGCGTGGCGCAGCCCCAGCGCCTGACCGACGCGAAGGCCAACGTCGTAAAGGGCCGACAGTAACAACCGATCCCGAGCCGACGTGGCGAGGTCTTGAAGCTTGGCGAAATCCGTCTCGAAATCGATAACCGACACCGTCTCTGCCGAGGGTTTACCCCGGCGTGCCAGCCGCGGCTGCTTTTGTGGGCGCTTCTTCTGTACGTGTGCCAAGAAGCTACGCGACGACCGTGGCGCACGAGCCGGGTTACGTGTGAGTACCAACTCCTTCGGTCCGCGTCCCTCAATGCGATGGAACTCGTAGAATTCGCGCACCGCGGCGTTTACTGCCTTGACGGTCCCTGTGGAACGGGATCCTCCACCCCGCACGGGCAGCGGTGGAAGACCGGCCGACAGCGCGCCGACGAAGTCGCAGAGGTTGTCGAAAGTCACGCACTCCCAACCGATTCCGCGTGCGCGCAGCCACCTATAAAGCAGCGCCAAGTGCAGTGCGTAGGAGCGGACCGTATTGCTGGACCGATCGACTGCGCGCAACCAGTTGAGAAACTGCTCTACTTCGACGAGCGGTAGCCCTCGCTCATCAACGAGTGTCCACGACCGCGACCCGTGTACCGTCACGGGCCGCACACGCGCCGTGAGCGTCGCTCGACGCGCGCCTGCAGATAACTCGGTCATGACTGAAACGTAAAACCGACCACCGACACCTTGGCGGGAGCGGTGTCGGCGGGCTGACTTACCGCACGAGGCCGCCGGGCCAGTGTCTATGGTGATCCTTCGAGATCTTAAGGAGGTTGCCGCGCACCACTTTAAGGTCGGTGGTGGAAGGGACGTCGTCGTCGTGGCTGCCCGGATTGAGCACCTTGGGGAAGGTCTTCCATTGGCCCTTCTCCGCGTTGCCATCGATGACAAACGGGAACACCAGCGGAAACAGGTCGCCGAGCGTGGATGCTTTCGCCTCGACGTCATCGATTGTGGTCGGCGTCCCGGAATCGGTGAGGCCTGTGGCCACGATTTGCTTGGCGAGCCGCTCAGCGGCCGACCGCATTGTGTTACATGCGGCTCGTCGGCCCTTCGCCGTAGGCGCATACAGGCTCTCTTCGGCCTCGAGCATCAGCTGTCCGAAGACGTCCGAAGTCTGTGTCGGTTCAGTACCCGCGATGATGTCGATCAGATCCAGGTTGTACGCGATGTAGTCGCTTCCGCCATGGTTGGTCTGGGCCCACTCGGCAAGCTTGCTGTCGAACGTGGTCATGATGACCTGGGTGTCCGCGTTGAGCAGCTGGCCCAGAGTGTTTTGAACGAAGGTGAGGCGATGGTCGGCATCGCTGCCGGGTATGGGGTCGTCGAGCACGACGACCGGCGCGCCCAACAGTTCTGTGCGGGCCAGAAAGATCGACAGGCCCAAAGCGTTGAGCTGTGAGTCGCTGTAGACGCCGAGGGCTTCCCGCTCGACGGGCTCGCTGACGGGATCGGCGCGTAGTGCGGCGATGAGGTTAACGAACAGCGCGCCGCCGGCACGACGTTTGATGCCGCCGAATCCGACAAGTTCCTCAGGTCGGATGGTGCCCCACCACTTGGTGATCGTGTCGCTCATCTGGGCGAAGCGCGCGTCTAACACCGTTCCAGCGGCTTCGCGCAACGCCTTCTCGGCAGCGTTGAGACGTTTGATCGTGCGCTGTCGCACCGCCTCTGCGACAACGTCGGTGACCAAGTCGGCGCGCCGTGAGAGCAATTCGGCGAGCTCGCTGAGTCCACTAATAGTGATGCGGTCCCGCGTCGCCGCCTCGACTGCGATCCGCAGTGCCCCAGCGTGGCGGCTGTACTCCTCGGCGGTTGCTATGAGGTTCAGGGCAGCGGTGTTGATCTCGCGATAGTAAGCGTCCAGTCCGCTCGGCACGGCCTGGCGGCTGGCGACAGCGTCGCCGGCCTGTTCGACGCCGCCGCGCGCGAGGGTGATCGCCGCAGTGAGGCTGCTGGCGGTCGCTGCGACACGGCTGGCTTGAGCTCTCGCGTTGGTGACAAGGATGGTCTCGACGCGGAGGTCACGGAGAGCGTCGGTGGCCCGAACCAGTTGATCGTCGGTCCAATTGGCGGCAGGGGGCACGGTTTGGGCTGCGGCAGTTGCGAACTGGTCGAGGCTGTGGCGCGCGTCGTTCAAGGTGCGGGCGACGGCTCTAGCCGCGTCACCGAGGGCCTCGGTGCGGCGCACATGGTCGCGCAGCAGGGCGACCCGTTCGGGCGTCAGTGCGTCGTCGGTGCCGCAGACGGGGCACTGCGTCGGATGCTCGAGCGTGGCGTACTCATCGACGCCGAGCACGGCTTCGAGCACGGGTGTGAGTCGAGCCGCGTGCTGGTCGGATTCGGCCAGGGCCCGGCTGTAGGCGACGAGGTCGGGAGTGGTCGCAGTGCCAGCGGGTGGTGTCCCGGTTGTTAACGCCGAGAGCGGGAATGCTTGTTCGCGTTGGGCGTTCAGGGCGGCGGTGATTGCGGTGTGGAGGTCGTCGACCGTGTCAAAGGTAGGGGTTGCGCCGTCGCCGTCGCGGTCGGTGAGGATCGCCGCGCCGGCCTCGAGCAACGCCTCGTCGACCGCCGTGCGGACGGCGTCTACACCGAGGGGCTTCTTCGTGAGTGCAGTGATCGCCGCGCCGGCCGAGGTGGCGGGCGTAGCAGAAAGCGCCTCCACCAGCTTCAGCGCGGCGCCTGGCTGCTCGGACTCGACGCGTCCACGCGCTGCTCTGACCCGCTCACGAAATTGATCGAGGTCGGTTAACGACAACAAGGCTTTGAAATAGCCGACGCGTTGCTTGGGCTCGGTGGACAGCACGTGGCGCAAGGTGTGTTGCAGAAGCACGGGCGCGCGCACCGGCGGATCAGCTAGGGTCAGGCCGACCTGCTCGAGATCGGTGACCTCGACGCCGTCGAGCAGCAGACGGCTCTCGCATTCGGTGCCTTGTCCGAAGTCGCACAGCAGTTCACGGCGGATTTGGTGGGTGACGCCGTCGTGGCCGCGCAGCACCGCTTCGACGTAGACATCGGTATCTGTCGGCGGTAAGTGCGCGTTGCGCAGGCTGTCGTTGTACTCGGCCTTGGCGCCGCCGAGCAGATCCCGGCGGCTGCTGCGGCCGCTGAGTAGGAACTCGATCCCCTCCGCGAGACTGGTCTTACCCTGGCTGTTCCCGGCGTGCACCACAACCAGCGGCGCGTCGAGTTGCAGGACGCGCGCTTCATTACCGAACGCTCGGAAGCCGCGGATTTCCAACGACATCAACCGCGGACGGTTCACAGTGGTCACGACGACTGCCGCCATTTGGCGATAACGGCGTCGAGCGCTGTGTCGACGTCCTCTTCGCTCCCGGCCTGAGCGACGGCCTCAGCGAGCGCGCGGGCGTCGCGCTGTCCGGCGGCATCGCCGGATAGCTGCTTTAGCAGCGCATCGAGGTTAGGAAGCAGATCGCTCACCGGAGCGAGCGTACCGGTCACCATGTGAGATTCGACGCATGCTTTGTCACCCGTCAAAGAATTCCTATAGATAACCCGAACGTGACGGCCGCGCTCGCAGATTGTCAGGCCCGTCGCGGACGTCGAACTCATCGGTCGATCAGCTGCAGATAACGACCCGATCCACACCACACACCCTCACCGCTTGAAAACGAACTACGCCGCCAATACCAACACTGCTGAGATTCGGGTAGACGGCCCGGCACACCTAAGGGGCTGCGGCGGTATCGGCACGTGGATAGCCGCGCACACGGTAAACCGCGGCCAGGGCGGCAACCCGCCGACAGCCGCACTGCGCAACGCAGGGCTGGTGAACAGCTTCAGCGTTTGGGTGTGCGCCTCATGGCGGTCCCCATACAGGCGCGGATCCGCTGCCGCGGCGGGCGGCGTGTGCTTGGCCGGCCTGAGCGTCAGCGGCGTGGCGGTGTAGCCGGTTTCGTTGGACCGCATTGGATATGAGGGCTATCCAGTTCAACGCGAGTACCGACAGGAAGCTCCACCAGCCGGCCAGCAGGTTATGTATTTGCGCTTGGCGTAGCGCCTGGCTGCATTGAGCGAAGGTGCCGGTAACGGTGTAGCTGCGTTGGCTCCAAAAAAACCAGGGCGCCAGTGTGTTTGATGACACGGACCCGAAAAATCGGCTCGGGCGCGCCCGCGTTGGGCCATGGCTGCGGCCACGGGGGCACATTCGGCTGCGGATACATCGGCGGGGGGCCGTATCCGCGTGGCGGATACGCTTGTGGCGCGGCCGCATAGCCTGGGTGCCCAGGGTGTCCTGGGTGGTTTGTGTGCTGGTGGTGCGGCGGATACGGCTGCGACATCATTCCTCCAGGCTGCGTGACTACGAGAGCCTATAAGGCCGGATCAGGGGCCGCGACGAGATTCGCTTGCGGACCCGCCAGTCGCATGCTGCGGCTCAAGCCCGAAATTGGCACTGATCCCGCGATATAGCGGCTCATACAATGACCGGATGTTCGAGCGGTTCACAGAGAAAGCCCGTTTGGCAGTGGTGGGCGCCAGTGAAGAGGCACGTGAACTGCAGCACGACTACATCGGCACCGAACACATCCTGTTGGGTCTGCTCCGCCAGTCCGACGCTCAGTCCGCCCGGGCTTTGGCGCGGCTGGGAGTTTCAGCTGACGGTGTCCGCCGGAACGTCGTCGACCGCGTTGGCGTGGGCGAGAAACCTCCCACGGGCCACATCCCGTTCACCCCGGAACTGAAAGCCACCCTCGAGCAATCACTGAGGGAAGCGATGGCTTTGCAGCACTCCTTCATCGGCACCGAGCATCTATTGCTCGCGCTGGCTGGCCAGACCGAGTCGCGAGGCGCGCAGATCCTCGCCGACCAAGTCGGGGACATCCTCAAGGTGCGTACGGCGGTCCTCGACCAGCTCACAGGCAAGGAAAGCGCGGGCGCGGCGCCCGGCGACGCGGCGCGCCGCACGATGTGCATCAGAGTCAGCGACAACGAGCTCACGCTGCATATCAGCGACCCGACGCTCGTGGAGCTTGCGCGCGCCGCGGTCGCTGCGCTCGGCGATCACGTCGACGAGCCGGGCACTATACGTGGAGACCTGCCTGCGGCGACCAGCTTTGCAACGTTGTGGGAAGCTGTGCGCGACAGTCTAAAAGACGTCGAGCGCCGCGCCGCCAACCCGCCGCCGTCCGGCAGGCCTGACGTCGGCCGGTGACGAGGCAGGACTGTGGGCCGTAGGGGCGTGCGCTGGGAACCGTTGTGTGCCGAAGGGGATGGGCGCGAGCGCTGACGGTGCAGGGCGGGCAGTTGCCTTTTAGCTACTAAGACCTGAAAAAGTCGGCGCGTTGATCCACGATTGGATGGCGCTGAGCTGGGACGATGGCCTTAATGCCCTTGTTGCGGAAGGGATCGAGGCCATCGTGTTTAGAACTGTAAGTGATCAGCCGACGTTGTGGGATGCAATCCTGCCACCGGAGTTGCTCTGAAACGCCCTGGGTTTCCCGGAGGCTCGGGCTATTGGATTCCGATCAAGGGTTGGTCGGTCCGGTATGCATCGTAGAACGCAGCTTCGAACTCGGCAGGTGGGATGTCGCCGAGGTAGCTGTG
>NZ_JACKSY010000083.1:0-21892 GCF_025821985.1 Mycobacterium timonense | reverse complement strand
ACCTACGGAGTGCCTTTCCACTTGATGAAACCTTGACCCTCAGCAAGTCAATGTTCTCAAGCAGGACAGGCACTTCCGTGCATTACAGGGCCCGCGTCACCAGCCAATTCATGAAACGTCGAGGTTAGTGCGCTCAGCTCCTCGCCGGAGAGCACCGGCACTTCGATGCGTTCGACCCGTGCGATGCGGGCTCGTTCGGCGGCTAGTTGTCGCCGCAGCTGTTCGATCTCGGCCTGTGCCTGCCCGTTCCCCGGTGCGGGCGCGGCCGCGCCCTGGGTGTCGTCGAGTTGGCGACGTAGTCCCTCAACATCGACCGGCGCCCACGTGGTGGCGGTATGGCGGCGCGCTCCTGCCTTCGGCGTGGCGCTGGAGTCGAAGGTCCTGCGGTGGCGCACGGTGATGTGCTGGGTCACGCCGAGCCATTCCGGTGACCACACCCATGCCTGGCCTACCGGCAGCGACGGCAGGGACTGGCGCACTTGGCGGGCTTGCCCCTCTTCGGCATGCTGGGCGACCCAATCACTGATGGTGTTGACGTCCTGGGGTGCAGTCACCCCGAGCGCGATCAGCGAATCAATTTGGGAGAGAACGGTTTTATGCAGGGCAGCCGCACGCTGGGTGCACAGGGTGACTCCCAGGCCGCGGACTCGGCCGCGCCGCACGATGTCCTCGGTGGCCCCGAGGAGACGCTCGATTCCTGCTGGTGCGCGCTGCGGGGCGAACTCGTCGGCTTCATCGATGATTAGGTGCAGCGGATCGCGGTTGCGCCAGTACAGCATTTCGAGGAAGTCCGTCACGAAGGTCCGCCGCTCGGTTTTGCGCATGAGCGAGAGGTCGAGGACCGCCGGGACGCGTTGCGTAGCAATCAGTTCGGCAACGGCGGCGCCTTGGTCGGCACGCAGCGTGACGTCGGCGTGCTCGCCACCGATAATGACGACGGGAAAGCCTGCTTCCCGGCCATCGGCGGTGGACCGCAGTCCGTGCCAGACGCCGGTGGGATCGATGACGCAGATCGCGCAGCCGGCGCTCATTAGTTCTTCGGCGAGCACGGACGCCGTGTACGTCTTTCCCCGGCCTTTCTTGCCGAGAATCGCGAAGGTGCCGGTGCAAGCGTCCACGGGCATGGTGAAGTCATCGGACAGCGCTATTCGTGGCGCTTGGTCAACGCCGTGCCGTGTGTCTGCCATGCTCCCGTATCCATGTCCGTGACCTGCTGCGATGCCGCCTCGACTTGAGTATGCACCTGCTTGACCCGGATAAGGCGGCCCGCACCGAGCCGGATCGGGCCTTCACCTGGCCGTAAGTCACTCCGTGGCCGTGGACCGACGTAGGCGAGCGCTCGTCGAGCTGCCACGCACGTGCGGTGAGCAGGCTCGACGGCAGGTCCCCGCCGGTCGCCGGGTCAGGCGCGCCGCTATGTCGCCTCCTCGAGCGGGACCAGAACTTCGGCGTTCGGATCGTGCTCAACGGCGGTGACGGACTGGACCTCGCGTTCAAGCCCCTGGAAGCCGTCATCGTCGAGTTCGGCGAGCCGGTTCTCCAGATCCAGCTCGTTGAGGTCGGTGCCGACCGGCACCTGAACATGAGCTTTGTGTTGGGAGATCTCGGTCCATGCGATGAGCACGGTGTGCATGGTCATGCCCGCTCGCCTTCGGCCAGGGTGTGCGCGGCGGCGAGCATGTCGAGCAGCTCGCGGCCGTTAGGCACAGGCAGTCCCTCACTCGCGATCACCGCGCTGTCGCACGCGTCAGGGTTCGAGCACGGGCAGTTGCTGGCGTGCGGATCGGAGTAGAAGTCCAGCGCTGACCCATCGACGGTGGCTCCGTCGACGATCCAACGCTGCCCGTCATCGGAGACCCGCAGATAGACGGCAATGGTGGCTTCGATGTAGTGCGGAGCGTTGCCGGTAGCGGGGTCGACGAATGGACGGGCGTTAGCGAAGTCATACCAGTGCCGGTTTCCGTCGCGCCGTACCGGCGCCCGGCTGGGCTCGGGATGTTGATGGGTGGTGGTCATGGCGTCCCTTCGGGGGTTGAGCGACCGGGCCAGCAGGCCGGGCCGGTGGCGCGCCCAATGCTCTGGGCACACGGCAATTCTACTGCGCCGCATCGACATTTCATGCCCGGTCAGGTTCGGATAGCGGTGCGTCCGGCGGTTGCGAAGTGATACCGCACTGGTCGTCGAGCGGCACGATGGTGCGGCTCCCAGGGGTCGGCCGGCCGGTGGTGGGCGAGGTGGGTTAGGCGGCCAGTGAGGACAGCAGGGCGTAGCTGAGCGCGTAGTACTGCTGATCGGTCATCGGGGCCGGTACGCCCGTGGCGGGGTCGACTCCGACGATCATCGCCTCGCCGTAAATGGTTGGCACGCTGTGCGGTTCGAGGTCGCAGATGCCCAGTAGCAGGGTCATCGCGGCCATGTTGGGATCCGCGCCGCCGTTGTCGTCGGCGCAGTACCGCAGTTCGATGTTGTGCCGCAGCGCTAGTGTCGCGGGCTGCTCGCCGCCCGCCGACCCCGGGTCGACGTCGATGGTTTGCCACCAGCCGCCGGCGCTGATGCGAAGTGCGCGCATGTGGTCTTCTCCTCCTTGGTTCGTGGGACGTGCTGTCTGTCCGCGTCCAGGGGTCAGTGGGGCGTCTCCTCAGTGAGGCGGCCCTGCGGGGTGTAGCTCCAGGTGCGAGTGCGTTTGAACGGCTTGGGCAGGAACAGCACGTGCGCCTGCGAGGTGCGTGGCGCGACGATGCGAGCGTCGTAGTCACGGCAGATGCCCATCACCCAGCGCTGCGGTTTCGTCTCGGTCATCAGGTCGGGGGTGAAGACCTCGGCAGCAAGGCGGTGTTCGGGGGCGCGGCGATGCTCGCGGCGCGCGATGTGAGGGCACATCGTCAAGGCCGCAAGCGCGCAGTCGGGGTGCATCGGAGGGTCGAGATAAGCCCGTTGGGTCGCCGACTCTGGTCCCCCGAGGAAAGCCATCCACCATTCCAACGGTTCTCCGCAAGACCCGCACAGCCGCTCACGCGCACACCGCAGCACCTTGTCCGGCTGAATGGCGGCGAAATCGACAGTGCCAGTGGTGGTCTCGTTGACGAATGGGATGGGGATGCCGCGGCGGGGGTCGTGCGGCCGCGCCGCCAGGGCGGCCGGCATCACCTGCTGCGGAGCGCTCATCGTCGCTGCTCGTCTCGGACGCGACGCACGTAGCGGGCGATGTCGTCGAGGCGGTCGACGATCGCGTCGAGGTCCCCTTCGATGAGCAGGCCGTCCTCGTTGCCGAGGAACAGCGCCCACGGCTGCGTCACCTTCCGGGCCCACATATCGGTGTCGTCCGCGGCGGCGGTGCCTAGTTCGTCGGGGGCGTGCTCTCGGTCGACCATTAGGTAGTTCAGGTGCTCGACCGTCGCCCACTCGTAGTGGCTTCCCCTCACCGCCGGCCCCCCGTCGTGTCTTGGTCATCGGCGGCGTCCTCGGCATACCACCACAGGCCGTGTTCCTCGGCGTACTGGCGGTCGGCGCAGTTGCCGCAGGCTCCGTCCCATCCTTGGCCGTCGTCGAGTGAAGCGGTGCAGCCTTCGTTGTAAGGGTCGCGGCAGACGTCGTCGTCCTCGACGTCGAGGTGTGCTGGGGTGGGTGTGGTCGCCATCAGAGGATCCCGGCCAGGTAGTCGGCGTACAGGTCGGCAGCGTGCTCGGCGGCAGCCTCGGCCTTGGCTTCCTCAGCGGCCTCGGCGGCGAGCTGCTCCAGCCAGGCGCTCACTTCGTCGATTCGTGCGGCGAGCGCGCGGTCCTGGTGGTCTGCTGCGCTGTTCGCGGCCGCCTGTACCCGCAGTGCGTCGAGCACGGTACGGGCTTCGCCCGCAGTGAGCATTTCGAGGGGAATGTCCTCGCCGTCAATGAGATACATCAGTGGTGTCACCCTTCAGGGCTCGGTGACCGGGCCCTCAGGCCTGGCCGATTAATGTGTGCGTTTTCGGTGCGAGTCGCTGTGCCTAGTGTATCGCGGGGCACCGACAAATCCGCGTGGCATGGCCCCCCATCGCCGGGCGGTGGCGGTCGGTCGGCTCGGGCATGGGTCTTTGGCATCCATGTCGGAGAAGTACCGCCGTTTCGGTCGAATTCCGTCGCCAGCAGCGTCAGAATTCGGCGGTCTCTAACAGCCGGTCGAGCACGGTGGCCGCCGCACCTGCGGCCTCGGAGTCGCTTTGTTGCAGCACTGCCGCGGTCTGGTCGTCGACGAGCAGCGACAGATGGCTGCGATGGCGGGACAGCATCACACACAACCGGCCCGTCTTGAGCGAGAAGTCGTCGGCGACGCGCTTGCCCGCCATCGGGTGCACGGCGACCACAGCGGGCCGTTCAAGACCTTGCAGGGCGTCTGCGGTCCCGCACAACAGCCCCGGGTGGTCGGCCAGCATCGCGCGCACCGCCGCGGCTTGGGGCACGTGAGGGACGACGACGGCCAGGTCGTCCTCAGTGAGGGGGCGAGCCCCGGCGGTGGTGCAGACGTGTGCGCCGTCGAGCAGGTCACGTACCCGCGTCACGGCCGCGGCGATCAGCGCGGTGTCGGTGCTGCCGTTGGCGACGGTGATCGCCCGATGGGTCAGTTCCGGCAGTGGTTGGCCGGCGACGGCGATGTGTTCGGGCGGGCGACGCGAGGTGAACGGCAGATCGGGGTAGAACGCTGTCTGCACGATGTGGGTGGTCTGCGGCCCTAGCCGCCAGGTGTAGGGCAGCGCGACGGTGTTGACGACGCTGGGGTGGGCGGCAGCCAGTGCGTGGGGGGCGGGCACGTGCGGGCCGGTCGGTGAGTCGGCCCAGCGAGACACATCACCAGTCACCACCGGGTCGATCTGGCCGGGGTCGCCGACGCAAACCACCTGTGCTGCCATCGATCCCAGCGCGCCGAGGTCGGCGTACGTGCACTGATAGGCCTCGTCGACGATCACCACGTCGGCCTTGGTTTTGGAAGGCTCAGAGAATAGCCACCGCGCCTTGGTGCCGACCCGCACCGCTCCGCCGCTGTTGGGCCACATCTTGGTTCCGGCGTCGAGGATGGGGCACCCGTGCGCATCGGGCTTGACATCGGTTCGGCCCCACAGCAATCCGATCTTGGGACGCTCACACACCGCCCCCAGTCGCCGTGCGATGTCGATGGCCTGGGCGCGCGTTTGGGCGGCGATCCCGACCCGCAGCCCGGCGCGATGTGACAGCGCCGCGGCCAGCAACACAGTCAACCGAGTCTTGCCCGATCCCGGCGGGCTGGGGACGTTGACGATCAGGTCGGCGCTCCACACCGACATGAGCACTTGGGCGCTGATCGGGTCGTTAAGCAGTTCCATTCCCGGCCAGGTGACGGCCGCGGGCTTGGGTTGAGGTGCCGGCGCGGCGGCCGGGGCTGCGCCACCATCTTGCGACGGCTCCGAAGGGGCGCCAGTGTTGCGAGGCTTGAGGATTCGCATATCGTTACTCGGTTTCTGCTGCGGCACAAAGGACGTCGAGAGGTACATCGCGGCGGCGTAGGCCCGGGGTCTTACCGGAGGCAATCCACGAGTCGGCGCGAAACTGCAACCGCCGGTATTTGGATCGGCCCATGCTGACGGTGCGGGGGTTTGGTGGGGCGGGCATCAGCGACACCCACTGCCCGACCGGGGGGCGATGCTCGGCGGCCACCCGCGCCACAGTCAACAGCAGCACTCCCTTGTGCGCCGACGCCTCGTGGACATCGCCGTAGAAGTGGGTGGCCCGGTCATAGGAGTCCAGCCCGCCGCACCAGCCCAACACGTCTGAACCGCTGCGCAGTCGGGCGTCGAGGCGTCGGCAGGAGACGGTGAAGGTGGCCTTGGTCGTCGCGACAACCTCTCCGCCGGTCACGTGTCCGGTGTGGACAGCGCGGTGCCGCCAGAGCCGATCGGAGAGCAGGGCCGCCTCCCACAGGTCGGCAGTGTCACAACGGGCGCGCAGCCCCATGGCCGCGACCGGAGGCGGCTCGGGCGCAGTCCAGCTGTACCCCTTGTCAAACCGCTTGCACGCCTGCACGAAGCTGTAGGCATCGTCGTCACGAATCGGTGCGAGCGCGTCGAGGGGCATCCCTGCGCCGACGCGCTGAGCCCACTGGGCCAGCCCGGGCGCGGCCAGCGCGGATTGCCAGTGGCTGGTATGGCGTTCGGCTTCTGGTGGTGCACCGGTGATGAAACGCTGGCGGCTGTGGGCCAGCAGGTTGATGACCGCATTGGTCCCCGGATAACCCGCTCGGTCGATCCACCATCCGACGACCGCTGAGGCGGCACGCGCAGCGGGGTCGCCATCGTTGTGGTGTGCGCGTGCCACGGACGCCAGCGCGGCCAGGGTGGCTCCGTCAGCCATCACCAGTTGCGCGGGCGGCTCGGCGGGGTCCATGTGGGCACCGGCGCACGCCAACGCGTTCAGCACCGCGCGCCCGGTGGCGGTGGCCGACGCGCCGGTCGCCGGCGTGATGGTAGCTCGGGTGAGGCCCCTGTCGTCAGTGTGTGCATCGACGAACAGCGCTGTGGCGGTCAGCGTGAACAACGCTTGAGCCACCCGCAGGATGGGCTTGCCGGTGTTCGCGGCGGCGAGACGCTGCGCGAGGTCGTAGAACTCCACCGTCATTCCGCGGCCACCTTCGCCGCGCGCCGGGCCAGCTCCCATCCGTGCCGCAACGCTTGCGCTGCTGACCCTTCGTCGTCGGCGCCGGTGGTGGCGCAGACGTCGGCCTCGGTGAGTCCGGTGCCGGCCAGGACCTGTTGGGTGTAGACGTGCAGTGCGCTTGAGTAATCGCTGGGATCAGCCATGGTGGGTACCGCTTTCGGCTCGGTGACCGGGCTCGCAAGCCTGGCCGTTTCTTCGGCGACCCAGTAGGGCCGCGCTACACAAAGAACTGTAGCGCGGCCCACCGACACGTCTGGGCGACTAGTTGCCGGCCAGGCTGGGCACGGTGGCCGTGAGCGCGAAACCTGGTGTGCGCGTGGCGGCGTGCTCGTTGCCGACGATGACGCAGACCAGCTTGGACCGTGGCGGACTCGTAGGCCACGGGGTGTCACCATCGCTGACCACGATGGTGACGTGCGGGGGCGGGCGCAGGGCGTCGGCGGCGGCGATCCCCACCCGCATATCGGTTCCTCCCCCACCGGTGAGCACAACGTCGCCCACTCGACGGACCCGTTGCGGTGTTCCGTGGGCGGCGTCGCAGGTCAGCAATGTGACGTGATCGCCGCTGACACCCGTGGATTTGAGCACCCCGCGAATCTCCGATAGGCCCGCCAGCAGGTCGGCGTTCGACATGGACGCCGAGGTGTCCAACACGATGGCGACCCGCACCTTGGGGCCACGCATCGACGGCAGGATCAGGCCGGGGCTCTGGCGTCGTGAGGGACGCGTGTAGGTGAACTGCACCCGGCCAGCCGCCGCGACGACCGCCTGTCGGGTCAGCGACCGCAGCACCCGCTGCCAGGGCACCTTGGGCGGGGTGAGTACTCCGTTGGCCCAGCGTTGCAGCCCGGCGGGCACCGTCCCGCGGCCCGACCCGGCGGCATCGCGTACCGCCTCGGCGATCTGCCGGCGGATCAGGCTGCCGGTGGCGTCGTCGACCCCGGTCTGTCCGTCGACGGCTTGCGCCGGTGGCAGCTCCCCGGGCACCGGGGCGAGTCCCGCTCCGGAGCCGCAGCCCGGTTCCCCGTCACCGCCGGATGCGTCGTCCCCGGCGTCGCCGAGATCGTCCTGGTCGTCGCGAAGGTGCTCGTAGTAGTCCTCGGCCAGACCGTGATCCGCGCAACCGATGGCATCGGGGGTCACCACCCCTTCGGGTAGCTCGACCCCGGCGTCGAGCAGATCATCGTTGATCTCGGCATCGGCAGCCAGGTTCCACACGTTGTGCTGGTAGGGCTGCGGCAGGGCCGTCGCCCGGTCGGCGTGCAAGCGCAGCAGGTGGTTGAGTTCGTGGCAGAGCACCCCACCGGCTTCGCGGACCGGCCAGGCGCTCTCGCCCACCAACAGCGCAGGATCGAGATACAGACGCCACCAACGGTCCACGGCCCACGTGCCGTATCCGGGGACGGCCACCGGGATGAGGCTGAACAGCCCGGCCGCGTAGTAGGGCATCTGCTGAAAGGCCACCAGACGCACCATTCGGAACGCCTCGCGTTCCTCGGCGGTCAACGGGCGCGGCTGGGCGCTGACGGTCGCGGTGCTCATGCTGCGTCCTCGCTGAGCAATCCGGCGCTCTTCAACAGGCTTTCGAACTTGCGCATCTCGACCGGGATCTTGGCGTTGGCCGGCCGGAAGGTCGCCAGGGTGCGCGCCGCCGCCGCGGCGAAGTCCTTAACGCCCGCGTCCGACGCCGCACCCAGCGGCTTCCACGCTTTGCGGAAGGCCTCGACGGTGCCGCGTTCGGCAGCGAGGGTCACCACGCCGTTGAGGACCGCCCACACCCGGTCAGGCCGTTCGTGCACCCAGTCGACCAGGGAAGGGTCGGCGGTCACTGCCTCGGGATCGGGCAGGTCGGCATGCTGCAACCACTGCACGAATTCCATGCCGGCGCCCTCCCCGACGAGCCCCATCGCGAGGGTGTGAATGGCGGGCTGGTCGTCGGCGCGCACATAGGCCAGCGCCCGGGCCAGCATGTCCCAGCTGCGTTCCGATGGATAGGCGCGCCCACGGTCCTCGGGGGCCTCGGGGAACTTGTCGAGCAGATCCGGGCGGTGATGGATGAAGCCCATGACTGCCGATACCGTCGCCGAGGTCCTCTCGGTGCTGGCGACCACGGCGCGCGATACGGGCAGGGTCCGCCAGCGGGTGCTCATGCCGTGCAGCCAGTCCTCCACGGTGGGCTCATAGCTGATGTGGCAGAACCGGTTCGCCATCGGCGGAGCGAGGTCGTAACCGCCTGCTGCCACATCAGGTGGGTTCGCACCGGCGACCACACGCACGTTGTCGGGCAGTTTGAGGTCGCCGACGACGCGATCGAGAACGACGGTCAGCATCGGACCTTGGACGCTCTCGGGAACCGTGGTCAGCTCGTCGAGGAATACAACGCCCGCCCCGGCCTCGACGAGCCGCTTGGCCCAGGCCGGGGCCTCGCGTTGCACTCCGCTGCCGTTGGGGTCGAGGTAGGGCAAGCCGCCGATCTCGGCAGGTTCGTACTGCGATCCGAGCACGATCTCGCACGGGATCGTCTGTGCCGCAGCGAGTCCGCGAATCAAGCTCGACTTGCCCTTGCCGGGCCGGCTCAGCAGCAGCGCCGGGACTTTCGCCATACCGCACGCGTCGATCACGGTCACAGTGGTGTTCATGTCAGCCATTGCAGTGGCCCTTTCGGTTGGTGACCGCCCCCGCGGGGATGGCCGGTTGTGGTGTCGGGCAGGTGTTCTGCCTTACGGGGTGAACTCTATCGGTAGGCACCGACACGTCGTGCCCGGAGGCGGTCAGACCAGTGCATAGCCGGCCTCGGTGAGAGCATCAGCCAGCGTGTTGCCCCAGCCGCTGCCAGGTAGCTCGTCGGCCTCCTCGCCGCGCTGGAGGTCCTCTCCGGTGACGCCCCACAGGAACGTCTCGACGCCGTACTCAGTTCCGCCGCAAGCGGCAATGCGCGGCGCGTGGTCCAGCGTGGACGCCACGATGGTGCGGTACCCGTGCAGGGGCGGGTCCAGGACGTAGAGTCCGGCCTCGCCGAGCCATTCGACGACCTGTCGCCCGTCGTGCACGAATCCGGCAGCCGGGCCCACGAAGCGGGCGGATCCCAGGGTGTTCATCGTCGTAGCCCCTCCGGGGTTCGATGGCCCCGCCCTCAGGTGGAGCCGTTTGGTGTTCTCGGACGGCGTGTTTCGCGTTGTCTTCAATTCTACGTGCGGGCACTGACAAGTTGCGCCGTTGAGCCGGTCAGGGCCACGGGTCCTGGTCGGATCAGCGTTCAGCGGCTGTCATGGTGCGAAGTCATCCGGCGGCCCCCGTGCTCGGGTAGCGGCAGCGGGTTTCGGCCATCGGTGGGGCCGCGCGTTCGTAGTAGGTCTCCCAGTTGTCCGTCGCAGCGCGTGTAGTGCTCGCCGCTGCCCGACAGCGCCGGACCGGGGGAATGCCTCGGCGGTGCGACCGTGTGGGCCGTCCAGGCAGTTCTCGGTGCGGTAGCGGTTGCTCGCGTCGCCCTTGTCCATTCGTTGTTGCCCCTCGCGAGCGCGGCCGGTTGCGTTGTCCGCCTGTCGTTCTCGACGTGCACCGCCGACACTACGAACGGCCTCGGACACCGTCGGTCAGGAGCGGCGGTAGGTGGATTCGAGTTCCAGCGGCTCGCCGGTCTGCGCGGCGGTGCGGATTTTAGCCAGGGCGGTGGCGGTGATTCCGGTGTCACGGTCGGCGGGGTCGACGTCGAGGCATCCCAGGATGCTGTACAGCTCGTCGTCGGACAGGTCGCCGGCCCGGTGCAAGGTGATGGCACCTATGAGCGCCTCGAGCATGACGCGTTCTTCTGGCGCGTACTTGGAGAACTCGGCGCCGGCCCACGCCATCGGTTCGTCGTTGGCGCGGCTGAGCCGCTTGAGAGCGCCGTCGACGTCACCGCGGAAGCGGCGCACGAACACCGCGTCGGCATCGCTGAGGTCGGGGTTGGACAGCTCCGCCTCGGCGTCGGCGAGCCATCGCTCCAGCATCGCGTAGACGCCTCTGCGGTCGGCGAATGCCATTGCACGCCAGAAGGTCCGGAAGGCTCCCATGTAGCGCTTGTCTTGGGGGTGGCGCGGGACGAGGTGCGAGCGGATTACGACGTCGCCATTGCGGGACTTGGCGACCTTGCCGACCCAGGATGGCGTGAGCCGGCCCTCGGGGAACTCCACCGGTGTCGCCGGGGGGAACCAGGGCTGGGCCGGCGTGTACACGCGGCTGTCGGTCATGATCGGCGCTCCTTGGGTATGGGTGGGTCGTGCTGGGGGTGTCCATGGGACGGTTTGATGGTGCACGGTGCAGAGACGACGGCACGGCCCTTGCCTGCGCGCAGCTCTTGGGCGGTGGCTGTCATAGCAGCCCTGCCGGGCTGAGGTGGATGCCGAGCAGGATGCCGACCAGCAGGGCGAGCACCATCAAGGCGGTGGCCACCGTGGCGGCCGCGAAGGGCCAGTGCCGCAGGTGCAGAGGCGAAGGTGCGATACCGGACCATAGGCTCAGAGTTGCGTGCAGGGCGTCGGGGTGGCTCGCTAAGTGTTCCATGGCGGTACGTACCCACTGCCAGCGGACGCCCTTGGCCAGCATCAGGGCTGCGACCTGGGCGCGCAAGACGTCGGTGTCGTTGAACGCCCGCCCGCGCTTGCCGGCGATGATGGTCGCGCTGGCGGGTCGCAGCAGTTCGGCGATGACTGGCCCCGGTAGGCCGACTCGGACCGCGATTTCCTCTTCGGTGAGCTGCATGCGGGGTTTCCCATCGGGGTTGTTGGACGGGGTACGCGTACCCGGCCGATTGTTGGTGTGGTGTGCCGCGGCGGCGGCGTCGTGGATCACTGTACTGGCGGCTGTGTCGGGGCGTGAGCGGACCATCAGGTGAGTGTGTCGGCGGGTTTGACCGTTTCCAGCTGGGCGCAGATCTGGTCGAGTGTGTGCAGGCTCAGGTCGGTCCATCGTGCGCTGCCGCCGTCGCCGAAGTCGACCCAGACCGTACCTGTGGGCTCGCTTGTCCCAGGGGGGTCCGCGGGGTGTGAGTGGTGGCCGTCGGCGGGGTTGAGGGTGTGGTGACGTGTCGTTGTGCTCATGTGGCGCTTGCCCTTTCGGTAGTGGACCTGACTCGCGTGTCGGGCCGATTGGTGGAACGTGGTGGTGTCATCGACTGTAGTGGCTGGCACCGACAGTCAGCGGCTGGTTCAGTCGCGGATGTTGAGGGTGATGATGGTGCGCACCGTGTAGACGCGAGTGATGTCCCCGTTCCAGTCGGTCAGGATCTGCTGGGCGATTTGTTCGCCGAGGATCTCCTTTTGGGTGTCGATGTCGTCGGCGGCGTAGGCCTCGATGAAGGCGTCGGCGTCGGCGCCCTCGAGGGTTAGTGTGTCGTCCAATTGTTTGTCGACGTCGAGGGTTTCGGGTTCGTTCTCGCTGCGCTGACCGTGTTGGAGGTCGCCGGTGACGTTGAAGTCGATGACAACGGTTTCCGAGGTGTGGATAGGGCTGCCGGAGTCGCGCCACCGGCGCGCTTGGTGGGCGCTGATTTTGGCCTTGGCGGCGAACTGCTTGATCCCGCCGGCGCGGTCGATGGCGGCCTGGCGGTCCAGGCGTTGCTGGTCGGCACCTTTCGGTGTTCTTCCCTTCGACGCGTTGCGGGTGACGGTGCTCGATGCTGGGCGTTTCCCGGTCTCTCGCTCGAGGCGTTTGGCCATCTCGTCAGTGCCGCGGCGGCGCGCTTCAGCGCGTCGCTTGGTCTCTGAAACTCCCTGCCACCGTTGGGTTTTGCTGAGTTCCCGGAATTTGCGTTCGATCAGAGCACGGAAGGCCGCACCGAACCCCTTGCCGCCGCTGGATTGCTGCGAGCCGGCGCTGGCGCTCGGCGGCGGTGAGATCGCGCTGCTCGGGGAGGCCGGCGGCGTGGGCCCGGGCGCAGGTGAGGAGCTGGCAAAGCGGCCCTTCTTCACTGGTCCTCACTCTCGGCCGCCTTGTCGGCGCTGGTCCACTTGATGCGGTACTTGCCGTTGGCGGTGGAGCCCTCGTCGAGGATCGCGGGGTCAGTTCCGGCGGGCAGGCGATAGATCCAGGCGTCGAGTTCGGCGGCGATCGGGTAGAGGCCGTGCTCGGCGGCGATACCGGCGGCGTAGCGCAGCGCCCGGAACCGGGTGTCGGCGCGGATCGCCGCATACCAGGCTGGCTGCTGATGTTGACGCTGGTAGGGCGCCCATTTGTCGCTGGCCATGCGTCCCAGGTAGGTGGTGTAGATGGCCTTGATCATCTGCTGGTAGTCGAGGCGGTCGGCTTCTCGCGCTTCATGCAGCTTCACCCGGAGCGCATCGGCCCACCCTCGTAGAAGCCGCGACTGCTCGGGCCACACCCACGCGGTGGTGATGTCGAGTTCCTCCACGGCCAGCCCGGCTCCGCCGGCCTCAACGGGGGCGGTGAGGTGCTGGATGCTGCGGGTGGTGACCCACAAGGTGGTGGGCTCCTTCCAGCTCATGTGGGGGTGCGGCAGCGGCAGCTTGGTGGTCATTCCGTCGATCTGCTCGGCCGGGGGCAGGTTGAGCCGCCACAGCCCGAACGGGGGGCGTTGCTCGTGGAAGACGTCGACCTTGATCTTCCTCAGTTCCTTGGGTTTTCCGAAGCCGAGTTCGACCTGTCCGGCTGAGGCGAGGTAGGCCGCACGTTGGTCCACTTGCACGTCGAGCGCGTCCCCACGGCCGCGGTGGGGGCGGTTGTCCCACTTGACCGGGAGCGTGGGCTCCAGGTCGCCGCCGGCTTCGACGGTGACTTCGGTAGGCAAGGGGCAGGCCTCGATCTGCTTCGCGCGTCCGGATTGGCGTTTGCGGTCGAGGAGTTGGGCGCCCACGGTGGCCCATCGCGAGGCCGGGACGAGGCCGGCGTCTCCGATGCCGGCGAGCCAGGCGATGCGGTCGGCCAGGATCTTGACCGCCTCGGATTCGTCCTCGGGTAACTCGGTCGGTGTGCCTTCGACGCCGGCCACCCCCATGTCGCCGGGGCGTTGTGGCGGCGGGTCCAGGTACAGCAGCGGTGCCAGCACGATTTGGGCTTTGCGGTTGTTCCCGTCGTGGTCGGTGAAACGGCATGTGAACCAACCGGATTGACTCCAGGTCACCTCGCACTGGAAGGTCTCGGCAACAAGGCCCGGTAGGTCGTCGGGCAGGTTGTCCATGGGTACGCCCACGCCGGTGAGCGCTTCGTAGGTGAACCAGACTTGAGGTTGTTCTTTGGGCTTGGGGCCCCAGTGCCAGACGAGGAATTTGTGCAGCGCGTCGCTGCTGGGCATCGGGCCGGCGATAACCGCCCCGGAGGGTTTGACGATGCCCCGGCTGGTGATGATCGCTACCCGCCCGTCAGCCACGATCGGGGTATCGGTCCACTGGCGGCTCTTCACCGGCCACGGGGACGTGCCATCGTCGCTGGTGGCGGCGGCGGTGTCGTCGGGGGCGGGTTCGGCGACCTCGGTGGCCAGGGCACGTTCCTCCCATGACTTGACCAGGGGCTCGAACCAGCCCCGCGTGAAACCGGTTTCGCGGCTGGGATCACCGATCACGACGGGGGGCTCGGGGAAGTCGGTGGGCACCGCGCTGCGCCCGATCCGCGCGACCACTTGCTGGCGGGACAGGGCGACCAGCTGCTCTGGCTTGGCCTTGGTCTCGATGTACCACTGCAGGATGTCGGCGGTTTCATCGTCGGCGTCGAGGCGGTAGGTACGGCCTGCGTCGTCGATGATCCGGTAGGTGGTGGTCGCCATTAGGGTCCCCGTTCTGGGTCAGCGCTGATCTTTGCGCGGCGGAGGGATGTGCATGTTCAGCAGGTCGGGAAGGCGCCCTTGGCGCCATCGCAGGCGCAGTGACTCCACCGCGCTGGCGGTGCGTCCGATCTTGAGAGCCGCTTCAGGGACGGTCAGGCTCAGATCCAGAGCCGTCTTGGCTTCGTCGACGCTCCAGGGTTTCTTGACGTTCTTGGTTCGGCCCGGGACCGCGGTCCGGGCCGCGCGCCGTTCGACGTAGCGGCGGCGCTCCTCACGGCGTCCTTCGGCGAATCCGTTGCCGCCGTCGAAGTCCATGGCGTTCACGCCGCCGCGTGTGACCGGCGGTCAGCCGGCGCCTGTGCCGTGGTGCGCATGGGCACGCCTCCGTTGAGTCCTCGCGGTGAATCGGTCAGTGTTCGCACCGAAGCCTAGCATCCCTCAGGCATTCTGACCGGTAAACCTGAGCGTATGTTGGGTGTCGCGCGGCATGCAGCGCAGCGGACCGCCGTTGTCGGAGTCCGCCGCTACAGTGCTCCACGAACGCCGGAATCCGTTCTGGCGCCGCGAAACGGCCAGCCCCGAGGGGTTGGTCACCGAACCGAAAGGTGTCCCAATGGCTCCCACTCTCACCGCCGCCCGCGCCGCAGTCCATGCCGTCCACGTCCTGCACAACCTGCGCCCTGGCGCCCCCCTCGATGCCGGGCATCGCCTCGTGCTGGAACGCTTCCCTGGGTGGGGTGCGGCCGCGCCGCTGTTCGACGCGCAGCCCGCCAAGTCATGGGCCGTGCTCGCCGACGAACTCGACGACCTGAACCCCGCGGCGATGAAAGCTGCCGCCCGCCTGGTGGATACGTCGTTCTACACCCCGCCGGCGTTGATCGAACACATCTACCGGCTGCTGCAGCACGCCGGCTTTCAAGGAGGCGACGTCTTGGACCTCGGCTGTGGCACCGCCCGCTTCCTGCGCCACGCCCCGACCGATCTGCCGATCACCTACACCGGCGTAGAGGCTGATCCGGTCGCCGCACGCATCGCCGGTGTCCTGCACCCGGATGCAACTATTCTCAAGGACCGCCTTCAGCGGGTGTCATTGCCCAACAACCGCTTCGACGCCGCAGTGGGCAATGTGCCGTTCTCGGCGGCCAACGTCTCGGACGCCGCGCTTCCCTTCTACGGGCCCCTTCACGAGTACTTCCTGGTACGTGCGGCGCGGGCGGTCCGCCCTGGCGGCTACGTCGTGATGGTGACCTCGCGTCACACCCTGGACGCGGCAGCCGGCCTGTCGTATTCGCTGCGATCGCGCGCTGACCTGCTGGCAGCCATTCGGCTGCCGGCCGGCTATTTCAGCGCGGAAGGCACCGACGTGGTCGCCGACGTCCTGGTGTTGCGGGTGCGCGATAACGACGAGCCCCATCAGGGTTGGGACCCCCGTGAGCCCAGCCAGTACCTGACCGGCACCGATGCTCGCGGCCGCGCCGACTCAGCCCGCATCAGCGCCTTCTGGGCGGCCCATCCCGAGCTGGTTGCCGGCACCATGCGACTGACGGGGTTTCACCAGAGCCCCCTCACCGTCGAGGCCGACGATCCTCAAGCAGCGGTCACCCGGACGTTCACCGCCGCCCACCGCCTGCTGCTGCCCTATCCGGTGGCTCCCGCAATCGGCCACACCTTCTCCGACGTCGCCCTCACCGACGCCGACGGACGAAAAGAGGGCTCGTTCCATCTCGTCGACGGCGCGATGACCCGGGTGGTCGACGGTCAATTGCAGCCCGTCACGCGGCCAAGCCAGGAGCTGCGCGCCTTGGTCGCGCTGCGCGACGCCACGGTCGCCTTGATCACGGCCGAGGCCGACTGGGACGTCCCCGACGCCGCGCTGGATCCGCTGCGCACCGCCTGCCGTGATGCCTATCTGGCCTACGTCGAGCGATTCGGTGCGCTCAACCGCGGCACGCTCGTGGAGGGCAAGACCGACCCCGATACCGGCCTACCCAAGCTCAGCTGGCGCGTGCCCCCGATGTCTGGCTTCCGTGGTGACCCCGACGCCGCCCTGGTCTTTGCTCTGGAGAAGTTCGATCAGGCCACCGGGGACGCCGCGCCGGCGGCCATCTTGCAGCGCCGCGTCAACCGACGCCCGATTCGCGCCACCCGCGCCGAGACACCCGGTGAAGCCATGGCCGTCTCGCTGGGCGAGGGCCGAGGGCTGGACCTGACCCGTGTGGCCGAGCTGCTGGCGCTGCCCACCGCCGAGGCGGCGTTTCACGCCCTCGGCGATCTGGCCTATCGCGACCCCACCACAGGTCGGGCGCACACCGCCCGCGACTACCTGTGCGGCAACGTCCGCGCCAAGTTGCAGGACGCGTTGGCGGCCGCCGCGAGCGATCCCTCCTACGAGCGCAATGTGGCTGCACTGCAACAGGTCCAGCCGCGCTGGCTGGGCCGCGATGAGGTGCGCATCGAGCTGGGCTCGCCCTGGGTCAGCACCGACGACATCGAGGACTTCTGCCGCGAGGTGTTCGGCGCGAGCTGGGTCAGGGTCCACCACATCGCCCCGCTGGCGGCGTGGGAGGTCGAAGGCAACGCCCACAACATCTCCGCTGATGCGAAGATCACCTACACCACGACCCGCAAGTCGGCATTCGACCTGCTGCAGGCCGGCTTGAATAGCACCTCCCCGACCGTCTACGACGAGGTGTACGACGCCGACGCGCGAACGACCCGCCGAATCCGCAACGCCGACGAGACCGAGGCAGCTCAGGCGGCGCTAGCGGCCATCGAGCAGCGCTTCTCCGTGTGGGTGTGGGAGTCATCCCAGCGTGAACAACGCCTCCTCGATCGTTACAACCACGCGATGAACTCGCACGTGTTGCGACGCGATGACGGCTCCTACCTGACGTTCCCCGCCTTAGCCGACGATCTCCACTTGTGGTCCTGGCAGCGCGATTTCGTCGATCGCGCGCTGTCGGTCCCCGTGGCGTTCGCCGCCCACGCGGTCGGATTGGGCAAGACGCGTACCGCCATCGCGCTGTGCATGACGTTGCGCCAGTTCGGAATTGCCAATCGCCCGCTCTACATCGTTCCGAACCACCTCATCGAGCAAGCTCAGCGGGAGGCCTTGCAGACCGCACCGGCGGGCAAGATCCTGGTGGTCACCCGCGAAGACCTGACCCGCTACGGCCGGCGACTGTTCGCCGCGCGCTGCGCCACCGGCGACTGGGACATGGTGATCATGACCCACGAGACCTTCTCTTCACTGCCGGTTCCTGCCGCGGCGGAGCGTGAATGGCTCGACGAGCAGCTCGCCGAGCTGGAGGACTACAAGCGCAGCCAGGGCGGCAACGGCAAGCGCATCGCCGCGGCCGTGCGCTCCCTGGAGGGCCGCATCGAGCGGTTGCGCGACGTCGCCACCGATGCCGATGCGATCACCTTCGACATGCTTGGCATCGACTATCTGGCGGTCGACGAGGCTGATCGTTACCGGCGGCTGCCGATCACCACGCGCGCCGAGGGCTTCAGCCTGGGCGCCAGTAAACGCGCCACCGACTTGCTGCTCAAGCTGTCAATGTTGCGCCATGCCAAGCCCTTTCGGCCCTACGCGAGCCTGTTTACCGGCACCCCCTACACGAACACGCTCGCCGAGGCATATGTGTGGAGCCGCTTCTGCGACCCCGACCGCCTGGCCGAAGCCGGCCTAAGCCATTTCGACGCCTGGGCCGCTCAGTTCGTGCGCTACGAAACCCTCGTCGAGGTCAGCCCCGACGGGTCGGGCTTTCGCAGCCGCCGCCGCCCCGTAGTCATCCAGAACGTTCCCGAGCTTCGCACGATGATCGGCGCGTTCATGTCCATGGTGCGCAGCTCGATGACCGATCTGCCGCTGCCGACACCGCACCAACACACCATCGTCGTGCAACCCACGGCCAACACCCGCGCATTCATGACCACTTTGGTCAAGCGCGCCGACGATCTACGCGCCCGCCGGGTGCAGCCCGATAAGGACAACATGCTGGCGATCTGCGGTGACGGCCGCAAGGTGGCGCTGGACCCCAACCTGGTCGGCTTCGCAGAGGTCGCACCGAAACTGGAGGCTGTCGCCGACAACGTCGCAGCGATCTACCACCGCACCCGCGACGTGGTGTACGCCAATTCGCCTGTCCCGGGCGCGTTTCAACTGGTGCTGTGTGATCTGGGCACCCCGCACCCCGGGGACGCGCAGAGCTACGGCAGGATCCGTGACGGACTGATCGCCCGTGGCGTCCCGGCCGGCCGGATCCGGTTCATCCACGAAGCCACCAGCTCCAAGGCACGGGAGGCACTGTTCGCCGCCTGCCGCGATGGCAGCGTGTCGATCCTGTTCGGATCCACGCCGAAAGTTGGTGTGGGGACCAATATTCAGGACCGCATGACCGCCCTGCATCACGTCGACCCCACCTGGACGGCAAGGGATTGGGATCAGCGCAACGGGCGCGGTGTGCGTACCGGGAATTTGAACGATGCCATCGACATCTACTGCTACGCCGTGGAGGGGTCGTTCGACGCCTACATGTTCCAGTTGGCCGAGCGTAAGAGCCGTGGCTTCGAGCAGCTTTACCGCACTGATTCAGAGGTCCGTGAGATCGAGGACCTGGGCGATGCCACGCTGAGTTTCGGGGAGCTGAAGGCCGCCGCCGCGGGCAACACCTTGCTGCTGCGCCAGCACGAACTGCAAGTCACCGTTCGCAAACTGCGCCTCAAGCACGTAACCGCCCGCCAGAACGTCAACGCCGCGCTGCACGCCGCGACCGAGGCCGAGCGGCACGCCGACGCCCTGCAATCGCGTGCGCAACGGCTGGCCGAACTTCTCGACTATCGGCCCCAGCTGGCGCCCCTCGACTTGTCCCGGTGCGCAGAGAACGCCTTGTCCGGCAACGGCCATCGCGCCCGGTGGTCCAGTGGCCCCCTGCTGGTGCAGATCGAGCAGGAGCGCGGCGATCACCACGCGAAGGTCAGCTTCGGCTACCGCACGCTGTGGACGCAGCCGGTGCCCGCCAAGGTGCGGCGGCAGGGAGCCGAGGCGGTCGCGGCATGGGCGCGGACCTGGGTCGGCGGGTGCCTTGACGGCGCGGCCGCCGAGCACGCCGACCACCTCGCCCGCGCCAGCGCCGCCCAGCACCGGGCCGCGCAGTCACGTGCGGCGGCCGCCACCACGGACCTGTCCCCACCGCAGGACCTGCTCACCGCCGAGAAGGAGCTGGCAGAGATCAGCGCCAGGATCAAAGATGAGGTCCTCGACGGCCGCGGCGAGGAAGCCGCCTGATGCCGCAGGCCTGCGCCGATGCCACGTCCCCGAGAGGGGACGTGGCATCGGGCTGGACCGGCGGGCCATCGGGATACCCTCGCTGCTGTGAGTCGCTCAGCGCCGACCCGAGACCCCGCATGATGGTGAAACGCAGAACTGCCCCGTGGGGCCCGGCAAGCGTGGCGGCCATGCGACGCCGGTGGTGCAGCGTCCTGGACGCCTGGTCGATCGCCAGTCTTCGGCCCAGCAGGAGCCGTTCACAGCGCCAGGCGAGGGCATCCGCCCGCTGCAGCGCATACCGCAGACCAACTTGATGCGTGCGTGCACGCACGCACCACACCAGCTCCGATACCGTCAGTAGTCCTCGGGAAGGGACATCGCATGTTGCACCGGATCGCACGGTTGGCTATCGCTGCGCCTCGACGAGTCATCGCCGTGGCGGTGCTGATCTTCCTGGGGGCGGCCATCTTCGGAGTCCCGGTCGCAACCCACCTCTCCGCGGGAGGGTTTCGGGATCCGGCCTCGGAATCTGCACGCGCGAGCCAGCTCCTGATGGATAAGTTCGGCCAAAGCGACCAACAGATGCTGATCACCGTGAGCACGCCCGCCGGGGCTCGCAGCGATCAAGCTCACCACGTCGGCGACGACATCGTTGCACACCTGCAGCACTCGCCATACGTGGTGAATGTGTCCTCGCCATGGACCTCACCCCCGGCGGCGGCCGCCGAGCTGGTCAGCAAAGACGGCACATCGGGGTTGATCGTGGCCAACCTCAAAGGCGGGGAAAACAACGCCCAGAAATACGCGAAAACCCTGGCCGACCAAGTCGCCCACGACCGTGACGGCGTCACCGTGCGCGCCGGCGGCATCGCGATGGCCTACGCACAGGTCAACGTGCAAAGCGAACGCGACCTGGTGATGATGGAGGCCATCGCCATCCCGCTGAGCTTCATCGTGCTGGTGTGGGTGTTCGGCGGACTACTGGCCGCAGCGTTGCCGATCGCAGTCGGTCTCATCGCCATCGTCGGGTCGATGTCGATCCTGCGACTCATCACGTTGAGCACCGACGTGTCGATTTTCGCGCTCAACCTCGCCACCGCGCTGGGTCTCGCGTTAGCGATCGACTACACCCTGCTGATCATCAGCCGCTACCGCGACGAGCTCGCCGAAGGCGCCTCCCCCACCGATGCGCTGATACAGACCATGGTCACTGCCGGGCGCACCGTGACATTTTCGGCGATCACCGTCGCGCTGGCGATGGCGGTGATGCTCGTGTTCCCGATGTACTTCCTGACTTCGTTCGCCTACGCCGGGGTGGCCACCGTCGCCTTCGCCGGAATCGCAGCGATCCTGGTAACCCCAGCCGCCATCGTGCTGCTGGGCCCTCGGCTCGACTCACTCGACATCCGCAGCCTCACCCGCCGCGTCCTACGCCGGCCCGACCCCGCACCCACACCCATCCAGCAGCAATTCTGGTACCGCTCAACCACACTCGTCATGCGTCACGCAATCCCCATCGGCGTGGCCGTGACCGTCCTCCTAGTGCTGCTCGGGGCGCCGTTCCTCGGCGTGCGGTGGGGATTCTCCGATGACCGCCTGCTGCCACGCTCAGCCTCCGCCCACCAAGTCGGTGATCAACTCCGCAACGACTTCGCGACCGACTTCTCTACCGCGATCCAAGTCGTCATCCCTGACGCCCACGACCTCAACCCCACCGACCTAAACCGCTACGCCGCCGACCTCTCCCGGGTGCCCGACGTCTCCACGGTCACCGCCCCAACCGGAACCTTCATCGCCGGCAACAACGTGGGACCACCAGCGGCGGCCACCGGCGCCACGGACGGCAGCGCATTCTTGACCATCGCCAGCACCGCACCGTTGAATTCCAAAGCCTCTGACACCCAACTCGATCGATTACACGATGTGGCGGGCCCAGCCGGCCGCGCAGTCCAAATCACGGGATTGGCCCAAATCAACCGCGACAGCGTGAATGCCATCACCTCACGCCTACCCCTGGTACTGGGGCTAATCGCCACCGTCAGCTTCATCCTGCTGTTCTTACTGACCGGCAGCGTCGTGCTGCGAGGAATTGTCAAGACCTGTGGATCGGGGTGTTTCAGGCGACCTCCGTTCCGGCTTGCTGATCGCCGTCTGAGGGCGGGGTTGGTGGGGTGATCTCGGTGGGGCGTTCAAGCAGTTTGCCCT
>NZ_JACKSY010000082.1:0-74708 GCF_025821985.1 Mycobacterium timonense | reverse complement strand
ACAGCTTCTCCGACCGATGCAGCCGGCGAATCTCGGCCCAATCCTCCACAGTGATCACTCTCCAATCGAAGGGTGCTCACTTTTCGACCGGAATCACCTGCTCACTTTTCGACCGGAACCGACACCCTCCGCCGTGGTGGCTCACATGGCCGGTCGCCGAAGTGGCCGCCACCATCCTGCCGCTGTTTGCGCAGTCTCCTTGGGAAAACGGCAACGGTCAGATGCACAGCATTGTCGGCTGGTGCAAGACAGGTCAATACCACCCACCTCGTGGGCCGGGCCGCGAAGATGAATTCGATGATCCCGACGTTCGGGCCATCACCGAAGCAACACAGATCCTTGAACGCGCCTGCCTGCTCATACGCACGTTTGGCAGCAGCGGATCATCTGCCATCGGACTAACCCGGCTCGGGATGCAGGCCCTGCACACCGACACCGTGCGTCAACATCTCGGACTCGGCGACACCCCGCCGCGGCACTGACTCGCCACGCCGCCAAACCCCATCCCACTGCCGCGGCGGCGACTTACGCGCCCGCCCAATTTTTTTCATTCGCCACTCCCCACCTGCCTGGTCACAACGGTCCGCTCGAGAACCCGAGCCTGCGCCGCACGGCTGGGTAAGACTGCGACGTGATCACAACGAAGGTATTATCGACACAAGCGGTCACCAAGCGGGCGATGCAGCCCACTTCCTGCCTGACCTTACCGACGAAATCCCTTCTCCTTCTTCCTATTTCGTGAGGACGCCATGCGCGACGAACTGTTTTCCGGCTTCAGTGACTCCGGATGGGACCAAGCCCCCTGGGATGTGGAACCGACCTTCACTGCCGAAGAGTTGCAGATCCTCCTCAACCCCGCACTCTCGGTCGCCGAGGCCGCCGAACGTGTCGGCTGTGTGCAACGCGACGTCATCAGGTTGCGCCGAACATCCTGAAAGGCCGCAGGCTCCGCACGAGCTGCCCGCGCCATGACAGGATTTCATGCTGTCTGCGGCGGGAAGTACATCTCTTGCTTCACCGTGCAAACCAGTTCGCCGGTGCGGTTGAACATCGTCCCACTCGCCAGCGCCAACGAGGCGGCACTGCTGGGTGACGACCGGTCGTAGAGAAGCCAATCCGACAACACCGCCCGACCGTGAAACCACACCGAGTGGTCACGCTGAGCTGACGTCCCGACACCGCCACGTGCCGCGAATGCCGGCTCCGTCAGCGTCACCGCCGACATGTAGGCCACCAGGCTGGCGGTCAGCACCGGATCATCAGGCACACGCCCGTCGGGTCGCCACCACATCGGCGCCCGTGCGGGTGGGACGGTCTCGGTCTCGATGGTCCGGCGCTCGAACCAGCGCAGGCTCGCCCATCGCGCCCGGGAGCCCTCGTCCGCTTCGGCCAGGTGCGGCGCAACCCATGGCAGGGATTCCGGGCTGGGAGCCTCCGGCATGATTGGTTGGTAAACGACCCGCGCGGCTGCGGAATTGACGACTTTGAACGACGACATCGCTTCCATCAGGATCTTGTCGTCCTGGCGTGCTGTGACCCGTCGCGCCGAGAACGTCCGGCCCTCTTGGAGGTCAACGACTTCGAAGTCAACCGGTTGACGCGAATCCCCCGGCCGCAGAAAGTAGGTATGGACGCTGTGCGGTTCGCGGCCCGCCGCCGTGCGACTTGCCGCCAACAAAGCCTGCGCCGAGATGTGCCCGCCGAGAATATGATTGGCGGGCGCCGGAAGCTGCTGCCCGACGAAGCGCCACTGGCCGACCCTCTCGAGCTCCAAGGTGGCGAGCACGTCGCCGAGCGAAGATGACATCACGACGTATCTTGCCGGATCGCCTCTCAGGCGCTGAGCCGCAGGTATCGCTGCAGCCGCCGCGACGCCTGCCCCGACGCCGGACCGTAGACCGGCTGCAGCGCGCGATCGAGTCGCGCCCGCACAGCGGCGACGTCGAGATGCATCCCGATGGCCACCAGACGGTTGGCCGTGGCCTTCGGCGGCGCCTTGGCGATGTCGATTGCGCTACCCACCAGGTTGACGACATAGTTCCGCACGGTCGCGCGCTGCCGCACCGCCACGACGCCTTTCATCCGGAACACCTGCGGCGGTGGGTTTTCGAGAAGGTTGAGGAGGGCACCGGGGTCGATGCAGCCATCGCTGTGGGCGGTGACGGCGTCCGCATGGACGTGGTCATGCTCGTGCTCGGGCACCAGGTCCACGAAGGACAGCTGCCCGGTCTGCTCAGGCCTGGCGGACGCGTCGAAGAGCAGCTCCGGGGCTATCCGACCTCCGATTGTGCCCACCACATGTATGCGCGGATTGCGTTGCGCCGCACGTTCTCTAACGCGTTGCACCACGACCGACCGTTCCCGCTCGGGTACCTGGTCGAGCTTGTTGACGACGATCAGCGAGGCCGCGCCGTAGCGTACCGGCGGCAGCGGGCCGCAATCCACGGTATCGAAGTGGTTCACGGCGTCGACGACGTCGACCAGCCCGCCCGGACGGACCCCCCGGATTTCGCTGAACCCGATGAGCCGCGCGATCGCCACCGGGTCGGCCAACCCGCTGGCCTCGACGACGATGGCGTCCAGGCGTCGAGCCGGGTCCGCGAGCTTGCCGAGTGCTTCGTCGAGCCCACCGCCGTCGGGCAGGCAGCAGATGCATCCGCCAGCGATCGAAGCCGGCTCGTCGACTTGGCCGGCGACCAGACCGGCGTCGATGTTGATGTCGCCGAAGTCGTTGACTATCACACCGATTCGCGTACCGGGATGGTGTAACAGGTGGTTGAGCAGTGTCGTCTTGCCGGCCCCGAGGTGACCGGTGAGCGCAATGACCGGGATCGCAGCCAAAGCCTCACCCTCCACGTCGACACCGGGGACATCCGATCTTAACCGCCGCACCATTGATAGCCCGGCCAGCGTCGGCGTGGCCGTATTGCTCCTCTGAGTCGCGGTCCCCAGCGATCAGGCGTCGTCGCGCACGCCCACTGCTGACCAGTTTGGACCAGTTGGCACGATGCGCGGTGGCGGAGGTGGCGTCGAAGACCAGCTTGTGTGCCCGACCACCAGGCGGCCCTCCGCGGTCCGGCGATTCAGGTTGGCCTGCTGGGTGGCGTAGGCGGCGGCGACGTCCAGGCCGGGGAAGCGTTCGGTGAGCGGCCCGATCGGCCTGCGGGTGCGCTGCGCGTCGTGTAGCAGATCGGCCGCCTCGCGGATCGCGTTATGCCTCAGCATCATTGACCGGCATTCTCCGAAATCATCCGCAGCGCCGCGTCGTACAACGCTCCGGCGTGCAGCTCGAAGAGCCCCACCAGGTTCACCGCATCGCCACCGATCTCCCTGGCGATGAACAATCCATCGGCGCCGGCGATCGCATAAGTGACCAATTGGTCGATCTGCTTGTCGGTGAGCCCTGGGGCGAGTTCGCGCACGATGTCGGCAAGCTCGTCATAGGCCTGGGCCCGGGCCTGGATGAACATCGCGCGGGCGCGCGGCTCGACCGGTCGGCGTTCCAGCGCCAGCATCAGCCCGAGCCGGATGAAGTCGGGCGAGTCCATCAGCGCCTTGGCGATCTGCATCGCCAGCCCGGCCAGCCGGTCGCGTGGGGCGCCTTCGTCGGGAACCTGCCACGCCTTGCGCCAGTCGGCGAAACTGCGCTCGATGACCGCGGCGATCAGGTCATCTTTGTTTTTGAAATGCCAGTAGATGGAGCTGGCGGGCAGGCCGCACTTCGCGCTGACCAGCCCGATACTGGTGGCCTCGTAACCGCGCTCGGCGGCGATCTCGGTGGCGGCGTCGAGGATGCGTTCACGCGACATTTCACCGTCGGCGCGTTTGCGCCGTTTCGGCTGCTTCGTGGCCGCCATATCCGCTCTCCTCCCCCGGGTGCTTGACTCCGTAGTGATCACTACATCACCGTAGTGATCACTACAGGACAAGCCCTCGACGATGCGAGACGACTGTGCCCACTTCAGACATCTATGACGTAGCGGTGATCGGGTACGGGCCGACCGGCGCGACCGCCGCCAACCTGCTCGGCCGGCTTGGCCTGAAAGTGCTTGTGCTCGAGCGTGACTCTGATGTGTACGGTCGTGCCCGGGCGATCTCCACGGACGAGGAGGTTATGCGGATCTGGCAGTCGGTCGGTCTGGCCGACCGACTGCAGCGCGACATGCTGCCTGACCGTCCGCTGAACTTCGTCGACGCCGCCGGGGTGCCGTTCATCGACTTGAAGATCACTCCACGCGGGTGCGGGCATCCGCCGCAGCAGTTTCTCTATCAGCCGGCGGTCGATCATGTCCTGCGCGAGGGGGTGCGACGATTCGTATCCGTCGACGTGCTGTTGGAACACGAATGCCTTCGTGTCCGACCAGATGGCGACGGTGTCGAGCTCATGGTGGCCGACCTGCGCACGGACACTTTCAGACGATTCGGCGCTTCGTATGTGATCGCCGCCGACGGCGGATCGTCACCCACTCGCGGCCAGCTGGGCATCGGGTATTCCGGCCGCACCTACGCGGAACGGTGGGTTGTCATCGACACCAAGGTCCTCAAGGCGTGGGATGCCCATGACCGACTGCGGTTTTGGGCCAATCCAGCCCGCCCCACCGTGGATTGCCCGACTCCACTCGGCCACCACCGCTGGGAATACCCCGCCCGCACGGATGAGGATGAGCGGGAGTTGCTTCGCGAAGAGGCGATCTGGCAGGTTCTGGGCGATCAGGGTATCACCGCTGAACACGTCGAGATCCTGCGCGCCGTGATCTACAGCCACCACGTCCGCGTCGCCGAGCGCTGGCGGGTGGGACGGATCTTCCTCGCCGGAGATGCCGCGCACGCCATGCCGCCGTGGATCGGGCAGGGCATGTCCGCCGGGGTGCGTGACGCGGCCAACCTGTGCTGGAAACTTGCCGCCGTTCTGCGCGGGCAGGCGCCGGAATCGCTGCTCGACTCCTACCAAACCGAGCGCGAGCCGCACGTCAGGGAGGTCACCCGCCGCGCGTGTCGTGTCGGACGGGTCATCACCGAGCGCAACCGCGCCGTCGTCGCCCTCCGTAATCACGGCTTGCGCGCGTTGACGCGGGTGCCCGGTGTGAATGCCGGGCTGCAGAAGCTGACGTGGATTCCCGGCGCCCGCTACCGGGACGGCTTCTTCGCCGCCGGAAAAACGCGCGCAGTCGGCTGGCAGATCCCGCAGCCGTGGGTGGCCGAACCGAATGGTGCGCGAATTCGCCTCGACGATCTCCTTGGAGGGCAGTGGGCAATCCTGCATATTGGGCCAGCGCCAGCCGGCGCGCAGGAGTGGACCCGGCTGGACGTCCCGCTGATCCAGATCACCGATGCCCCTCTCATCCGCTGGCTAGGGCGGAAAAAAGCCGCCGCAGTGGTGCTCCGTCCCGACGGATTCATCTATGCCGCAGCGCAATCCGGGCATCGCCTACCCAAGCCACCGCCCGGCTACAGCGGCAACACCGTTACCACCCCGAGCAAAACGGAAGTCTCCGCATGACGACGAGCAACATGGCCGAGCACGCCGTCACCGTGAACGGCAAATCAATCTTCTTCGCCGAAAAGGGTACGGGCGCGCCGGTACTGCTGCTGCACGGCGGCGGACCCGGCGCCTCGGGCGTGTCGAACTACTCACGCAACATCGACCCGCTTGCGGAGAAATTTCGCGTGATCGTGCCGGACATGCCGGGATACGGCAGATCTGCCAAAGGCGTCGACCAGTCCGACCCGTTCGGATACCTCGCCGACACGATGCGCGGATTGCTCGATGAGCTCGGCATCGATTCCGCGCACCTGGTGGGCAACTCCTACGGCGGATCGTGTGCTCTGCGTCTGGCCCTCGACAATCCCCGGCGGGTGGGCAAGCTGGTGCTGATGGGCCCCGGCGGCATCGGAACCACCCGGGGACTTCCCACGGCCGGTCTGAACAGCCTCCTGGCCTACTACGGCGGTCGCGGGCCCAGCCGCGACAAGCTGGAAGCTTTCATCCGCAATTACCTTGTGTACGACGGCGCCTCGGTGCCCGACGAGCTGATCGACCTGCGCTACCAAGCCTCCATCGATCCGGAAGTGGTGGCGGATCCGCCGCTGCGCCGCCCATCGGGCCCGATGGCGCTGCGCACACTGTGGCGCATGGATCTCACCCGCGACCGCCGGCTGAAGCGACTCCGCACGCCGACGTTGGTGTTGTGGGGGCGCGACGACAAGGTCAACCGTCCGGCGGGCGGGCCGATGCTGCTCAATCTGATGCCCAATGCCGAGTTGGTGATGACGTCGCGCACCGGCCACTGGGTGCAGTGGGAGCGCGCCGACCTGTTCAACAAGCTCGTCACCGAATTTCTGGACAACGCATCGGTTTTCGCCCAATGAACATCTTCGGCAACGTTCACCTCGGCTATATCGTCATCGAAACGGACAGGTTCGCCGACTGGCGCCGGTTCGGCCGCGACGCCATCGGCATGCACCTCGACGACGTCCTGCCCGACGCCATGCGGTTTCGGCTCGACGACAACGCATGCCGGTTCCTGTTGCAGCGCGGCGCGGGCGAGGACGTCACCGCTCTCGGGTGGCAACTCGACGACCACGCCACGTTCGAGGAAATCCTCGCCCGCCTCACCCGGCACGAGGTGCCCGTCACCGAGGGCACGCCCGAGCAGGCCGCCCTGCGCGGTGTCGACCGCTTGGTGCGGTTCCCCGGCCCCAACGGGCTAGCACACGAGATCTTCACCCGGGCCCGTACCGGCCATACGCCACTGGACATGCGGGTGGGCGGCGGCTTCGTCACCGGCGAAGGCGGCATGGGTCACGTGGCGATCGTGTCGAAGGAGCCGCAGCAGATGCGCGGTTACTACGACACCGTCTTCGATGCCCGCTCAAGCGATTACATCGACGAGACGATCAGCGGCCTCAAGTTCAAGATCCGTTTCCTGCGGGTCAACCAGCGTCACCATTCGGTGGCGATCGCCGCGGCCAACCGGCTGCCCATCAACCCGATCCGCACTCGAATCCAGCACTGCAACATCCAGGTCGGCGACCTCGACGACATGACCGCGTCGTATCAGCGAGTCAAAGCGCTCGGGTTCAAGATGGCGCTGTCGGTGGGCCAGCACACCAACAACCGGGAACTGTCCTACTACGCCATCTCGCCCTCGGGATTCGAATGGGAAGTCGGCTGGAACCCTGTCCTCGTCGACGAGAACACTTGGGAACCAACGACATACCAAGGAATTAGCATCTGGGGTCATACCCCGGAGGGCCAGACCATCATCGACAAACTGGCCCAATTCAAGTCCGCAGCCATCTCGCTGCTGCACCGAGAAAACACCGTACCCGCCCTCGCGCGCACCGGAATCCCCGACGACTGACCCAAAGGAGCTCGCAATGCTGCGCATCGACACCCATCACCACCTGATCCCACCCGACTACCGGAAAGCACTCCAACAGAAAGGGATCGACGAAGCCGGCGGACGAGCACTGCCCGACTGGAGCCCGGAGGCGTCGTTGCAGACCATGGCCGAGCTCGACGTCGGGACCGCCATCCTGTCGGTATCCACGCCCGGCACCACCTTCCTGTCCGAGCCGGCCGACGCCGCCGCGCTGGCACGCGACCTCAACGACTACACCGCCGAACTGGCGGCGGCGCAGCCCGACCGATTCGGATTCTTCGCCACCGTGCCGATGCCGCACGTCGACGCTGCGGTCGCAGAAACCGTTCGTGCACTTGACGAATTGAGCGCCGACGGGGTGGTATTGTTGGCCAACAACGCGGGCGTGTACGTCGGGCAGGACGGGCAGGACGCGCTGTTTGACGCCCTCAACCATCGCTCCGCCGTGGTGTTCATCCATCCGGCCGAATTGCCAGGACCCACCGTGCCCGGCGTTGCCCCGTTCGCGGCCGACTTCCTGCTGGACACCACTCGATCTGCCTACCTGTTGGTGCGCAACGGTATTCGGAACCGGTATCCCAACATCCGGTTCCTGCTCAGCCACGCGGGCGGGTTCGTGCCCTATGCGAGTCACCGGATGGCGATGGCTATCATGGCCGACACCGGTCGCAGCTTCGCCGATGTCCTCGACGACTTCTCCAGCTTCTACTTCGACACCGCGCTATCCTCCAGCGCGGCGGCGCTACCCTCGCTGCTGGCCTTCGCCAGACCGGGGCACATCACCTTCGGATCGGACTGGCCGTTCGCCCCGGTCGCCGTCGGCAAACTGTTCGCCGCCGGATTGGAAACCTACCCAGCCCTCGACACCAGCACCCGTGGTGCTATCGAGCACACCAACGCGTTGGCCCTATTCCCGCGGCTCGGCACCCCACCCCACCCCATCCCGCAGTCCCCCGCCCAGCAAATACGCCACTCCCTCAGCCGTGGCGCCATGCGCGTCGTCGCTCGCATGACGAGCACCAGCTGATCGACGTCGACCAAGCGGCGCCACAGCCCATTCGCTCCGTATATACAGGAACTTTCCAGCATTATTTCCGCATTTGCGGATATCAGGCGACATACACTCATGGCTTCAGGCCTCGCTACAGCGGCCGAAAGGAGTCAGCCGGTGATGGGTCGCGGCCCCCATGGCGGTCACGCACGGGTCGTTTCGAAAGCCACTGCAACACCTTGTAATTGGAAAGGCCGGCAGTGACCGCGCCGATCTGGATGGCGTTCCCGCCGGAGATCCATTCGGCGCTGCTGTCCAGCGGGCCCGGACCCGGGCCGCTGCTGGCATCGGCGGGCGCCTGGAGCTCACTGAGCACCGAATATGCCGCAGCCGCCAGCGAACTGACCGCGCTGCTCGATGAGGTTCAAGCCGGAGCCTGGGAAGGACCCAGCGCCGCCCAGTATGCGGCCGCTCATGCCCCTTACGTGGCCTGGCTGACGCAGGCCAGCGCGGACAGCGCCGCAATGGCCGCACGGCAGGAAACCGCCGCGACCGCCTACACGACCGCCCTGGCGGCGATGCCGACGCTGGGCGAGCTGGCCGCCAACCACGCGTTGCACGCGGCGCTGGTCTCGACGAATTTCTTTGGCGTCAACACTATTCCGATCGCGCTGAACGAGGCGGACTATTCGCGAATGTGGGTGCAGGCAGCCACCACGATGAGCACGTATCAGGCCGTCTCGACAACCGCCGTTGCTTCCGCGCCGCAGGCCACGGCGGCCCCGAAGATCATGAACGCCGGCATGAGCGGTGGCTCCGGGATGAGCGGCGGCAATCCGTACATCATGGGAACCGCACTGCCGCAAAACCTTCAGGAATGGCTGGAAGCCCTGTTTCCGTTCAACCCGTTTTCGCCGCAGGGCTGGTCGATGCATCCGAGCCTGTCGATGTTCTTGTCCCGGGTGGAGACCTTGATTCCGATGTACGCGCACAACCCCGCGCAACTGCTCGAGACCATCGTGATGCTCGCACTTCAGTTCGTGATCCACCGAACCCTGTACCTGATCTGGCTGATTCTTTACAACCCGGCCGGGCTGCTGAGCTTTTTCCTGAGCAATCCGGTGTACACCCTCGCGCTGACCACACCCCTGCTGATCGTGCCCGCGGGAGCGGCCGGAGGCTTGGCGGGCCTGACCGGCCTGGCGGCGGTCCCGGCGCCCACGCTGACCCCACCGGTGTCACCGTCCACGATTCCGGTGGCCGACGCTCCCCCGCCGCCCACCGTCGGCGCCGCACCGACCATGGGCACGGCGTCGTCGCCCGGCGCGGCTCCGATGCCCGCATCACCGGAGGCGGCGGCCACCCCGGGCGCACCACCCACACCGCCACCGACGATCATTGGACCCGAGACATCGTTAACTGCACAGGCTTTCGTTTCACCCTACTTGGTGGGGGTTCTCGGGGCGGCGACGGAGTCGAGCGCTTCGGGCAAGAACTGCCGGCCGGCCGCCGATGCCACCGCGGCGGCCGCGGCCGCGCCGGCCCCGGCCGCGGCCGATCGACAAACCGTGCGACGCCGGCGAAACGCCCCCAGCCGCGTCGACCGCGGCTACCGCTACGAATTCCTCGACCCGGAGGCGGACACCGAGCCGGACGAGCGGGCCGCGGCAGATATTGCCCCACAACCGAATTCGTCTTTGACCTCCGAGCGCGGCGCGGGCCGGCTGGGTATCACCACGGTGACCGGGCGGCGAGCGTCGGGATTGGCCAGGCTGGCCGGCGACGCATTCGGTGGCGCACCGACCGTTCCGATGATGCCCGGCAGCTGGAGGCCCGCTACGGGGTGAGGCGGACCCGCGATTCGCAAACCCCGTCGACACTATCCCGATCCTGTATGGTCAGCGTGTCCACCGGCGCACGCAGACCGCACGGAAACCGAGGGCACTCGATGGCTGACCGGCTCCCCGACGATGCCTTCACGGCGCCCCAGGTGGTGGATCCCGGTCTGCGCAAGGTGGCTCGATTCCTGCCCCGCGGGTACGCCCTGCACCGCGGTCTCAAGCTGCAGCGCGCCATCATGAACCTGATGGGCAACGCGGGCCGCCTCCGCACGGTGCCGGTGGTCGCGGTCAACGAGCACGTCACCGTCCGGCTGCACCGTCCACCCAACCTCGCCGAGCATGCGCCCGCGCTGCTCTGGATCCACGGCGGCGGCACGGTCATGGGGCACGCCGCCCAGGACGACAAGTACCTACGCAAGCTTTCGCACCGCACCGGTGTCGCGATCGCGGCGGTGGAACACCGGTTGGCTCCCGAACACCCGTACCCCGCGCCGGTCGAGGACTGTTACGCGGCCCTGCTGTGGCTGGCGCGCCAGCCCTGGGTGGATCCGGAGCGGGTCGCCGTCGGTGGGGCAAGTGCCGGTGGACTTTTCGCGGCCACCCTGGCGCAGCGGGCGCACGACCGCAACGACGTCAAAATCGCCTTCCAGATGCTGGTGTATCCGATGCTCGACGATCGCACCGGCGCCCAACGCGGCGGCCCCCGACGCCTCATGTGGACCGAATCCGACAACCAGCTGGCCTGGCAGTGGTACCTCAACGGGGCCGACCCCGACGAGGCGGCACCGGCCCGCCGCAAGGACCTGTCGGGCTTGCCGCCGGCCTGGATCGGCGTCGGCACCCTGGACCTCTTTTATCCGGAGTGCCTGGAGTACGCGCGGCGTCTGCGCGAGGCCGGCGTTCCGGTGCAGGAGGAGATCGTCCCCGGCGCGTTTCACGCCTTCGACCAGATCGTGGACAAGGCGCCGATCTCCGCCAAATTCTTCGAAAGTCAGTGCGATTTTCTGCGCGGTGCTCTCGCCCCCAACGGGTGACAAGCCGGCCCGGCCCGGTACACCGCTGAATTCCATTGTGCGACAAGCGCTATCACGCGCCACGGGCACCGCCCGCGGCTCTGCTCAGCCCCGCCGGACAGGCCGCGCCATGTTTGCCGGCGCGGCGGACGGGGCGGTCCGCCCGGCCCCGAGCCGACAGCTTTTGAGTGCAAAGTGTGCACGACGTGCAACTATATGAGTATGGCCAATCCCGTTGGGCTACGCGAGCGCCGTCGCCGCCAGACGAGCGCCGACATCCGCGATGCCGCGGTGCGCCTCACCCTGGAACGCGGATTCGACAAGGTCACCGTGGACGAGATCTGCGCCGAAGCGGGAATCTCGACGCGCACGTTCTTCAACTACTTCCCCAACAAGGAATCCGCGATCGCCTACGGCCCCTCGGACATACCGCCGGAGTTGGTCGCCGACTTCGTCGCGGCCGGACCGGCCCCCTACTCGGTGGTGCTGGCGGAGCTGATCACGCTGGCGGCGCACCACCTGCGTGACGTGCCCCCACGACGGGAACACGCCGCCAACATGCTGGAACTCGCCAAGACCTCCCCCGCGGTGTTGGCCGCGTTCCTCGCCGATCTGGAACGATTCCAGAACCAGTTGACCGAGATCATCGTGCGCCGCCAAGGCATGCAGCCCGACGACGAGATGGCCCCGCTGATCTCCGCGCTGGCCCTGACGGCGGTGCGTTCCGGCATCGAGAAGTGGGCGAGCGGCGAGGCGAGTGAAACCGACGACACGCCAATGCCTTATGTTGAGCGGGCCGCGGCGCTGGTGAACAGCATCTTCACCAAGTGACCTGAAACACCTCCAGCAAATGTTGCATAAACTGCAAGGTATGCAGATCATGTACTATGCGCTGGTGGCGGTACGCGGGGAGGCTTCAGCAACAAGGCGATCCGGGTGTCGCTACCGGGAACGTCAGCCGGTGTAAGGGCCAGCATTCACCGCGCGTGACGCTCGAGCGCACACGAACCACGGCAATCGACGTAACTCGTTGTTGAGCAGCGCGGCGTGTGGGCACTCGCTTGCCCACGGCCCCGGCGGCACAACCGCTGACCCGCGTCACGACCGCGTGATGGGGAAGGGAACTAGGTGCAGATTTCGAGACTTGTGCGCAACGCCTGGTTGCCGCTGCTGATCGTGGCGGTGGTGCTGGTCGGCGGCTTCGCCGTGGTTCGGGTCAAGTCCTTCTTCGGCGCCCACGACACCGGTATCCTGACCAGCCCGCGGCTCGACGATTCCAAGCCGTTCAAACCCAAGGTCGTCAAGTACGAGGTGTTCGGTTCGGCCAGCCAGGCCAACGTGAATTATCTGGACCTGTCCGCCGACCCCAAGCGCGTCGATGGCGCGCCGCTGCCGTGGACGCTGGTGCTGTCCACCACCGCCCCGTCGGTCTTCCCCAATCTTTCGGCGCAAAGCGACGGCAACACCCTGGGGTGCCGCATCACCATCGATGACGAAGTCAAGGACGAGAACATCACCCACGGCGTACACGCCCTGACCTTCTGCTTGGTGAAATCCGCATGAGCACAACGTTCGACGACACCAGAACCGACGCCATCCCCGTCGTCAAGGAGCCCGTGCGGGAGAAGATCCCCCGGTTCATCCGGACGTTCGCCGTGCCGATCATCATCGGCTGGATCGCGCTCATCGCGGTGCTCAACGTCGTCGTCCCGCAGCTCGACGAGGTCGGCAAGATGCGCTCGGTGGAGATGACTCCCGACGACGCGCAGTCGGTCGTTGCGACCAAGCGCATGGGCGCGGTGTTCAACGAGTACAAGTCCAACAGCTCGGTGATGATCGTGCTCGAGGGCCAACAACCCCTGGGCGCCGACGCCCACGCCTACTACGACGAGATCGTGCGCCGGCTCAACGCGGACACCAAACACGTTGAGCACGTTCAGGATATGTGGAGTGATCCGCTGACCGGGGCGGGGGCGCAGAGCAACGACGGGAAGGCGTCCTACGTCCAGGTCTATCTGGCCGGTAACCAGGGTGAGGCGCTGGCCAACGAGTCGGTGGAATCGGTCCAGAACATCGTCAAGAGCGTGCAGGCACCCAACGGGGTCAAGGCGTATGTCACCGGCCCGGCCGCGCTGTCGGCGGATCAGCACACCGCCGGTGACCGCAGCCTGCAGCTGATCACGGCGGCCACCTTCACGGTCATCATCGGGATGCTGCTGCTGGTCTACCGGTCGGTCATCACGGTGTTGCTGACGCTGGTGATGGTGGTGCTCGAGCTGTCCGCCGCCCGCGGGATGGTCGCATTCCTGGGTTATTACAAGATCATTGGCCTGTCGACGTTCGCCACCAACCTGTTGGTCACGTTGGCGATCGCGGCCGCCACCGACTACGCGATCTTTTTGATCGGCCGCTATCAGGAAGCCCGGGCGGTCGGCGAGTCCCGCGAAGACGCGTACTACACCATGTACAAGGGCACCGCGCACGTGGTGGCCGGCTCGGGGATGACGATCGCCGGCGCCACGTTCTGCCTGCATTTCACCAACCTGCCCTACTTCCAGACGCTGGGCATCCCGCTGGCCATCGGCATGGTGGTGGTGGTCGCGGCGGCGTTGACGCTGGGCCCCGCGGTCATCTCGGTGGCCTCGCGTTTCCGTCAGACGCTGGAACCCAGGCGCACGCAACGGATTCGGGGATGGCGCAAGGTCGGCACCGTCGTCGTGCGCTGGCCCGGCCCGATCCTGGTCCTCACGATCGGGGTGGCACTCGTCGGGTTGCTGACCCTGCCCGGATACCGCACCAACTACAACGACCGCAACTACCTGCCCACCGACCTGCCCGCCAACGAGGGGTACGCGGCCGCCGACCGGCACTTCTCGCAGGCGCGGATGAACCCCGAAGTGCTGATGATCGAAAGCGACCACGATCTGCGCAACTCGGCGGACTTTTTGGTGATCGACAAGATCGCCAAAACGGTCTTCCGGGTACCCGGGATCGGGCGGGTGCAGGCCATCACCCGGCCGCAGGGCACCCCGATCGAGCACACCTCGATCCCCTTCCAGATCAGCATGCAGGGCGTCACCCAGCAGATGAACCAGAAGTACCAGCAAGACCAGATGGCCGACATGCTGCATCAGGCCGACATGATGCAGACCACCATCGACAGCATGGAAAAGATGCAAAGCATCACCGTGCAGATGTCCAACGACATGCATGTGATGGTGCAAAAGATGCATGACATGACCATCGACATCAACGACTTACGCAACAAAATGGCCGATTTCGAGGACTTCTTCCGGCCCATGCGCAGCTACTTCTACTGGGAAAAGCACTGCTACGACATCCCGGTGTGCTGGTCGCTGCGCTCGGTGTTCGACGCGCTCGACGGTATCGACACCATGACCGACGACATCCAAAGCCTGCTGCCCATCATGGATCACCTGGACACGCTGATGCCCCAGATGGTGGCGTTGATGCCCTCGATGATCGAGAACATGAAGGCCATGAAAACCACGATGCTGACCATGTATTCGACCCAGAAGGGTCTACAGGATCAGCAGAACGAGGCGCAGAAGAACTCCAACGCCATGGGCAAGGCATTCGACGCCTCCAAAAACGACGACTCGTTCTACCTGCCCCCGGAGACCTTCAACAACAAAGAGTTCAAGAAGGGGATGAAGAACTTCATCTCCCCCGACGGGCACGCCGTGCGGTTCATCATCAGCCATGACGGCGATCCGATGACCCAGGAAGGCATTTCGCACATCGGGGCGATCAAGAAAGCCGCCTACGAAGCGCTCAAGGGAACACCACTGGAGGGCTCCAAGATCTACCTGGCGGGCACCGCGTCGATCTACAAGGACCTCAGCGACGGCAACAACTACGACCTGTTGATCGCCGGAATCTCTTCGCTGTGCCTGATTTTCATCATCATGCTGATCATCACCCGCGGCGTGGTGGCTTCGGCGGTCATCGTGGGCACCGTATTGCTCTCACTGGGCGCATCATTCGGGCTGTCGGTGCTGATCTGGCAGCACCTCATCGGCATCGAACTGCACTGGATGGTGCTGGCCATGTCGGTCATCATCCTGCTGGCCGTCGGCGCCGACTACAACCTGCTGCTGGTGGCCAGGTTCAAAGAAGAAATCCACGCCGGCTTGAACACCGGCATCATCCGGTCGATGGGCGGCACCGGCTCGGTGGTGACCTCGGCCGGGCTGGTGTTCGCCTTCACCATGATGACGATGGCGGTCAGCGAACTCACGGTGATCGGACAGGTAGGTACCACCATCGGCCTGGGTCTGCTGTTCGACACCCTGATCGTGCGGTCACTGATGACACCCTCGATCGCCGCCCTGCTGGGCAAATGGTTCTGGTGGCCCCAACGAGTCCGCCAACGCCCCGTCCCCTCCCCTTGGCCGAAGCCGGCCGCCCAAGAGCGCGAGGTGCTTGCGGACGCCTGAACCACGCGAAAGTGCAACTGCCGACGGTCCCACTCGGGAAATGCGTCGGCAGTAGCACTTTCGCGGCAAAGGGCTAGGTGACCCAGTCCGGCTGAGCGTCGGTCTCGACGTTGGAGAAGTCCTTGTGGCCCAGGCCGGCGGTGGTGCCGCCGTCGACGACGAACTCCGAGCCGGTGGAGTAGCTGGATTCGTCGCTGGCCAGGTACACCACCAGGTTGGACACCTCCTTGGGTTCGGCGGCGCGGCCCAGGGCGCTCTGGAAGATGTCCTCGGGAACCCATTCGGTCATCGGGGTTTTGATCAGCCCGGGATGGATCGAGTTCACCCGAATTCCGCTGGGGCCCAGCTCCAATGCGGCCGACTTGGTCAGCCCGCGCACCGCGAATTTGGTTGCGGTGTAACCGTGGCAGGCGATGGTGCCGGCCATGCCCTCGATCGAGGAGATGTTGATGATCGAGCCGCGGCCCGCTTTCTTCATCGGTTTGACCACGGCGCGGATGCCCAGAAACACTCCGGTCAGGTTGATGTCGAGGATCCGCTGCCATTCCGAAAGCGCGTAGTCCTCCAGGGTGCCGATGTTGATGATGCCGGCGTTGTTGACCAGGACGTCGATCCGGCCGAACTCGGCCAGGGCGGTGGCCACCGCCGCGTCCCAATCCTCGGGCTTGGTGACGTCGAGATGCAGGTAGCGGGTCGCCTCCCCCACCTCGGCCGCGACGGCCTTGCCCTCGTCGTCGAGGATGTCACCGAAGACCACCTTGGCTCCCTCGGCCACCAGCGACCGCACATGCGATGCGCCCATGCCGCGGGCACCGCCGCTGACCAGGGCCACCTTTCCGGCCAACCGTTCTGCCACTGCGTTTCTCCCGTCATCCCGGTGCCCGGATCGGCACGTATGAGCACCATACATATGGCAAGCGATGTATGACCAGGGTTGCGCTGCGGCGCTGACGCAGCAGCGGTCAGGGCAGCGGAGCCACCCAGCGCAATCGGGTGCCCCCGCCCGCGGCGGCGCCGACGGTCAGGGTGCCCCCGACCCGTTCGGCGCGCCGGCGCAACGTCTTCAGCCCGGCCTCGCTGACGTCGTCGGGCAGGCCCTTGCCGTTGTCGATGACCTCGATGCTCACCTCGTCGGCGACTTCGACGGCGATGGTCAGCTTGGTGGCCGCGGTGTGCCGCACCGCGTTGCCGATGGCTTCGGCGACGACGGCTTCGGCCTGGTCGGCGAGCTCGCCTTCCACCACCGACAGCGGCCCCTTGTACTGCACGGTGGCGGCCAAACCCTCTGCCAGCCGGCCGATCACCTCATCGAAACGCTGCCGCAGCCCGGGGACATCGGTTTTGGTGTGGCGCAGGTCGAAGATCGCGGTGCGGAAATCCTGCACCACCGCGTGAAGATCGTCGACCGCCGCATTGAGGCGTTGCTGCACATCGGCCGAACGCGCCCGCGGGATGGTGCCCTGAAGCGCGAGACCGACGGCGAAGACGCGTTGGATGGCATGGTCCTGCAGATCGCCGGCGATCCGGTCCCGCTCGGCGAGCACCTCGGCCTGAGCGCGGGTTTCGGTGAGCTCAGCTTGGACGGCCAACTGCTCGGTGATGTCGCGGATGGCCGCCGACACCATCACCCCCTGTTCCGTCTGCAGCGGGCTCAGACTCACGTCGACCGGGAATACGGTTCCATCGCAACGCATCCCCCACAGCTCCAGGCCGGCGCCCATGCGCCGGGCTGCCGGGGCGGCGAAGAAGCCGGTGCGGTAGCGCTCGTGGGAACCGCGATGCCGGGGCGGTATCAGAATCTCCACTTCCCGGCCGATCAGCTCTTCGCGCGGATAACCGAACATCTGGTCGGCCTGAGCGTTCGCCAGCACGATGCGCCCGTCCGGACCGACGATGACCATCGCGTCCGGTGCCGACTCGAGCAGCGCGTGGAACATGGTTTCCGCTCGTTGGTGTTCGGCGGTCACATCGCGCATCACCGTGGTGAACCCGATGGCGCTGCCCGCATCATCCGTGAATACGGACAACGCGACACCGGCGCGAAACCGTTGGCCGTTCTTGCGTGCTCGCCAGCCTTCGAATTCGCAGCGGCCCGATTCGCGCGCCGCGGCCAATTCGCGTTCGGCCAGTCCGGCGGCGCGGTCCTCCGAGGTGTAGAGCAGCGCCGCCGGCCGGCCAAGGGCCTCGGCCGCCGAGTAACCCGTCATCGCCTCGGCGCCGGGGCACCAGCGCGCCACGTCGCCATTGGCGTCGAGCTGGATGATCGCGCAGTCGGTGATCGCTTCCACCATGGCCTCGAGGTCGCGAAGACGCTCGGGCAGGCTCTTGTTGCGAAACGCCGCGCTCAGATAGCGGTCGGCGCCGGGCGATGTCATCAGGCGCGGCCCTCTCTGATTGCCTCCGACGGCACAGATACTACCGCCCGGACGGCTACCCGAGCCGCGGCTGCGAGCGCCGGCGCAGCTCGCCGGGTGCCGTCGGTGGATCACGCTGTCGGGCAGGCGTATTCACACCGCGCGGGCGTGACGCTTTACGACGGCCGGGCCACGATCACCGGCATGCGCACCGAGTGGACGACGGCATTGCTGACCGAGCCCAGCAGGGTGCCGGCCAGGCCGCCGCGGCCGTGACTGCCCACGACGGTCAGCTGCGCGGATTCGGATTGTTCGATCAACTGGCGAGCCGGCCTGTCACAGACCACCATTCGGTGCACCGTGACATCGGGATAGCGTTCTTGCCAACCGGCCAGCCGTTCGGCCAGACTCCGCTCTGCTTGCGACCTGACCGCCGGCCAGTCCATGCCGGGCAGCCCGAAAACTTGCGTGTCACTCCACGCATGAACCGCGTTGAGGTCCACACCGCGCCGTAACGCTTCGTCGAAGGCGATCGCCGTGGCGAGTTCGGATGCCGGCGAGCCGTCGATCCCGACCAGCACCGGCGCCCGCTGCGGGTAGGGCATCATCGGATCCTCGTCGTGGATGACGGCGACCGGGCAGCGGGCGCGTCGCACCAGGCCGGAACTGACCGAACCGAGCAACAGCCGGCCGATCGCTCCGCGCCCGGTGGAGCCGACCACGACCAGTTCCGCCTCCTCCGACAACTGGGCCAGCGTGGGCGCCGGCGGTGCGTGCCACAGTTCGGTGGTGATCGCGAGATTCCGGCCGTTGCGGGTGGCGTCTTCGGCGATCTTGACCGCCTCCTGCAGGACCCGGCGACCGTCGTCCTCCTGCCACGCCACGGCTTCGGCCGCCATAGGCACCTGGGGCCACACCGTGGCGGCGTTGACCATGTGGACCAGCGTCAGCGGCACATTGCGCATCGCCGCGTCGCGCGCGGCCCAGCAGACAGCGAAATTCGACGCCGGCGATCCGTCGACTCCGACCAGGACGCCACAGCGCTTGCTGGATGCGGCCATTTCGTTCTCCCTCCGTCATCGGAAACGCTATGTCTGCAACCGCAGCCGGTCAGGAGACTTTCGTCCCCAACCGCAAGGACGACAGACCTTCGTCGGCCACTCGGGAAGCGGTGGCGCGCTGAGCAGCCAGCCGGACACGCGATGGGCGCGACGCACGGTCACCGCCCACGGACCACGATCACCGGCGCCGTCGCCGATTGCGCGACATGCGAGCTGACCGAACCCAGCAGCATGCCGGGGAACCCGCCCCGTCCGTGACTGCCGACGACGACTAGTTGAGCGCGCTCGGCTTCCGCGACCAGCCACCGAGACGGCTTGTCGCACACGACCAATCGCTTCACATGCACGTCCGGGTACTGTTCCTGCCAGCCGGCCAGCCGCTCGGCCAGCAGCTCCTCCCCCTTCGCCTCGCTGTCGCGCCAGTCCATGCCGAGAATGGGAAACACGCCGACGTCGCTCCAGGCGTGTAGCGCCACCACGCCGACGCCCCGGCGAGACGCTTCGTCGAACGCCAGGGCGATCGCGGCCTCCGAGGCGGGTGACCCGTCGGTACCCACCAGCACGGGCGCGTCGGCGGCGCGAGCAGCATGGTCATCGGTGTGGACGACCGCCACCGGGCAGTGCGCATGCGCAAGGAGTGCGGCGGTGACCGAACCCAACAGCAGCCGGCCCAACGCCCCGAGCCCCTGGCTTCCGGCGACGATCATCCAGGCGTCCCGCGACGCGTCGATCAGCGTCGGCGTCACGGCCGAATAGATTATCTCGGTGCGCATTTCGGGCGGTGTCCCGCCGCCCTGGTTGGCGATGACGATCTTGCGGGCCTGGTCGATGACCTGCTGCGCGCCGTCTTGCTGCCATGCGGGCATGTCGGCGTACAACTGCCCGACCGGCCAGCCCACGACGACGGGCGCGACGGCGTGGATGACGGTGATGGGCAAGCCGCGCATGGCCGCCTCGCGGGCCGCCCACGCCACCGCGGCGTCGGACGCCGCCGATCCGTCGACGCAGACCAGGATGCCGCGGTGTTTAGGATCGGACATGTCGTACTCCTCACGAAATAGGCTGGGCGGCCCGTTGGCCCCGAAGACACGGCCCTGGAAGCGGTTTTAGCGATCGGACAGCGGCCGGAATTGCAAGACGTCGCCGAGCGGTCGCCGCGGCGTCGGGCGGGGCGGCGACTCCCCCTCCGGTTCGACGCCCACCCGGATCAACACCTGGGGCACCGCGGCGGGATCGGCCATCAGGTGCCGGATCAGGTCCCGGCCTGCTTCCAGCTCGGTGACATGAGTCACCGGGCAGGTCGCCAGTCCGGCCGCCGTGCACTCGAGCAAGATCCGCGACAGCACCTGCCCGACTCGGAGGGCGTCGGCCCGGGTGTCCTCCGGGGTGGACAGCACAAGGATTTTCGCGTCGTCGTAGCTGCCCGCGGAGCTGCGCTCGTCGAGCGGGTCGACGGGGAATCGGCGGTTCACGTCGACCCGGCGATCGTCGGCCTCGGACACCAGAGCGCTTTCGGGGATGCCGTCGAATTTTCTGGACGGCGATGTCCACCAATCCAATTCGTGGTGGTAGTCGTCGTCGTAGCGGCGCAGGGCTTCAGTCAGCCTGGCCGCCTCAACCAGGCCCGGCCGCGCGTCCGGGCCCAACACGTCGAGGGCGACGGAGTGATCTCGCCCCACGTCGCGCAGCACCGGTTCCAGCGCCGACCAGTGCTTGGGCGCCCGGAACGGCAGCCGGTTCGTCCGGCGACGCAGTATCGCGTCGGCAAGGTCGCGGCGAGCCCGGGCGACGTACTCGGTGGGCACGACGTCGATCGAGGCGAGGTGGTCGAGGTTGTTCGGGTTGGGAAACTGCGCGACGTTGCTGCTCCAGCCGGCCGCGGCCATCGCGACACGGAAGTGGTCCAGTGCGGCGCCACAGCTGATGATCGCCTCGCGACCGGATTTGTCGGCCGATTTCACTGTTCGGCGCGGATCGACGAACAGATCGACGCCGGTGCTGCCGGCGACCCACCGCCAGGGCTGGCTGTTGTGCAGCGACGGGGCATGGCACGCCAATTCGATTGCCGCCGTGATCACCTCGGTATCCGCGGTCATTTGCATCATCACTGTCACCTGCCTGTCCGCTAGCTACGACCACCTACGACCTTCGGCCGTCCACGCCGCCGGCGCTAGGGTCCTAGGTCCCGTCGAACCCGCGCTTCGGCACGCGATCGCGGTCATGCCGACGCACGTCGACCAATGTCCCCACGGTGTGGGACTTTCGGTCCCTGGCCCGGGGTCACGCACAGTGCTACGGATGAGGGGGCAAATCGCACACGCCGAGCGACCCGTCACCAATGGAGGTGCGGCACATGAGCACTACAAGACCACCGGAGCTTCGCACCCGCATGTTCGCCCGTGTGCTCGGCCCGTTCCTCGTCGTCTTCACCGCGACGACCGTGGCCCGTGCGTCGGACATGCGCAAGCTGCTGTCGGATTTCGACTCCAACTCCGCATTGCCGTTGGTCACCGGCGGGTTCCTGCTGTTGGCGTCGCTGGTCATCCTCGGTCTGCATCAGTGCTGGCGAGGCGCGCCGGCCGTCACGGTCTCGGTGGTGGGATGGGTTTTCGCGGTACGCGCCTTGCTTCTCATGGCCTTTCCGCATGCGTTCATGGCAGCCGCCGACGCCGCCGTCCGGATGACCGCGTTGTGGGTAAGCGGCGACGTCGTCGTCGGCGTGGTAGGCCTGTATCTGGCTTACGTCGGCTGGAAGCCCGTGACTTCGCCGTCCACGCCGGCCACGACCTCGACACCGGACGTCCCGCGCGCCGCATAAACCACAGACGCCGGCCGCCGGAAGGCAACGCGGCATCCGCGTTGCGCGCTTGCTCGATTGCCCTTGCGCCCCTTAGGCAAGTGCCGGACCCGGGTGGGCAAGCCGGTACCGTTGCCGAAGGTAGGGCGACGCCGCCGCGCACGCTAGGGTCGTTAGACCTCGGGTCGGCGGCTCCCTGCTACGAGTCCGCGCCCGCGGCCCACTGCTTGGCACGCTCGAGCTCGCCGAGTCCGAACACGGCGAGCTCACCGGGCACCATCCAGGCCAGCGCGTGCAAAGTGTGCGCGACCCACTCCTTGTCCGAGACGACCGCGATGCGCCGGAATGCCGAGTGGTGCGGCAGGACCGCGCCCAGGCCGAGCTTGAGATCCTCGACCAGCCCGCCGGGCCCGAAGCCCTGGTAATCGGAGTCGATGACTTCCACGATCCTGATCTCGCCGCTTTTCAGCGACGTCTCCAAAGTGGGCCTGATCTCGCGCAGTTCCTGCCCGCTCAGCCGGCCCGACACCCGGACACCGGTCACTCCCGGCGGCATGTCTGGCAACATCTCGATCATCGAGTCCTCCTTCCCGGCTACCCCAACTCTGCCGGTGCCCGGGCGAACCGGCTAGTGGGGAGATCACTTTCGCCGAAGTGCCCCGGCTATTCGGCGATGCCCGGTTCCCGGTCGGTCATCCATTCGACGAAATCGCAGAGTTCGCGGCGGGGTGTCGCCGGCAAGGGGTCGGCGTTGATCGGTGGCCAGCCAATCCGAAGCAGCATCTGCGGGTAGTTGCTGCCACCGAAGATTTCGGTCCGCACCGCCTCCCGGGTGTCGGCAACCTCCAGCGGTTCGGTGACCGGGCAACTCGCCAAGCCCATCGACGTCGCGGTCAGCAACACCATGCTGGTGGCCTCGCCGGCGCGGAGCCGGGCCAACCTGTCGTCACCGCGGGTGCCCAGCGCCAGCAGTACCGAATTGTCCTCGGCTGCAGACGATCCCGATGGCATCGCCAACATGGGTCCGGCGAACAGCCGTCCTGGAATCTTGGCGCCGGGATCGGACTTGGGTGTATTGCGCGCCGGAACCCCGGCGACCGCGGCGTAGCGTCCACTCCACGCGGCGAGCTCGACGAGGTAGTCGCGATTCATGTGGTCCCAGACCGATTGCTTCACGATCTCGTGCAGCTTGTCGGCGTCCTCGACCTGGCACAGCGTCACCCCGTTGCGGGCGGCCCGGGCGGCCATCAGCGCGATGTCCCCCACCGGCACCGGCCAGGAACTGTAGTGCCGCCGGTCGGTCCGCCGCCGCGGTATCGCCGCGGCCAGCGCGATGTCGACGGGATCGGCTGTGCCGCCGGACAATTCGATTGCGGCAAGGTGATCGGGGTCGGCCGGGTTGGGCAACCGGGTCACCCGGGCCTGCCATCCCACCGCCGCAAAACCGACGACGCAGTGGTGAAGCGCCGCACCACAACTCAGAATCAAGTCGCGGCCGTCGGGATCGGTGTTCGGCAGTTGCCGGCCACCGTCGGCATACAGATGCAGGCTCTCCTGCCCCACCAGCCATCGCCACGGTTGCGTGTTGTGCACGGACGGAGCACGGGACGCCAGGGCCAGCACGGTGCGGATGGTGCCCTCGTCGGGAAAGCGGTTGGTCATGTCGGTCGGCCCCTCTCCTTGCCTGGTCACCCCGATCGTGGTCGGGTCACGGCGGCCGCACGAGGGGACGACGTCCCCTGTCGGGAGGGACTTTGTGCCGTAATACCCGCGTTAGCGGGCCTCTGTCCGCGGCGCAGCAACCGGGACCGGCTCAGCCGACGACCTCGAAGACTGCCGCCGCGGAGGTGACGGCCTTGTCGGCGTTGCCCTCGTCGTGCAGCAGCATGCGCACGCCGACGCGGCCGGACCCACCGGCGTGGGCTGTGCCCTCCACCCGGAACGGGCCCACCTTGCCGCGCGACATGAACATCACGTGCCAGCTGACGACCTGCAGCTTCCTGGTCCCCGCGACCTCGGCGGCCAGATCGATGGCCGCGGTCTCGAGGACGACGTGCTGGGGGCCGATGTGCAGCGCGGCGTCCGGGGATGCCAGCTCGGTGCTCAGCTCGGGCAGCGTCCAATGGCCGTCGCCGCGCCGGCTCGCGCCGAAGGCCCGCCACAGCGGCGGCAGCTCGTCGGAATCCTCGATCACCAACTCGGTGCCCGAAACATCCATCCGGTCAAGGCCTTCCGGCGGGACGCCGATGATCGCTCCCTGCCCCTCGTTGAACGCGATCACCCGTCCGGGGTTGTCGGCGTCGACGATGGTGCATCGCCCGTAGCCCATGGTGCGGCCCTGGTGCACGATGCCGGACCCGACGATCTCGACCCGTTTCACGTCGTAGCCGGGGTCGATGATCTGTACCGACGCGATCACCGGGTTGGGGACGGCGACCATGTCGGTCTGACAGCCCTCCGGGGAGGAAATAGCCAACGGCGCCACCATGATTCCGCCGGCCTCGTTGCGCATGTCGCGGCGGATCGTGACAGTGTCGTCGGTCTCGCCGAGATTCATCGACGAGTGTTTGCGGCCGATGTAGCGGTAGCTCAGCAGACCGGTCCAGCGCCGGTACAGTTCGTCGCGGTAGGCGTCGGTGTCTCCGGCCAACTCCCGGATGTCACGAAGTCGGTCACTCAATTGCGTTGGCCTCCTGGGTTTCTGCCGCGCCGCACCTGGTTGAACGGGACGCCGCGGTCGTCGGCGCGCTCGCGCAGGAAGCCGAGCACCCGCTCGCCGATCACGTTGCGCGCCATCTCGGTGGTGCCGCCGCCGATGCTGGCGATCTGACGACCCAGATAGCGCGTCCCGATGTCGAGCAGGCCACCGGCGCCGTCGACCACGGCCGCCGGGCCGGCCACCGCCAGCGCGGTGTCGGTTTCCACGTTGTGCACCTCGGCCATGGACAAGCGGATGATCGATCCCGCGGCCGGCGGCAGGGTTCCGTCGACCACGGCGTGAAAGACGTGCTCGCTGAGCTGTCCGTGCACGGCCCGGTGCACCAGCGCCCGACCCACCGCTTCCTGCAGCCGCGGGTCGCCGGGACCGCCGACGGCGTCGATCAACGACAGCAGATCGACCGAAACGTCTTGGGCCTCAGCGATTCCCGGGCCGCTGGTGTACTCCGAGCCGTCTCCCATCGTGCGGCGCTCGTGATAGAGCTGCCGCGACGCGACGTCCCATCCTTTCCCCGGTTCACCCAGCACGGCGTCGTCGCCCACGTCGACGTCGTCGAAGAACTCTTCGCAGAACTCGACCGAGCCGTTGACCTGCCGGATGCGATTGATGGTGACGCCGGGATGGGCAAGCGGCACCAGAAACATGGTCAGGCCTTCGTGTTTGGGCACCTGCCAGTCGGTGCGGGCCAGGCACAGGCCGTAGTCCGCCGCGAACGCCCACGTGCTCCAGGTCTTGGCGCCGTTGATGATCCAGCGATCCCCGCGGCGCTCGGCCCGGGTGAGCACACCGGCCAGGTCCGATCCCCCGCTGGGCTCGGACAGCAACTGCACCAGCACTTCCTCGCCGCGCAGCGCGGCCGCGATGTGGGTGCGCTTCTGCTGCTCGCTGCCCATGTCCAGGATCGTGGCGCAGCAGATGGCGAAGGACGGGACGTTGAGCAGCAGCGGCGTCTCGTAACCCACCGACTCGGCGTCGAACGCCTTCTTGTATTCGTAGCTCAGCCCGAGCCCGCCGTATTCGCGCGGGAAGCAGATTCCGGCGAATCCGCCGTCGTAGAGCAGCTTTTGCAATTCCCGGGCCCGGTGCCAGGAGCTGAGCTCGTCGCGCTGCAGCAGCGCCGCCCGGGCGGGATCGAGTCGCGGCATGTTCGCGGCCAGCCAGGCCCTGGCCCGGCCCCGAAATTCCTCGACCGACTCCGACGTCACCGGATGGCCTCTCGTTGCAGCGTCGACCTTGTGCTGGGCGACTGTACAGCACCGCCGCGGCGGGTGTACAGGCGGCTCCCTACGAACGGACCGGCCGGGTCCGGCGAGACCCGGTGTCCGGTCGCGGCGTCGCCCGCAAGTAATCTGCGTCGAACCGCCATGACCGACACACATGTTTTCGATGAAGCGCTGCGCCTGGACACGCTGGGCGCCGATGCCCGGCGTGGCCGCACCCACCCGGAGTGGGCCAACATGGTCGGACCGTTCGGCGGCATCACGGCCGCCACGCTGCTCAGCGCCGTCCACGCCCACCCCGACCGCATCGGCGACCCGCTTGCCCTGACCGTCAACTATGCGGCGCCCATCGCCGACGGCGACTTCGACGTCACGCTGCGGGCCGCCCGCACCAACCGCACCAACCAGCACTGGATCGTCGAGCTGCGCCAGGACGACGTGGTCAAGACCACCGCCACCGCGATCTTCGCGCTGCGGCGCGACAGCTGGTCGGACACCGAAGCGCGGCCGCCCGGCACCCCGCCGCCCGAGCGGCTGCCGAGCGTCGATCCGGGCCTGGTTCGGTGGACCGGCCGCTACGACATGCGGTACGTCGAAGGGGCGATGCCCGGGCGAGACGCGGATCCCAGCCCGTCGTCGACCAGCACGCTGTGGGTCCGCGACAAGGCGGGACGCCCGGTGGATTATCCGGCGCTGGCCGCATTGTGCGACATCTTCTACCCACGGGTGTTCTTGCGCCGCGGCGGCTTCGTGCCGTCCGGGACCATCTCGCTGACCACCTACTTCCACGCCGATCAACACGAGCTCGACGCCGTGGGCGACGACTTCGTCCTGGCCAGCGCCCACGCCAACCGCTTCGACCGCGGCTATTTCGACCAGAGCGCCCGGGTGTGGACCCGGCAGGGCGGGCTGCTGGCCAGCAGCCATCAGGTCGTCTACTTCAAAGGCTGACGGGTTTACACTTCGCCAGGGAAACGTCACGTGCAGACCCGTGCGAGAAGAATCGAGCCGCAATGACCGAGCGCGCGCACAGCGCGGTCGCCGACACCCTGCCGGCGATCGAATCCATCAAGCAACTCAAGGCGCGCTACTGCCGCTACCTGGACACCAAGGACTGGGCGGCCTGGCGGACGATCTTCACCGACGACTTCCTCAGCGACACCTCCGAAGCCGGCGGCGCGGTGATCGCCGGCGCCGACGACTTCGTGGCCTTCACCCGCCGGGCACTCGGCCGCGCCACCCAGCCGACGGCGCATCAGGTGCACAACCCCGAGATCGAGCTCACCTCGGCGACGACCGCGCGCGGGACGTGGGCGCTGCAAGACGTCGTCCGCTTCGGGCCCGGGATAACGTTGGTCGGCTACGGCCACTACCACGAAACCTACGAAAACATCGACGGCCAGTGGTTCATCAAGAGCTCCAAGCTAACTCGACTGCGCGAGGACATCGTGACTCCCCTCTTCTCGATCTACGTCTCCCCCCGGATCCGCGCCGCGATCGGCACCATCGCCGGCCGCCTGATGGATCGGTGACCCGGCCATGACCGCCAACACCGTTCTGGTCACCGGCGCGTTCGGACAGGTCGGCAAGCGCTGCACGCAGCTTCTGCTGCAGCGCGGACGCACCGTTGTCGCGATGGACCTGCGCAACGACAACACCGCCGCCGTCGCAACCGAACTCGCCGCCGGCGGCTATCCCGGCACGCTGATTCCCGCCTACACCGACCTGCTGGACGCCGAGGCGGTGCGTGACCTGGTCACCGCCCACCAGCCCGACGCCGTCGTGCACCTGGCCGCCGTGGTCTCCCCGCTGTCATATCGCAAACCCGACCTGGCCCGGCGAGTCAACGTCGGCGGCACCGAGAACCTGTTGGCCGCCTGCACGGCGCTGCCCCGCCCGCCCCTGTTCCTGATGGCCTCCAGCGCCGCGGTCTACGGGTCGCGAAACCCCTACCGCCAGCCGGAGCGGATCACCCCGGACACCCCGGTGAACCCGATCGACCAATACGGCCAGGACAAGGTGCTGGCCGAGGCGGCAATCCGGGCCAGCGGGCTGCCGTATGCGCTGTTCCGGCTCGGCGGGATCATCTCGCCGGACACCCACGCCTCCATCAACGGCGACTACCTGCTGCTGATGCGGTCAATGCCCAGCGACAACCGGATGCACGCGGTGGATGCGCGGGACGTGGCGCTGGCCTTCGCCAACGGCGTCGATCGTGCGGCCACCATTTCCGGCAAGGTGCTGCTCATCGGTGGCAACGAGTCCTACGTGCTCACCCAGCGCGAACTGGAGGACGCCATGATGGAGGCCGTCGGGCTGGGCCGGCTCGGCCCGTCGGCCAGTTTGCCCGGCAACCCGGCCGACGACCGGGGCTGGAGTTTCACCGGCTGGTACGACACCACCGAAGCCCAGCAGCTGCTCGACTTCCAGGAGCACGACTGGAGCCAGACGGTGGCCTGGCTGGCCGAATCGCAGGGCCGCAGCCGGCTCGCCCTGCGACTGCTGGGGCCGCTGCTGCGGCCCCTCCTGCGCACCATCTTGATCGTGCAGCGCCGGCTGGAGGGACGCGGCCCCTACGCCGACCCGTGGACGTTGATCGAAAAGAAGTACGGCACAGCGGCATTGGCGACCGCCGACTAACCGGTTCGGTCAGCGGTCGATCCACGCCAGCTGCGCGTCGGCGTGGTGTCCGCCCACCGGCGGCGTGAGTCGATCCAGCCGGGACAGCTGCTCGGTAGTCAGCTCCAGCGCGTCGGCCCCGACGTTTTCTTCCAGGCGGGCGACGCGTTTGGTGCCCGGGATCGGCACGATGTCGGGGCCTTTCGCCAGCAACCAGGCCAACGCGACCTGGGCCGGCGTGGCGCCGACGTCCGCGGCGATGTCCCGCAATTCGTCGGCGCAGCGCAGGTTGTGGGCGAAGTTCTGTTCCGCGAACCGCGGGTTGGTCCTGCGGTAGTCGGTGTCGGGCAGCTCGTGCGCGGAGCGGATAGCGCCGGTGAGGAAGCCGCGGCCCAGCGGTGAGTAGGCGACGAACCCGATCCCCAGTTCGCGCAGCACCGGCAGTATCTCGTCTTCCTGGTCGCGGGTCCACAGCGAGTACTCCGATTGGACGGCGGTGATCGGGTGCACCGCGTGCGCACGGCGGATGGAATTCACCCCGACCTCGGAGAGACCGATGTGCCGGATCTTGCCGGCGGCGACCAGTTCGGCCAGCGCTCCGACGGTGTCTTCGATCGGGGTTTGGCGGTCGAGGCGGTGCTGGTAGTACAGGTCGATGTGGTCCGTGGCCAGCCGGCGCAGCGAACCATCCACGGCGACACGGATATTGGCGGGGCTGCTGTCCAGCCCGTCGCGGCCGGTGTGCGAGATCAGGCCGAACTTGGTGGCCAGCACCACCCGATCGCGCCGCCCGCGCAGCGCTCGGGCCAACAGTTCCTCGTTGATGTAGGGGCCGTACACCTCGGCGGTGTCGATCAGCGTCACGCCCAGCTCGATGGCGCGGTGCACGGTGCGGATCGATTCGGCGTCGTCGGTGCCGGCGCCGGCGTAGGCCACCGACATTCCCATCGCCCCCAGGCCCAGCCGGCCCACCTGCAGTCCGCCGAGTTGAGCCTGCTTCATGGCGTGTCTCCTGTTCCTGACGTGGTTGCGCGCGGGGCCGGACGGTAGCGTGGCGCTGTGTCCCGCGTCGAGCTTCCCGCGATCTGATGCAGCACGCAAACGGCGCGCGGCCGACGCGCAATCTGGCGGTCGATTATTACCGCGTGTCCGGGGTGGTGCTGATCGTGCTCGGGCACTGGCTGGCCGGATCGGTGACCTATCACGACGGGCAGTTCGGCCGGCAGAACCCGTTGGTGGACATGCCCTGGACGCAATGGCTGACCTGGCCGTTCCAGGCGGTTCCGACCTTCTTCCTGGTGGCCGGGTACGCCGGCGCGGTGTCCTGGACGCACCGGCACGACGAAGAGGGAGTGCCCCGTCGGTCCTGGCTGCAGCGCCGGCTGGCCCGGGTCCTCGGGCCGACCGCGGTGTATGCGGTGCTGGTGTCGGCGGTGGTGGTCGCGCTGGCCGCCTGCGGCGTGGCGGGTTCGGTGCTCGAGTACGCCGGTTGGGCGGTGGCCATGCACCTGTGGTTTTTGGCGGTGTATCTGGTGGTGGTGTCGTTGACGCCGATTGCGCTTGTCGCGCAACGCCGTTGGGGCCTGTGGGTGCCTGCGGCACTCGCTGTGACGGTGGCCGTGCTCGATGCGGCCCGGATCGGCGCCCATCTGCCCCACCTCAGCTGGGTGAACTATGTGTTGGGCTGGGGAACGCTGTATCAGCTCGGGATCGCTTGGCACGAAGGGTCATTGGCGGGCCGCCGGCCGTGGCTGCTGGCCGGCGTCTCGGCGGTGCTGCTGGCGGCATTGATCTGGCTGCGCGTGTATCCGGTCAGTATGATCGGGGTTCCCGGCCAGACCATCGACAACACCACGCCGCCCACCGTGGCGCTGCTGGCCTTCGGCGGCGCCCAAACCGGAATCGTGATGGCGGCTGCACCCGCGCTCAACCGCGCACTGCGCGCCATCCGGGCCGAGCGGGGGCTCTCGATCGCCAACAACAACATCATGGCCCTCTACCTGTGGCACATGATTCCCGTCGTGATCGTGGCGATCGTCGGATATCCGGCCGGGCTGTTGCCGCAGCCCCCCGAAGGCAGCGTGCAGTGGTGGCAGGCCCGGCTGGAATGGGTGGCCGTCCTGAGCGCGGTGACGGCGGTCGAGATGGTGCTGTTGTGGTGGGCCCGAAGGCTTTTCGCCGCGCCGCTGCCACTGCTTGGCGTGCCGCTGCCCGCGCGCGCCGCCGAACCGGTGCTGCTGGCCGGTGCGGCGCTGGCGGCCTACACCCTGTCCGTGGTGGCCGCCGAGGGCTTTGCGCCCGACGGGCGGTTCCCGTGGCCGACCGCCCTGGTTTTCACGGCCGGTGTGCTGCTCGCGGCGTTACGTCCCACCGCTCGCCCGGTGGAGCGGCCGGCGTGAACCGGGTTGTTCGGCCGGCGGCGCGGCCGCGTGCTCAGGCCGGCGGTCGCGCGACGATGACCGGTACCCGCACCGAGTGCAGGACGGCGTTGCTCACCGAACCCAGCAGCAGCCGGGCCAGCCCGCCCCGACCGTGGCTGCCGACCACCACCAACTGCGCGGTTTCCGAGCTGCTGATGATGTGTTGCGCCGCCCGGTCACGGGCGACCAGGCGATGGACGGTCACGTCGGGATAGCGTTCCTGCCAGCCCGCCAGGCTCTCGGCGAGGTGGCGCTCCGCTTCGGCTTCGACTATCGGCCAATCGATTTCGAATACCTCGGTGACCGCGGTGTCGCTCCACGCGTGGATGGCCACCAGATCGACGCCGCGCCGGGATGCTTCGTCGAACGCGATTTCGGTGGCCAGTTCGGAGGCCGGTGAGCCGTCGGTGCCCAGCAGCACCGGCGCGCTGTGCGGATCCGGCAGCTCTTCGTCCCGCACGACCGCGACCGGGCAGTTCGCGTGACGCACCACCGCCGAGCTGACCGAGCCGAGCAGACCGCGGGCCAGCAATCCATGTCCGGCGCTGCCCAGCACCAGCATTCGCACGGCGCCGGACAGCTCGAGCAGGGCGGGCACCGGGGCCGAGTAGAGCAGTTTTCGGCCGATTGGAACCTGGCGGTCGGCCGGCATCGCCTCCTCGGCGATCTTGGTGGCGTGCAGGATCGCTTGTTTGCCTTCGTCTTCCAGGTTGGTGGCCAGCGCCTCGGGGTACGGGACCGGCGGGTACATGGTGGTCGGGGTCGACACCGCGTGCACGATGGTCAGCGGGCAGTGGCGCATCGCCGCTTCCCGGGCCGCCCAGTAGGCGGCCGCGTTCGAGGCCGGCGAGCCGTCGACCGCGACGGCGATGCCGAGTTGCTGGACGGGTGCGGACATTTCATTCTCCCTCCATCGGTGACCATGCTATTCCGCGGAGGGGGTGTCGGTCGTGAGGCTTTGGTCCTCAGCCGTCGGGCCGGAGGGCTCCCGTCGAAAGGAGGCGGCGCCGCTGCAAGTGCGCGATGATCCAGAACGGCAGCGCCACGAAGACGGTGCCGCCGATCAGGTTGCCCACGGTGGTGACGCCGATGTTGGTCAGCAGGCCGTGGTCGCCGAATCCCCAGCCGATATCGCCGCGCGCCGCGATCGGGTGAAACAGGTTGAGCAGCAAGGGAAGTCCGACGAACCCGACGTTGGCGATCACGTGCTGGGTGCCACCGATCACGAACGCGAACGGGCCGTAGAACGCCAGCGCCATCCGGGCCACGTCGCTGCGGGCCTTGAAGAACATGCACATCGAGGTCTGCAGGAACCACGTGCACAGCACGGCGAGCAGCAGCGCCGTCCAGAACGGCTGGCCGGCCTTCTGGGTGCCGACGGTCGCGGCGCGGTCGGCGAAGGCGCCCAGGTAGGGGCCGCCGGCGGCGGCGCACACGGTGACGAACACCAGCGCGCCGACGATGTTGCCGACCAGTCCGACGGCGACCAGCACCACGTAGCTGCGGATGCTCAGCGCCCGTTGCAGCACGGCGAGAAAGCCGGCGGCCATGTCGGCGGTGATCAGCGACATGCCCGACACCAGGATGAGGACGAAAGACATGCCGAATGCCAGGCCCATCAACAGGCTCGCCACTCCCGGTGTCTTGACGCCGGTGCTGACCACCAGGGCCAGCAGCACACCGAAGGCCACCATCGCGCCGCCGACCAACGAGCGCATCAGGAACGCCCACGGGTGCGCCGCCTTTTCCACCGCCATGGCCGAAACCCGGTCCACCATGGCGCCGACCGTCAGCGGCTCGAAGGGATCCGCGGTGCCGCCGTCGCCGGCGACGGCGGCGGGCAACGCGGTGACCGTGTCCACCACCGCCACTGCGCCCTGGCGCTGCGGCGCTGAAGCGTTGATCGTCATCGGTGTTCGCCTTTCGTCAAGGTGTTGAGCGCGTTGAGGATTCGGGTCACGTCGTGCTCGCCGAGCTGCTCGCCGTCGAAGACATGACGGAGCAGGATCTTGAGGTCGAGCATCTGTTGCAGGTAGACCAGGCACGGCGGGCACTCGTCGAGGTGCTTGGCCACGATCGGCCCCCACTGCTGCGGGTCGGCGTCGACGAGGTCGTCGACCAGGCGAACGAAGTCGACGCAGTCGATGGCGGGGACGGTGTTGTCGGGAACGGTCATGGCTGGTACCGCTTTTCCAATTCGTTTCGGAGATTTCCCCGGGCCCGGTAGAGCAGCGCCCGCTGCGCCTCGGCGGACAGTTGCAGCAGCTCCGCCGCCTCCTCGGCCGAGATGCCGACGAGATCCCGCAGGATCACGAGTTGGCGCTGGCGCGCGGGCAACGCGTCCAGCGCCTCGCGCAGGTAGCCCAGCAGCTCGCGGTGCACGGTCTGGTCTTCGGGCAAAAACCGGCGCGACGGCGGCACCCTCCAGTGGCCGGCATCGGGATGCCCGGCGGGATGCATGCGGCCGGAGAGCGGGTCGACGGCCTCGATGTCCGCGTCGGCCAGCACCTCGTGACGGCGGATCCGCGACTCCCGGCGGCGGTGCCGCGCGGCGGTGTGCTTGACGATGCCGAACAGCCAGGTGCCGACCGACGATCGGCCCTGAAACGAGTCCGAGGATCGCAGCACCTGCAGCCACGCCTCCTGCACGGCCTCTTCGGCCACCGCCGGCGAATCCACCATGGTGCGGGCGAAATTCAGCATCGGCCGGTGAAAGTCGCGCACCAGGCGGGCCAGCGGCACACCGCCGACCAACCGCCCCGCGTCGGTGCCCTCCGGCGGCACCGCCACCGGGGTCACCATCGACCCGTGCTCAGCCGCATCCGGCCAGCTCCCAGCGCAGCTGCGCCTCGGACGGGGACTGGACCGGAATGAACGCCGCCTCCCGGTAGCGCCTGCTCGCCGATGTCCTGCTCGCATAACCCTTGCCGCCGGCGGTGCGGATCTCCACATCGGCGCTGGCGGCGGCCAATTCGGCCGCGGCCAGCCGAAGTGACAACAGCTCCTTCTTGCTCGGCGCCGCCGGCCCGCCCACGGCCGCGGCCAGTTTCGCCAGCGTTTCCTCGGCTGCGCCCAGCTTCTCGGTGATGGCTTCGACGTCGGCGCGAAACACCGCGTTGACTCCGCCCAGCCCGAAGCCGGCCTGCCGCACCGCGGTCCGGCTCAGCCCCAGGCACATCGCGGATTGCAGCACAAGGAAAGTCGGCCGGACCGCCTGCAGGAAGCCGTCGAAATCGCGGGACAGCACCTGCTCGTCGGCGATGTGCGCGCCGTCGAAGTTCAGATACGACGAGGCGGTGCTGCCTAGGGCGAGCAGATCGAAGTGCTCGCCCAGGATCACCCCGGGCGTGTCCAGCGGCACCGCGACGATCAACCGCTCGCCGGCCTCGGTGCGCACCGCGGTCACCATCGTCGAATCGGGATACAGGTTGCTGGCCCACCTGATCGGCCCGGACACCCGGTAGCCGCCGGCCACCGGCGTGGCGGTCAGCTCCATGCTGCCGCAGCCCGCCGCCTCTTTGAACGCGGCGGCCATGCCGGTGACCCCGAGTACGCTTCCGCGCAGCAGCGGCCGGACCGCGACGGCGCTGAACGGGGTTGCGGCCGTGAGCAAATACTCGACCGTCATGCGGTGCGCCCACAGCGAGAAGCCGGTGCTCATGCAGATCCCGGAGATGGACCGGATCACCTCGGCCATCACCGGCAGCCGGCCGTCGCGGTTGCCGGGGGCGCCGATCCCGAGCACGCCGGCCTCGCCCAGCGCGGTGAAGCTGCGCCGGGCGCTGTCCTGGCCGCGGTCCAGCACCGCGGCATGAGCCCGGATGTCCTCGACCAGCGCGGCGTCGAGCAGGCCGGTTGCGCCATCCACGGTCGCCGTCATGCCATCACCTCCGGCGTCCCGGCATCGAATGCCGTTGGGGCCCAGCGCAGTTCGCGGTGCTCATCCGGTGACCAGGGTGGAGTCGACGCTGACCGGGTTGCGGAAGGTGTTCACCACCGGCGACCAGGCGATGGCGTTGTCGTGGATCTCCTTCAGCGTGGCCTCGTCCGCGTCCCCGGCCAGGCTCACCGTGCAGCGCACCGCGCTGAACCCGAGCCGCTTACCCGGCGGGGTGTCCCCGACACCCCACACCGCGGAGATGTCGATGTCGGCTTCCATCTCGACCTCGATCTTGGTCAGCGTCACGCCGCGGTGCGTGGCGTTGGCCAGCAACCCCACCGACACGCAGGAGCCCAGCGCGGCCAGCGCGGTCTCGGAGGGGTTGGGCGCCGAGTCGTCGCCCAGCAGCGCGGGCGGCTCCCCCACCAGCATGGGCGCCAGGTCCCGGACGTAGGTCATGTTGCGGAATCCCTTCTCGCACACCGTCTTGGCCTTCAGCGTCTTCTTGCCGGTCTCGGGGTTTGCCTTGGCGTTACAGGACAGCCGGTCCAGGCCTTCGGCGTCGATGACGAGCGCGTCGGTCATGTGACTTCTCCGTTTCTCGCTGATTGTGCGGCTTCACGGAGTTGGTGCTGGGCGGGCGCCGACGCGTGACGGCGGGCCGGCCTGCTGCGGCGGTGAGCCGGCCCACATCGGCGCCGGCCACCGGCGGCGCGGTTACCGCCGCGCGCCGCGCGGCGGAATTTGCTCAGCGGAACAGGCTTTGGGCGATGTAGTGGCCTTCAGCGGGCGCGGGCGGGACGGCGAAGATTGCTGACCCGATGTGGCGGATGTACTCGTTGAGCAGGTCGTGGGCGCCCAACCGGTTCTGCAGCCGGATAAAATCTTGCGGATCTTTTTGATACGAGATGAACAGCAGGCCGGCGTTGAGTTGGCCGTTGGCGTCCAGGCCGTCGGTGTAGTTGTAGGACCGCCGTCGGATCATGATGCCGTCGTTGTTCTCCCGGGCGGCCAGGCCGACGTGCGACATCGGATCGATGAGCGGATTGCCGTCGGCGCCCTTGGCGGTGAAATCGGGGGTGTCGAATTCGTGCCTGCCGGACAGCGGCGCGCCTTCTTCCTTGGTGCGGCCGAAGATCCGCTGCTGATTGCCGATCCGGTCGACGTCCCATGTCTCGAGCAGCATCCGGATCTTGCGGACCACTTGGTAGGTTCCGCCGTTCATCCACGGCTGGTCGCTGTCGTCGACCCACACGAACCGATCGTATTCCGCCTGGCTGGCGATGTTGCGGGTGCCGTCCTTGAACCCCAACAGGTTTCGCGGCGTGTGCTGGCCGGGGCCGGCCGAGGCTCGGCCGAAGCCGAGCACCGCCCAGAACGGCGAGACGATGTTGCGGCCCAGCCGGGCCAGGTTGCGCACGGCGTGGTAGCAGACCTGCGGGTCGTCGGCGCACGCCTGCACGGACAGGTCGCCGCCGTGCAGGCGAGGATCCAGGTTGTCGCCGTTGAGCGGTGGCAGGTCGGTGAACACCGCGGGCCGGCGCGCGGCCAATCCGAAACGATCGCCGAACAGCGACGGCCCCAACCCGATCGTGACGGTGAGGCTGGCCGGGCTCAACCCGTCGGCCTCCCCGGTGTCGGCCGGGGGCTGCACGTCGACCTGCGGCTGCACGGTGCCGACCGGCTTTCCCTGCTGCAGGATCGCGGCCGCCGCCGACCAGCGCGCCAGCAGGGTCTGCAACTCGGTGCGGCCGGCACCGGACGCCAGGGAGAACGACATGAACATGGCGTAACGCTGTGGCGGCGTGTCGATTCCGCCCTGGTGCGGCTGGCCGTAGAAGGGGTAGCTGCGGCGGAGGTCGACGGTGTCGTGGTCGTCGCCGCGCTGCCCCGCCGCCACGGCGTGCCCGGCGAACCCGCCGCCTACGGCGCCGATGGCGGCGCCGCTGAGGCCGGCCAGCACCGCGCCGCCCAGCGCGCGCCGGCGCGACACGGCCGTCGAATCAGGTTCCACGCCTTCGCTTTTCGGCGCGCCGTCGGTGGGTTCGATGGGGTCGTCGGTCATAGTCAGCCGGCCGAGACGACTTTTTGCGCGACGGTGGACAGGCTTTGATGCAGCGGCTGGATGACCGCGGTCAGCTTGGGCGCGTCGCTGGCCTTCAGGGCCGGCGTGTAGGTGCGGTAGCCGCCGAGCGCGCCGGGGTCGCGATATCCGTCCAGGGTGGCGAGCACGTTCTGGAACTGCTGGTCGATCTGGTGGACCAGGTTGTTGTCGATCTTCTCCAGGCCGGGGCGCAGCGACGCGTACGCCTGTTGGGCGCCTTCCACGTTGCCGGAAAAGTCGACCAGGTCGATGTGGCTGAAGGCCTCTTCCTCACCGGTGATCTTGGTGTTCTGGATTTCTTCGATCAGGTCGCTGGCGCCGTTGGCCAGGTCCTCGGGCTTGTACTGCAGGGTGGCGACGATGCCGTGCAATTTGCCGACGTTGCCCACCAGCTCGGTGCTCAACGCCTTGGTGCCCGGGGTGATCGCGCCGGCCTGCCACAGGTCGCGCTCGATTGCGTGGAAGCCTTTCCACCCGACCTTGCCGTCGACCGGGGTGGACTCCCGCATGTCGATCAGATAGTCGAGGCTGCCGGCGTTGTCGCCGACCGCGAAGCCGGGCAGCACGAATCCCTCCACGGTGGATTCCGAACGCTCCCAGTACAACCGGGCTTTGGCGTAGGCCGCCTTCGCGGCGTCGAGGTTGCCCGCCTGCACGGCCGCGTCGAGGGCCTTCACGCCGTCGTTGAGCTGACCGATCTGGTTGACGATATAGGCCGCATAGTCCTTGGTGCCCTGGCTGAGGACGGTCGCGACGGTGCCCGTCGGCGTCGCCGGAGCTTTGCCCGTCACCGTCAGGGTCTGGTACTCGGTGCTGGCCCCGGGGCAGTAGAGCTGGTAGGAGCCGCCGTCCAGGGTGAGGGTGAACGACACCGGGTCCAATCCCGGTGCCAGGTTCTCCTTTTCACCGACGATGCGCTGGTCGCGGAGCAGTTCGACCTCGCTGATGCCGGGGGCATTGGTGTTGGCCACGGTGAAGGTGACCGGCCCGGCGGGCACGTTGGTGGTGTCCAGCGCGCAGCCGTCCTTGCCGGCGCTGTTGGTCAGGGTGATCTTGACCGCGTTGCCGCCGCCGGGCTTGGACTGCGCAGCATGGTTCGCGTTGTCGCCGGAGTGGCCGCATGCGGTCACCGACAGCATCGTCGCCGCAACGAGAACCGCTGCGGGCCAAGCGGATTCATGAGACCGGCACGTTGCCCCGGCGATGCGCCTCACCATCGATTGCTTTCCTCTCATCTTCTCGCTTGCGGTCCACGCGCACCGAGGCTAGCGCCGACAGCGCGCACGCCACCGCGAAACCGGCGATTACCAAGGGAAGCCAGACATTCCACAGCTGTCCCTCCCCCCGGTTGCGGTCGCCGGCAGCGATCGCGGCGGCGGTCGCGTGGTCTTCGGCGGCGGACGTGGACCAGTCGGTCGCCAGCCCGCCGAGACTGACGGTCTTGGCCCCGGTCAACCCGCCGCCCGTCAGCACCGCCGTGCGGTTGCTCGCCGCTTTCGCACTGATCACCGCGTCGCCCCGGGTCAGCACGGTGTACACGGTGGTCGTCGACCATTGGCCCTGAAACGGCCCCCGGGTGCGCGCCGCCGCCAGACCGACCGGCAGCCGGCCGCCGGTCATGTCGCGCAGCTGGTCCAGCGTGATCTCGGGCGCGCCGTCGACCCCGGCGGTTTCGGAGGCCTGCCACGCCTGGACCGGCAGCCCGTCCACGCTCTGGTCGTCGGCCGGGACAAGCTGGATGTGGTGCACGGTCGAGGTGCCCGCGGGGGTGACGGTCAGTTCGCGCCCGTGTGGCCCGGTCGCCATCGACACCGCGGCGGCGTGGCCGGCGCGGTCGGTGACGGTGCGGGTGCGCGCGGCGTCGACCGTGTCCCGGGCGGGCGCCGCGACCGCGAGCACGGCGGCGATGGCCAGCAGCAGCGTGGCGGCGGTCGCCAGCAGCCGGCCTCGGGCGCGCGGGGTGGCCGCCAGCCGGGCCGGCCGCAGGAACACGACGAGCACCGGCACGGCGTACAGCAGCCAGCCCAGCACCTCGACCAGACGGGGGTCGGCGGGGATGCCGAGCACGCCGGTGGTGACCGCGCCCAGCACGGAATCGCTCGGGATCCAGCCGGACAGGTCGAAAAGCTGCCGCTGGCCGATGTTCAGCCAGCCGGCCTCGTGCGCGGTGCGCAGCGCACCCAGCACCAGGCCGGCGGCGATCAGCACCAGGAACACCCCGGTCACCCGGAAGAACCGGCCCAGGTTCAGCCGCAGGCCGCCGAAGTACAGGCCCACGCCGAGCCCGATCGACGTCGCGATGCCCAGCACCCCGCCCAGCACGGCGAACCACCGACTGCCGTGCGAGGTCTCGGCCGCCGCCAGCAGGAACACCGACGTCTCGAAGCCCTCCTTGAGGACGGCGAGGAAGGCCATGGCGCCCAGGGCCAGGGCCCCGCCGCGGTGGACCGCCTGGCGGGCTTCGCGCTCGAGTTCACCCTTGAGCTGCGCGGCGTTGCGGTTCATCCAGATGATCATCGAGGTCACGAACACCACGGCGACGGCGTTGATGACGGTTTCCATCATCTCTTGCTGGGCCTGCGGCAGGCTGGTCGCCAGCAGGTCCAGGCCGACGCCCACCGCGACGCTGAGCAGCACAGCCACCGCGACGCCGGCGAACATCGGGCGCAGGGTCTGGCCGTTTCGCTTGAGGAAGGCGGCGACGATGCTCACGATCAGTGACGCCTCGAGGCCTTCACGCAGACCGATGAGAAACGTGCCGATGAATACGCCGAATACGCCCTGCATACGCCCGATTTCTGTCCCGCCGATCGGGACTTTCGGCTTAGCGTAGCCTAGCTAAACTCGCCAGGTCCTGCGGGCGCCGGGTCAGGCGGCCGACTGCGTCACGAAGTCGATGAGTTCTTCGACCCGGCTGATCAGCGCCGGCTCGAGGTCGTTCCAGTCACGCACCCGCGAACGGATGTGCCGCCACGCCCGGGCGATGTCGGCCTGATCGGCGTGCGGCAAACGCAACGCCCGGCACACGCCGTGCTTCCACTCCACGTGCCGGGGCACCTCCGGCCAGGCCGCCAGGCCCAGCCGCTGCGGTTTGACCGCCTGCCAGATGTCGACGTAGGGGTGGCCGACGACCAGCGTGTCGGTCCCACCCGGCCCCCGTCGCACCGCGTCGGCGATGCGCGCCTCCTTGGAACCGGGCACCAGGTGGTCGACGAGCACGCCGAGCCGCCGCCCCGGGCCGGGTGCAAACTCGGCGACGATGTCCACCAGATCGTCGACGCCGCCGAGTTGCTCGACGACGACGCCTTCGATCCGCAGGTCCTCCCCCCACACCTGCGCGATCAGTTCGGCGTCGTGACGGCCCTCGACGTAGATGCGGCTGGCGCGGGCAACCCGCGCTCGCGCGCCCGGCACGGCGACCGATCCGGACGCCGTCCTGGCCGCGGCGGCCGGCGCCGGCCGCCGCGGCGCCGTCAAGATGACCGGGCGGCCTTCGAGCAAAAACCCAGGGCCCAAAGGAAACCCACGCACATGACCGCGCCGGTCTTCCAGATCCACCCGACCGTATTCCACCCGCACCACCGCGCCGACGTAGCCGGTTTCCACGTCCTCGACCACCAGCCCCGGCTCGGCGGGATGCTCGGTCGAGCGGGGCTTGCGCCGACCCGGCGCAAGGACATCCGTTCCATAGCGATCCATCACGCGGCGATACTAGGAAGCGTTGCGGCCAAGCATCGTTACGGCGCGCCACCGTGTGCGAATCGTGACCGAGACCGGCGCCGCTGAAACCGTGCCGGGGCTGCCAGCACCGCCGGCGAGAAAAATGCGTTTAACTGTGTGGCGTTACCTGGCTGATCGCGTTGCCGATGGTACGTTGCTAGCCAGGTAAAGCACTGCCGCTTAAGCGCAACCGCGGCGGTTAGCGAGGTGGACGTATGGACCTGGCGCACTGGGTGACCAGCATTGTGGCTTTCGTGCGGGCCGGCTACCCCGCCGGCATGCCGGCCACCGGTCACGTGCCGTTGGTGGCGTTGGCGCACCGGCGTCTGTGCCACGACGACATCACCGCCATCGCAACCGATCTCATCGCCCGCCGACTGTGGCCGATCAGCTCCGTTGACATCGGGGTCGAGATCACCCGGTTCACCAATCAGCTGCCCTCACCGCAGGACGTCGACCTGGTGTTGCGCCGCGTTCACGCGATCCGCTGCTCGCGCGGATAGCCAATTGCCCGGCGGTCCACCGCCGTCACGGAGTTTCGGGCACCGGGCCGCCGCAGGCCTTCAAGTAGTCGGCGTAGTTCCAAGTCTGCAGAAACTGTTGGCCCGCTTGCCTTCCCCGTTCGTAGAGTGCTTCGCGTTGCTGTGCGGTGATGTCGAAGTCGATCGGGCTGACGTCCTCGGCAGGCACGAAGATGGTGCGCCGCACGGTGCACGGGTCGTCGATGTAGGCGTTGTCCTGGTTGCTGACCAGCGTCTCGATCGCCGCGATCCCCAACGACACCGGGCCGTGCACGGGATGGGTGGGCGGAATGCCCGGCCGGGCCGACAACCGGATCCCGAAGGTGGGCCACTGCGGTTGCCCGTCCGGCCGGTCGAACAACTCGACCGGAAAGTCCGACAGCAAGCCGCCGTCCACCCAGGTGGCACCGCCGACCCGAACCGGCTCGAACACATACGGAATCGCCGACGAGGCGTGCACCGCGCGGGCCACCGGGAAGTCGTCGGGGTCGATGCCGTACGAGCCGAGGTCCCAGGGGATGCGTACCAGCCGGCGCCGGGACAGGTCGCTGGCGGTCACCACGAGCGACCAGGCGAACTGCTCGGGCGCCTCGCCGGTGCGCAGATCGCCGAACGTCCGCACGCCCAGATCGCCGAGCAGACCGGCCAGCAACTGCTCCAGGTAAGCCCCGCGGTACACGCCGTCCGACGTCAACAGCGACAGTCCCCCGCCGATCACCGGCACGTGGCCGATCAGGTTGCGGTCCAAGAACTTCCGGTAGTCGATGGTGCGCATGATGTCGGTCAGCCGGCTCAGCGGCTCGCCGGCGGTTTGCAGGGCCGCCACCAGCGAGGCGACCACCGCGCCGGCGCTGCTGCCGGCCACCCGGGGAAACCGGTAGCCGGCCGCGGCCAGCGCATCCACCGCCCCGACCAGCCCGATGCCGCGGACGCCGCCGCCTTCGCACACCAGGTCGGCACGCACTGTGTTCACCATGACCCCCTTACCCCGATTCGCTGGCCGTTGCGCCCGAAGAAGTGCAGGTGCCCGGGTGCGGGATGCAGGCGCACCCTGCTGCCCTTCTCCGGGGGGTTGCGCCCGTCGACACGCGCGACGATCGGCGCGTCGATCACCTTGCCCGAACCGGTGATCCGGCCGTACAGGTAGGCGTCGGCACCCAACTCCTCGACCACGTCGACCTCCATCTCGACACCGAGGCCGCCCAGCTCGAAATGCTCGGGACGCACCCCGACGACGACTTCGCTTGCCGCGGCGGCGATCTCGCGTGGCAGTGCGATCGGCCAATCACCAAGTGACACAGCCGAATCCACTACCGGCAAGGTGAACAGATTCATCGCCGGCGATCCGATGAAGCCCGCCACGAAGACGTTGCTCGGATTGCGGTAGAGCTCGCGGGGCGGCGCGAACTGTTGCAGCACACCGTCGCGCAGCACGGCGACGCGGTCACCCATCGTCATCGCCTCCACTTGGTCGTGGGTGACGTAGACGGTGGTGGTGCCCAGCCGCCGCTGCAGCGCGGCGATCTGGTTGCGGGTCTGCACCCGCAGCTTGGCGTCGAGATTGGACAGCGGTTCATCCATCAGGAAGACCTGCGGCCGGCGCACGATCGCGCGACCCATCGCCACTCGCTGCCGCTGACCGCCGGACAGATCTTTGGGTTTGCGATCCAGATACGGTTGCAGGTCAAGCAGTTTCGCGGCGTCCAGCACCCGCTCGCGGATCTGCGCCTTGGGGGTCTTGGCGATCTTCATGGCGAACCCCATGTTCTGGGCCACCGTCATGTGCGGGTACAGCGCATAGTTCTGGAAGACCATCGCCACGTCTCGTTGCTTGGGGTCGACGTTGGTGACGTCCCGGTCACCGATCAGGATGCGTCCGGAGTCCACGGTTTCCAGCCCGGCCACCATCCGCAGTGAGGTGGTCTTGCCGCAGCCGGAGGGTCCGACCAGCACCACGAATTCACCGTCGCCGACAACGAGGTTCAGGTTGTCCAGGGCGGGCCGGTCCGCCCCCGGGTAACGCCGGGTCGCTTGCTGGAAAGTCACCGAAGCCATGCTCACCCGCCCATCCCGGTGACGGCGATGCCGCGGACGAACGAGCGTTGCGCGATCGCGTAGATGATGACCAGGGGCAGCATGATCAGCATCGAGGCTGCCATCAGAACCGGCCAGCGGGCAACGTATTCGCCCTTCATCCGGACCAGGCCCAGGGTCAGGGTGGCCAGGCTGCTGCGCTGAATCATCAACAGCGGCCACAGGAAGTCGTTCCAGACGTTGACCCAGGTGAGCACGGCGAGCACCATCACCGCCGGCCGGGCGTGCGGCAGCAGGATCCGCCAGTAGACCTGCCACGGTGTGCAACCGTCCAGGATCGCCGCTTCCTCCAGATCGGTGGGAAGGGTGCGGAAGAATTGCCGCATCAGGTAGGTGCCGAAAGCGCTGCCGAAGAACCCGGGCACGATCATCGCCCACGGGGTGTCGACCCACCCCAGCGTCCGCATGATCAGGAATTGCGGGATCACCGTCACCGTCAGCGGCACCATCAGCGTGCCCAGGTAGACCACGAACAGCGTGTTGCGGCCGCGGAAATCCAGTCGGGCGAAGGCGTATCCGGCCAGGGAACAGAAGAAGACATGCCCGGCGGTGACGCAGCCGGCGTACAGCACGGTGTTGACGAACATCCGCCCGATCGGCATCAACGCGAACACCTCGGTGTAGTTCGACCAGCGCGGGCGGGCCGGCACCAGCGTGGGCTCGCTGACCTCGCCCTCGGTTTTCAGCGATCCCGACACCGCCCACGCGATCGGGAACAGCGCGCACCAGGCGATGCCCAGCAGCGCGGCGTAGACGGTGGCGGCGCGGAGCACGGTGCGCTTGATGACGGCCTCACTTGAGCCCACGGGAAGTCTCCAAGGAACGTCGATGGCTGACCCGCAACTGCACCACGGTCAGCACCAGCAGGACCGCGAACATCACCCACGCCAGCGCGGAGGCGTATCCGAATTCCAGGAACGAGAAGGCATGCTGGAACAGCATGATGCCCAGCACGTAGGTCGCCGACTCGGGTCCGCCGCTGGGGCCGGTGAGCACGTAGACCATGTCGAATGCCTGGAATGCGTGGATGATCGAGATGATCACCACGAACGAGATCGACCCCCGGATCAGCGGCACGGTGATGGCGAAGAATTGCCGGATCTCGCCGGCGCCGTCGATCCTGGCCGCCTCGTACACCGTTTCCGGAACGCCCTGCATCGCCGCCAGCAGGACCACCGTGGCGAACGGGACGCTGCGCCACACGCTGACGATGCACAGCGACGCCATGGCCCAGCGGGGCTCGACCAGCCACGGCACCGGGCCCAGCCCGACCCAGCCGAGCATGATGTTCAGCAGCCCGTTGTCGGTGTTGAAGACGAATTGCCACACCACCGCCATCACCACCGAGGAGATGGCCAGCGGCAGAAAGACGATCGTCCGGAAAATGCCGATGCCCCTGACCTTTTGGTTCAGCACACCGGCGACGGCCAGGCTGATGGCCACCGTCGGGACGACCGATCCCAGCGTGAAGATCACCGTGTTGCGGATCGCGATCAGAAACAACGGGTCGGAGCTGAACAGATCCGTGAAGTTCTTCAGCCCCACGAACTTCGGCGGGGTGAACACGTCCCACCGCTGAAAGCTCATGTACAGCGAGAAGCCCAGCGGAAAGAGCATGAACACAGCGACCGCCACCATGTTGGGCGCGACGAACAACCGGCCCGCCCATGCGTGCCGGCGCCACGGGCTCGGGTTCTTCGGGGTCCGCCGGCCCGCCTCGGTGTCCAGCGCGGTCATGGGCTGCGCAGCACTTCGTCGACGGAGCGGGACAGCCCGGCCAATGACGTCGCGGGCCGGCTGCCCCGCAGGATCGGCCCGAAGTTGCGGTCCATCAACGCATTGACCTTCTCCCACGCCGGGGTGATCGGCAGGCCCTGGGAGAAAGCCGGTCCGTCGGTCAGCACGCCGAGGTTGCCGACCCGCCGGTGCGCCCTGGCGAATCCGTCCGATTTGAGCGCCGAGCGCAGCACCGGAACGAACAGGCAGGATTCACCGATCAGCGCCTGCCCGACGGGCCCGGTGGCGAACTTGACGAACTCCCAGGCCTGCTCCTTGCGCGGGCTGCTCGATGAGATAGCCAGCCCGGTGGCGCCGATGTCGGAACAGGCGGGCTGCCCCTTGCCGACCGCCGGACCGACCGGCAACGGAGCGACGTCGAAATCAAGGCCCTCGGCGCGGAGGTAGGTCTGGTAGCGCCAGTGCCCGCCGAGCGCCATGGCGGCCCTGCCCACGGCGAACAGGTTGGGCGTCGACATCGACTGTGTCTCCGAGGCATTGGGGGCGACCCGGTATTTGTTGGCCAGGTCGGCGTAGAACTGCACCGCCTCCTGGAAGGCGGCGTTGTCGAAGTTGAAGTGGGTCGGGTTCAGCCGCGGATCCGACCAGGGCACGCCGTTGTTCATGGCGAACAGCCCGGCCGAGTAGTAGGAGCCCCAGGTGTTGACGAATCCGTACTGGGCGGCCCGGCCGGAGGCGTCGCGCTTGGTCAGCGCGCGCGCCGTGTCGAGGAATTCGCTGAAGTCCCAAGGGCGTTCCCACGCCGTGGGCGGCGACGGCACTCCGGCCTCGTCGAAGAGCCGCTTGTTGTAGAACAGGTAGTTGCCCGACCATTGCTCGGGAAGGGCGTACTGCTTGCCGTTGAAGGTGAAGGTCTCGTACAGCGCGGGGATGCTGTCGGCCTGCAGCTGCTGGGCGAACGCCTTGTCCCGCGCCAGCAGCGGGCCCAGATCCAGCAGCACACCGCGGTCGGCGAGTTCGGCATAGGACAGTTCCCACGCCATCAGCACGTCGGGGCATCTGCCGCCGACGCAAAACGTCGAAAGTTGTTGCATCACGCCGGGCCCGGACAGCACCGCCCGCACCTTGATGTCGGGATGGCGGCGCGCGAACTCGTCGATGATGCGCATCCGCGCGTCCCGCTCCTCCGGATTGGCCGCGAAGAAGAAGGTCAGCGCGCCGTCGTCGTCGGAGCCGCAGCCGGCCGACCATGGGGCGAGCGCCGCCGCGGAAAGCGCGCCCGCACCGCGCAGCAGGCTGCGCCGTCCGAACGGCCTATCGAGCATGGTCCTCCCGGTCTGGCCCGGTGCCGGTCCGGTGGCCGGCGTCCTCTGACGTCCTTGGTACCCGATCAGGTTGTGATGTTCCTGAACCGGACGGCGGGTGGCAGCGCCAGCGCTGCCCGGCGGATGCGCTCAGGGTCGCCGGTGATGTCGATCGTGTGGATGCGATCGTCGGCCCCGATGCCGATCATCAACAGGATCTGGGCGCGCCCGCGGGCAGCGATCACGATGCCCGGTGTCCCGTCGATGAGCATGACAGCACCGGCGCGGGCCCGCCCGGCGAATCGACGGGTCTCCTGCGCGACCCGGGTGGCGCCGCGCAGCGCGGTCGGCACGTCCGCGGGCACCAGGACAGGATCGACCGTGCGCAGTACGTCCGCGGCCAGCAGCTGCAGCAGCGCGGCGATGTCACCGCCGCGCGACGCCGCCAGGAACGCCTGCACCACCTCGACGTGGCGCTCGATCCGGTGCCCGTCCCGGCGGGGTGGGCCGGCCGGGGCGGCGTGCAGCCGGGCGCGGGCCCGGCTGGCCAGCTTCTTGGCGGCGTCCGGCGACCGGTTCAACAATTCGGCGATCGTCTCGAACGGCATGGCGAACACGTCGTGCAGGACGAAGGCGACGCGCTGCGCCGGCGAGAGCCGATCGAGCACCACCAGCAGCGCGGTGCTCACCGACTCGGCCAGCAGGGTGTCCTCGTCGGCCGGCGACGACGCCGCCACGGCCAGCCGGTCCAGCTCCTCGGGCGCGGCGAGCGGTAGCTCGGCCCGCCGTTTGCGCGCCCGCAGCTGATCGAGGGCCTCGCGCGCGGTGATCGTCGTGAACCAGCCGGACAGGTTGTCGACCGCCGCGAAGTCCGCGCGACTGGCCTTGAGCCAGGCCGACTGCACCGCATCGTCGGCGTCGGCCAGCGAACCCAGCAGCTGGAACGCGACCGACCTCAGGTGGCGCCGGTCGTCGTCGAAACGCTGCGCCAGCTCCGCCAAATTTCGTGGGGCGTTCATGGGTCACCTTTTCCGCACGGCAGTCGTCAAGTTGGTGACCGCATCCCTCCGACATGCCAAGGAGACCACCATGACCATACCGATCGCGGGTCGCGGGGCGCTGTGTACCCGCGCGGCCGGCCGCGGCGAGAACCCCGGAAACGGCTGCGCGGCAAGGGATTGATGCACATGAACACCGTATTCGTCGGGATCACACTGTTCACCGCGGCCATCACCGCCGCGATCGCGGTGGCCGACTTCGTCCCGGCGCGATTCGTGCTGGCCAACTCGGCCGAGGTCGGGGTGCCGCGGTCCTGGCTGCCCGCGCTGGGTGCGGCGAAATTGGCCGGGGCCGCCGGCCTCGTCGTCGGGCTGCTGGGGTTGCCGGCGCTGGGAATCGCCGCGGCCGCCGGGCTGGTGGTGTTCTTCGTCGGTGCGGTGCTGACGCACCTGCGGGCCGGCGTGCTGTACAACATCGCGTTTCCCGGGGCCTACCTGTGTCTGTCCGCGGCATCGCTGGCCTGGATGGCTCTGCGCTGAATCGGGTGCGAGGTCAGGCCGGGAAGTAGCGGATCCGGTTGATCGCGTTGGCCCGCCAGGCCACATCGGCGAACATGATGGCGCGGCCGTGACCCGAATGCAGCGAGACCGCCACGGCGGGGCCGGCGCTGTTCATCTTGGTGAGGCCCGCCCCCGCCAACTGTTCGGCCAATTCGGCCAGTTCGATCGGGTCGCGGTCGCCCAAAGTTATTGCCGCCGTTGATGACAACGCCTGCGCAGCGGCGAACTTGTCGCCGGCTGCGACGGCGTCGAGGAAGCGCCGCACCAGCCGTTGGTGCGGCGCGCCCACGCGGCGGAATCCGGCCATGAAGCCCGCGCTGCCCCGCCATCCCTGATTGCGCAGCAGCCCGCGGCACAGGTCCACGGCAGGGCGCGCCGCGCCCGGGCCGCTGCGCAGGAACTGGACCATCATGGCCGGAAGCTCCCAATAAGCACGCAGCGCACCGATTAGCCACTCGCCGTTGGTTTCTCGAAGGTCGTAGCGCAGGAACGCGGGAATGTACATGGTGACCGTCGGGCCCATCGCCACCTCGAGCTCCAGATCGCGCAGCACCGTCGTGCCGAAGACGACGTCGAGATCGCGGTGGAACCTGATGTCCCGGGGGGCGATGAACGTGTCATAGAAGCGGCCGATCTGCGTCCGCCCGAGGTGCGGTCGCGAGCCGACCGGGTCCTCGATCCGGCCGTCGGGGGTGAACAACGCCACCCACGCGGCGCGGTCGTGCTCGGCGGCGGCCTGCGGCGAGCGCTCCACCGCGGCCAGCAGCTGCTGTCGATCCAGGGGCGCCACCATCAGCGTGCTCCGACCAATTCGATTCCGGCGCTTCGCATTTCGTCCAGCGCCCGGGCCGCCGAATCCTCCGCTGCGGCCGCGGTCAGGTGCACCAGCACCCGGGTGGTCAGGCCCGCGCGCGCCGCGTCCTCGGCGGTCCGCCGCACGCAATGGTCGGTGGCGATGCCGACCACGTCGACCTCGTCGACCCCGCGCCGGCGCAACCATTCCAGCAGCGGCGTCCCGTTGTCGTCGACGCCCTCGAAGCCGCTGTACCCCGCGGCGTAGGCGCCCTTGCGGAAGACGGCGTCGACGCGGGTGGTGTCCAGCTCGGGCCGGAAATCGGCGCCGGCGCTGCCGGCGAGGCAGTGCGCCGGCCAGGACGACGAATAGTCGGGCCGGTCGGAGAAGTGATCACCCGGGTCGATGTGGAAATCCTGCGTCGCCACCACGTAGTCGTAGCCCGGAGCGTCGTCCAGGTAGGCGTTGATGGCGGGCGCCACGGCCGCGCCACCGGCCACCGGCACCGAGCCGCCCTCGCAGAAATCGTTTTGCACGTCGACGATGATCAACGCTCGCACCACTTCACCCTAGCCGCACCCGCCGGGCCGCCGCAGCGCCGCGGCGCGGCACTAGCTGGGCATATCGGCACCACGGTTTGCTCGACAACGAGCCGGGTAATACACCGGCCATGGTGATCAGGAGAATCGCGCGACCCCTGTTATCAGTGGCATTCATCGGGCAAGGAGTCAACTCACTGCTCAACCCGAAATCGGCGGCCGAGGCGGCGGCGCCGGCCGTGGACGGGCTGCAGGCGTTACCGGATCCGGTGAGCGGCAACATTCCCAGCGATCCCGAGACGGTCGCACAGATCACGGCGGCGGTCCAGATCGGCGGCGGTCTGCTGCTGGCCACCGGCAAGCTGCCCCGGGTCGCCTCGGCCGCGCTCGCGCTGACGGTGTTGCCGGCCAACCTCGGGGCGCACTCGTTCTGGAACGAAAGCGACCCGGTGGCCAAAGCCCAGAAGCGCCAACAGTTTCTCACCGACCTGAGCCTGCTGGGCGGATTGTTGATCGCCTCCGCGGACACCGCGGGCAAGCCCTCGCTGGGCTGGCGCGGACGGCGGGCCGCCGAGCGGCTCTCGGAACGGGTGTCTTCGGCGTGGCCCGGCTCCGACGACTCGGGGTTCGAGGCCGACCTGTCGGAGCTGGGCGAGCGGATTGCGCACGGCCTGCAGATCGGCGCCGAGCGGGGTCGCGAATTGGCCAGCACCGCAGCCGAACGCGGCGCGCCGTACGCCGAGGCGGCACTCGAACGCGGCCGCGAATTGGCCAGCACGGCCGCCGAACGCGGCGCGCCGTACGCCGAAGCGGCACTCGAACGGGGCCGCGAATTGGCCAGCACGGCCGCCGAGCGCGGGAGGCCGCTGGCCAAGAAGGCACGCAAGCGCGGCGAGGAATTGGCCGACGAGGCCGCCGAGCGGGCAGCCTATCTGGCCCAGAAGGCACGCAAGCGCAGCGAGGAACTCGCCGAGGAGGCCGCCGAGCGCGGCAAGCCGCTGGCCAAGAAGGCGCGCAAGCGCAGCGAGAAGCTGGCCAAGAAGGCACGCAAGCGCAGCGAGAAGCTCGCCGGCACGGCGCGGGTGCGCGGCGAGGAGCTGGCCGAAACCGCCCGGCAGCGCGGCAGCCTGCTGGCCGACACCGCCCGCGAGCGGGTCGGCGGCCAGGTCGGGACCGGACGCCGCAAGCTGTCCTGGTGAGCGGTTAGACCGGCCAACGCGACCGCAAGGTCTCGGGTGCCCACGCCGGCCAGTCGACGGCACCGACCGTCAGCCCGCCGCTGAGCCGGGCCACCACACGCGGCCCGCGCAGCCGGCTGTTGTCGTAGCCGGTGGCCAGGTCGGCCAGGGTCATCGCCTCGGCGACCGGAGTCCACAACCGGCGATGCCGCTCGCGGATCTTGGTTTCCGGCACGTCATGGCCGCCGGCCCGCACGCGGTGCCGGACCCGTTCGACGGCAAGGTCTTCCGGGATGAGCAGCACGTGCAGCACGACGGTGAAGCCGGCGCGGCGGGCGGCGTGCAGCAGGTCCAGCTTGGACGGGTGGGAGAACACGGTCTCGGCGATGAACGACCGGCCCAGGTCGATCAGCTTCGCCCGGGTGTCGGCGGCGACCTTCGCGGCGTCGTAGGCGTGCGACGCCGGATCCTGCGGCCAGCGCTGCCGCGCGATCTCGTCGGCGTTGACCACCACGCTGCCCGGCAGCAGCGGCGCCAGGGTCAACGCGATGAACGTCGACTTGCCGGCGCCGTTGGGCCCGACCACCACGTCGAGTCGCTCCATCCGGCCGCCGGACCGCCCGCGGGTGCCGGGTCAGCGCCGGCCGGCCAGCACCACCGCGGTGCCGTCGGGCCGGTGCTCGACGATCTCGCCATCGTCGTTGAGGGCCACCGTGGTGACACCCTGCCCGGCCAGCGTCGCCCCGTAGTTGGTGCGCGCCAGGCTTTCGTCGATGGCCGCCGAGATCTCGGCGTTGAACACCACGCCCTCTTCGACGGTGAGTTCGGCGGTGGACAGCCGGCCGGCCAGCGCGGCTTCGACCCGCCGCCGGGACGCGGTGTGCTGGCTGGACACCGCACGCCCGACCCGCGCCCAGTGGTCGAGCTGCTGCTTGGCCGAGCGGCTCTGACGGGCGCCCTCGGCCGCCGCGCTGTCCATCAGATCGGACGCGACCCGGGTGACCCGATCGACGGCCTCGGCCATCACATCCTCCTCGACGCCCCGCGACCGCAACACCCCGTTACAGTCCGTAGCAGAATGCTACACGACGGCCCGGGGGTCGGCTACCGGCGGGCCCGCAGGACGACGTCGACGATCGAATCCACCTCGCGGCCGGCGTCCACGGTCAACCCCGCCTCGTCGGGGCCCAGCGGCTCCAGGGCGTCCAACTGCGACTGCAGCAGCGCGGCCGGCATGAAGTGGCCGGACCGGGCCGCCAGCCGGGGGCCGAGGAGCGCCGCCGAACCGGACAGATGCAGGAACGCGACGTCCGGGCAGTGCGCGCGCAGCCGGTCGCGGTACGCCCGCTTCAACGCCGAACAAGCGGCCACGCCGCCGTCGCGATGGGCGGCCAGCCATTCGCCGACCTCGTCCAGCCAGGGGCGGCGGTCGTCGTCGCCGAGCGGTGTGCCGGCCGCCATCTTGGCGATGTTGGCGGGCGGGTGCAGGGTGTCGGCATCGACGAACGGGACCCGCAAGCGCCGGGCGAGCGTCACCCCGACCGTCGACTTGCCCGACCCGGAGACGCCCATCACCACGACGGGTGCCGATCCGCTCACCCGATCCGTTCGCCGAGATTGCGGTTCCATTCCAGCCAACCGACGCCCCGGCGGCCGTCTCCGGTGCTGACGGCGGCCCAGACACGGGGGAACTGGCTGACCCGCCCGTCGGCGGCGACCAGCCGGACCGGCGCCTGGCCGCGCACGTCCACCTGCGCGGTGATCTCGCCCGGGTTGAGTTCCAGCGTCGCGTCCAGCGGTAATCCGTTGTCGCCGAAGGATTCTCGCGAGTCGACGGTCTGCAGTTCGGTGACTTCGCCGTCGGCGCCCTGGGTGTAGCCGATGCTGAAGGCGGGTGCGCCGGGGATGCGGATGTTCACCCCGTGCAGATGGGTGCCGTCGTCGAGGTGCAGTGCGCTCCAGATCCAGTCCATGCTCCACCAGTCGCGCACCCCCCAGGAGTGATCGCGTTGTCCGGCAACGGATTCGATGCGGTAGGCGGTGTCGCCGATGGTGACGCTGCCGGTGACGGTGCACGGAATCTCGTAGCGGGTCGTCATCGCGTATTTGTAGGGCGTGCCGTCGGTGTGCCAATCCAGGTTCATGGTCATCGCGACGGGGGTGCCGGGCTCCCCGCGCAGCAGCGCCGCCGGGTCGGCGTAGGCCTGGGCCAGGGCCCGCACGTCGACGCGGTAACTGCGCAGCGGCGCGCCGGCGGAATGCGTGATCTCGAAGGTGTCGGTGCGCACCGTCCACGGATCCGGCGGCAGCGGCACCTGCGCGTCGACGGCGACGGTCGGCATGTCGGGGCCGCACACCAACGCGTGCACCCACGCGGTCTGCTGGTTGGCGACCAGGCCGAGACGAAACCAGCCGCCCAATCCCTGTGCGGGATCGGCAAAGTCGGCGTACCAGCTCTCGCTCCACAGCGGTTCGGTGGTGGGATCGTGGGCGAGTTCGTCCTCGGGCGACGGCTGCAACGGCTCGGGCGCGCTCGCGGCCGGCAGCGTCGCCAGCGCGTCGGTGTCGAGCACGTGGTCGCAGTGCCGCCGCAGCATCGTCATGAACATCTGGTCGCCGCGGTCGGTGCGTTCCACCAGCATCGAGGAGACGATCGCCATCATCACCCCGAAGAAGCTCTGCCGGCGGACCCCGTCGGCGACGTCGGCCAGGGTGATGGGCGGCTGCGGGCCCAGCGCCTCGTGGTAGGCCCGCAGCAGCGCGTCGTAGTGTTCGCGGCGGTCCTCGGTGGGCAGCGCGCACCCCAGGAAGTAGGCGAGATCGGTCAGCGCGGGTCCCCACGACACGGTCTGCCAGTCGACCACCGTCAGCGCGCGCTCGGCCCCGGCGGTGCCGAACAGCATATTGTCCAGCCGGTAGTCGCCGTGCACCAGGCCCCGGACGCCCGGCTCCTGAGCAAGATAGCCGTCGAACGCGGCCACCAGGCGTTCGCACACCGCCCGGTGCTCGGGCGCGATCTGGTCGCCGTAGCGCTCCACGAAACCCGCGTACAGCGGCGCGATCATGGCCTGGTTCAGCGGCGCGTCGCGGTTGAGCCACGGCGCCTGCGCCAGCGAGATGTCGCCGAGCAGCGGGCCGTGCAGCCGCCCCAGCTCGACGACCCCCAGCCGGGCCTGTTCGATTGTGGCACCGGCGATTTCGTCGCCAACGACGGCCGGTCCGGCGTCGCCCAGCAGCAGGTCGAACACGCCGGTCGAGGTGTCGACGGCCGCGTGGTAGCAGGGCGCGATCGGTCCGCCCAGCCGCGGCGCGACGTCACCGTAGAAGCGGACCTCCCGCTCGTAGAGGCCCAGCGCCAGGCCGGTCTGCCGGCTGACCGGATCGGTAGCCGCCACCTTGAGCACCACCGACTCGGGTCCCCGCGCATCGGCCTGCGCGTAGCGCAGCCGGATCCGGTAGCACTCGCTCATCTGGCCGGTGCCGATGCGCTCGACCGAGAAGTCCGCGATGGGGCCGGTGCCGATCACCGCGGCCAGCCAGGAGGCGCTCAGGTCACTGGGTCGTTCGATGACTTGCTCGGTCTCGGCGTGCATGAGGGTTAGCGTGCCAGGTCAGCGCGCCAGTGAGAAGCCGTCCCAGGCCATCCGGCGGTGCGGGTGCGGATCGAACTCGACACGCGATTTCCGGTCGAAGACCAGCACGGCGCGATCGGCGGCGGTGTAGCGCGGCCAGTCCTCCCCCGGCACGCCGGTGCGGCTGAAGGCCCGCCAGCGCCGCTGCACCTGATTGCTCACCCGCAGCGCGGCCCGCCGGTCGGCCGCGGCGGTCAACAGTGCGCCGAACCTGGTGCGGTAGACGTCGAACACGGCGAGCAACTCGGTGGCGTGGGTGGCGCCGAAACCCGACCAGCGCAGCGTGCGCGGGGCGTAGTCGTACCGGTAGAGGTAGGTGGGTGCGTGCGCGCAGTGGGCCTCGGCGATCTGCCAGGCCGCCGAGCCGAAGGCGAAGTCACCGCCGAGCTGGATGCACGCGGACCGGTCGGGATAGTCCGGATAGGCGGCGGTAATGCGTTCGCGCACAGCCGGTTCCGCGTCGGCCAGCAGCTCTTCGACCATCGATTCGTTGGTCGGCAGCATGGCCAGGAACCGGGTGAACAACCGGCCCTCTTCGGCGTTGGTGCCCACGATGAGCGGCACCCGGTGCGCCTCCCCGCGCCGCATCGCCTCCACCGGGTCCGTCGGCAGGATGTCGTCACCGACCACGGGCCCGATCGGGAAGGCGCCCAACCTGTCCTGCATGCCCTCGTCGATCAGCCGGTGCTGGGTCTTGACCAGTTGGGCCGCCGACGCCTGCATCAGCGCGTTGGCCGCGTCCTGGCGGCGCACACCGAGCAGGTTGGCGAAGCGATTCGCGAATTCGGCGGCGACCTCCTGGGAACGCACCAGTCCCGAGGCCGGGCTTTCCGAAATCGCTTGAGCGAACAGGCCTTTCGCGGCCAGGACGGCCAGCAGCGTGGCGGTGATGCAGGCGCCGGCGCTCTCCCCGAAGATCGTGACGTTGTCCGGGTCGCCGCCGAACTCGGCGATGTTGTCGCGCACCCACTGCAACGCCAGCACCAGGTCGCGCAGGTACAGGTTGCTCTCCAGGGGGATTTCCGGCGTCGACAGCGACGAGAAGTCCACGCAGCCCAGCGCACCCAGGCGATAGTTCACCGACACGTAGACACACCCGCGCCGGGCCAGCGCCGCCCCGTCGTACAGCGGTGTCGCCGAGCTGCCCAGGAAGTAGCCGCCGCCGTGGATGAACACCATGACCGGCAGCGGCCCCTCGGCCGGCGCCTCCGGCGTGACGACGTTGAGGGTGAGGCAGTCCTCGCTCATGGGTTGATAGCGGCCGCCGAGGCCGGAGAGGCCGAGCAGGGTGTAACGGCGCTGCTGCGGCGCGCAATTGGCGAAGCCGTGGCAGTGCCGGACGCCCGACCACGGCTGCGCAGGCTGCGGCGCGCGGAAGCGCAGGTCGCCCACCGGCGGGCGCGCGTACGGGATGGACCGCCACCGGTGGACCCCGTCGCGGGTGAAGCCCTCGACGATGCCGGTGGCCGTGCGGGCGCGGACGGTGCGGTCATGCATGAATCGACGGTAACCGACGTGACGGCGCCGACGCGCGCGCAGCGCCTTGTTGCCCGCCGCGCCGGTTAGCCTGACTTCATGCGGATAGCTGCGATGATCGCCGCGTCAGTACTGGTCGCCGGGTGCGCACACACGACGGGCGGCCGTTCGGAGCCCACCCCGAGCGGTGCGGCGACGCCGTCGGGGTCCGCCGCCGGTCCGTCGAGCAGCAAACCGCCGGGGCCCTCGGGCGCGCCGGCCGCCGGTGCGGCGATGTCGGACGTCATCACCTGGATCGAGGCAGGCCACCCGGCCGATCCGAGCCGCTACCACACGGCGACCCGCGACGGCGTGGCCACGCCGCTGGGCGACGACATCGCGGTGTCGGCCCTGGCCGGCAAAGTCTCGTGCATGACGGATGCCAAGCACACCGGCGGCGCGGTGGTCTGCCTGGTGAGCCTGACCCATCCCGCCCCGCCGCCCGCGACGGCCTACGGCCAATGGCAAGGCGGCTGGGTCGATTTCGACGGGACGAGCCTGCAGGTCGGGTCCGCCCGGGCCGATCCGGGTCCGTTCGTCAACGGCAACGGGACGGAGCTGGCCAACGGGGACTCGCTGGCGTTCGGGGAGTACCGGTGCCGCGCCGACCAGGCCGGCCTGTACTGCGTGAACTACGCGCGCCAGTCGGCGGCCAAGCTCAGCCCGGCCGGGGTCGAACCGTTCGGCTGCCTGCGCTCGACGCCGCCGCCGGACGGCGTGGGCGCCGCGTTCAGCTGCTGAGGCTTTCGCTGCCCAACGTCGACTTGTTGCGTGAAATCGTGGCTTTCGGCGCCAACAACTCGACGCTCGGCGATGGTGATGTGCGGCGCGGCGGTAGTTACCAGCTCACCGGCAGCTCCTTCATGCCATAGATGTTGGCGTCCTTGAACTTCAGCTGCTCCGGGGGCACCGCCAGTCTGAGCCCGGGCAGGCGGCGCGCCAGCGTGGCGAACGCGACCTGCATCTCGACCCGGGCCAGGTTCGCGCCGATGCATTGGTGCACGCCGTAGCCGAAGCCCAAGTGCCCGCGGGGGTTTCGGTCGGCGTCGAAGGATTCGGGATTATCCACGAATTCGGTGTCCCAGTTCCCGGCGGGCAGGTTCATCACCACGAACTCCCCCGCCCGGATCAGCTGACCGGCGATCGTCAGGTCTTCGGTCGCGACCCGGTCCACCTGGCTGTGCACGATGGACAGGTAGCGCATCAGCTCTTCGACGATGTTGGCGACGACGGCGGAGTCGTCCGTTTGTCCGAGCCTGGCATAGATCTCCGGATGCCCCAGCAGCGCAACGGTTCCCAACGAGATCATGTTGGCGGTGGTTTCGTGGCCGGCCTGCATCATGATCACGCTGTTCATGGCGGTGGTGGCGTGATCGAGTTGGCCCGTCGCCACGTATTCGGTGATCAGCCGGCTGATCAAGTCGTCGCCGGGTTCGCGTGCCTTGCGCTGCACCAACTCCTCGATGTAGGCGTACATGGCCCCGAAGGCCTTGCCCTTCTCCTCGTCGGAGGATTTCTGGTCGAGCCCCTTGGTGGTGTTGAACTGGAAAAGTTCCAGGTCTTCCGGCGGCACGCCGAGCAGCAGCGCGATCACCAAAGACGGCACCGGCAGGGCGAATTCCCGCACCAGGTCGGCCGGCACACCGCCGTCGACCATCCGGTCGAGGTAGTGGTCGACGGTGTCCTGGATTTGCGGTCGCATCGATTCGCACCGCCGGAAGGTGAAGTTGCCGGTCAACATGCGGCGCAACCGATGATGCTCGGGATCGTCGGTCCGGGCGAACATCACCGGGACCTTGTTGTCGGCATCGGTGGGCATGATCGAATCCGGAATGGTCTTGGCGGACAAGCGCGGATCGACCAGCGCGGCGCGAATGTCGTGGTAGCGACTCACCACCCAGACCGGGTTGCCCTGGAACAGCGCGCGGCGCAGCCCGGGTTGTTGCCGCCAGTCCACGAACTCGGGTGGCGGGGCGAGCGGGCAGTGCGCGGCCCGCGGCATCGGCAACACCGGAAGCTCCGCGTCGGCGCGGGATTCGGAGGTCTCGAAAGATATTGACATGACCCATGTTTCCAGTTAATTGGCAGACGCCTGACAGTTAAAGACTGTAAAGCCCCGCCAGTTGGCAGTCAACTGTCGGTTACGCTGGGCCTCATGACCGCGGTTGAGGACCGGCCGTTGCGTTCGGACGCGGCACGCAACGTCGAGCGCATCCTGCGCGCGGCCCGCGAGGTGTACGCGGAGTTGGGCCCCGACGCGCCGGTGGAGGCGGTCGCGCGCCGCGCCGGCGTCGGCGAGCGAACGCTTTACCGCAGATTTCCGGCCAAGGCGGACCTGGTGCGGGCCGCCCTGGACCAGAGCATTGCCGAGGATCTCACGCCGGTGATCGACAGCGCCCGCCACGCGAAGGATCCGCTGCACGGGCTGACCCGCCTGGTGGAGGCCGCGATATCGCTGGGCGCCCGCGAGCAGAACCTGCTGGCCGCCGCGCATCGGGCCGGGTCCCTCACCTCCGACATCTCGGTTTCGCTCAACGAGGCGCTCGGTGAGCTCGTCCGCGAGGGACAGCGGGCCGGCAGGATCCGCGCCGACCTGGTCGCCGACGATCTGCCCCGGTTGGTGGCGATGCTCTACAGCGTGTTGTCCACCATGGATGCGGGCAGCGAGGGCTGGCGACGCTATGTCGCACTGGTCGTCGACGCGATATCGGTCGATGAGCGCCGGCCGTTGCCGCCGGCCGCCGCCCTGCGTTATGCGTCCCAGCCGAACAGCTGGCCCCTGTGAGGTCCGATCAGCCGGCCGGCAAGCCCGCTTTGACCGCGGCGTCTTGTTTGCGGGCGAGGTCGAGCAGAACGTCAGCGGGCGTGGGATTGCCTATCACACAATCGGATTCGAGGTCGACCATCGCCCTTCCCTCGACGAAGACCGCCTCGGAGATCTCCATCGGGTTGGCCGGATCGCTGCCCTGGCCGATCACCATGAACCCGTTGGAGCCGATGTCGATGGGCTGCTGTGGCCCGTTGACCTTTTTGCCGACGACGTCGCGCATGTTCGCCGCCGTCTGAGCGGCGGTGGCGGGGTCCGGGAACACCGCGATCGTGTCCATGATGGTGCGCTTGCCGTCCGGGTTCTTGAAAACCTGTCCCACGCCGGTGATGCCGCTGGGATTCTGGCTGGGCGGGCCGTCGGCGGTGGCGTTGGGGCCCACGTCGCCGGGCTTGATCAACAGGTTGCTGTAGTCCGCCGGCGCCCCCGCGGAGGGCGATGCGGCGCTTGGGGTGGAGGCCGCCGGGCTCGATGACGCCGCCGGGTTCTTGTCCCCGCCGCAGCCCACCACGGTCGCGCCGACCAGCACCGCGGTGGCCGTCAGGCCGAGCGCGGACGTCCGCACCTTGGTCATGAGCCCTCCTTCCGAAGTCGGCTGTCCGGCCGCCGAACGAATCGTTCACCTGAGGGCACAGCCTATGGGTTCGACGCGATTCGTGAAGCGATCTCGCCCAACGGTGGACTAGCGGTCCTGCCACAGCACGCCGCGCATGGTCGCCGCGAGCGGAATGTCCTCGACACCGATGAGCCCCTGGGGCGCCCGGCACACCCAGTCGATCGCGTTGACCACCCGGGCGGCCGTCGAAATGCACCCGGCGTCAGTGGAATCGAACAGCGGATGGGAGACATGGGTGTTGATCTCGACCCGCGGCTCGCCCGCCACGACCACGCGGTGCACCCCGGTGTGACCGTCGGGCGGATATTCCCAGTCGGGCGCCGCGGCCCGAGTGAGCCGGGTGACGTGCTCGAGGGTGATGACGGGCTCGCCGTCGCGGACGCCCTCGGTGGCGAACCGGACCGCGGCCATCCGTCCGGGCTGCACCGTCATCATGGTGCAGTCGATGCGCTCCGGGGTGAACCAGCGCTCGATGCGCTGGCGCACGTCGTCGAGCTCGACGCCCAGATGGTCCGCGAGGCTGCGGACCTGACCGCCCCACATCGCCACGATCACCCCGGGCAGAAACATCATCGGCGAGTCGTCGTCCGGGGCGGTTCCGAAACCCATTGCGGCACCGGTGAACTCGGCGTCGTCGTAGTTTCCGTAGTCGAAGATCTCCTGCACGGTGATCGACGAGACCCGGGTGGCCAGGCTGACGGCGGCGTGCACCAGCGTATCGCCGGAGAAGCCGGGATCGATGCCGTTGACGTAGAGCGAGGTGTTGCCCGCCTCGCAGGCACGCTGCAGGGGTTCGCGCAACCACTCCTCGGCGTGACGGGGCGCCACCAGCCAGACCATCGACGTGCCGACCACGTTGGTGCCCGCGGCCAGGAACCTGGACATCTGCTCGATGGCTTCCATCGGCCGGGTCTCCCCCTGCGACGTGTAGACCACGCAGTCGGCGTTCAATGCCACCAGGGCGTCGATGTCGTCGGTGGCGATGATGCCGGTCGGTTCGTCCAGCCCGCACAGCTGCGCCGCGTCCCGGCCGATTTTCTCCGGACCGGCGGCGTGCACGCCGACCAGTTCCAGATCGGGCCGGCCGATGATCGCCCGCAACGAATGCCGGCCAACGTTGCCGGTGGAGAATTGAATGACTCTGCGCACGGCTGCCTCGTCCTTTGCGGGGGTTCAGTAATCCGGTATCGGCAGCGGCGAATTGTTCGAGTCGAGGCCACCGTCGACGTGAAAGATCGCATTGGTGGCATAGCAGTCCCGGGTGCACAGGTACACCGTGAGCCGGCCGAGGTCCTCGACGTCGCCCAGCCGGTGCAGGGGCGTGGCCGCCAGCATCTTCTCCAGCGATCCGGGCATCAGGTCCAGGCTGCCCCGCAGACCGTCGGTGGCGAAAGAGCCCAGCGCAATGGCGTTGACCCGGATCTTGGGCGCGAGTTCCTGCGCCATGGCGCGGGTGAGCGCCTCGAGGCCGCCCTTCGCGACGCAGTAGGCGGTCAATGCCCGGATCCCGAACCGGGCCGAGCCCGACGAGATGTTGACGATCGAGCCGTGCCCGGCGGCGAGCATGTGCGCGGCCACGAGCTGGCTCATGATGAACGCCGAGGTCACGCACCAGTCGAAGGTGTGCCGGAAGTCCTCGTCGGTGATGTCCAGAAACCGTGCATAGCTGGAGCCGCCGACGTTGTTGACCAGGATGTCGATGCGGCCGAGACGCTCCATGGCGGTGTTGACCACGCGCTCTCCGTCCGGGCGGCTCATCGCATCGGCCACCAGCGCCAGGCCCTTGCCGCCCGCCGCCTCGATGCCCTCCATCGTGCCGACGATATCGGCCTCGGTGCGCGCGGTCCCGACGACAGTGGCGCCCGCCTCGGCCAGCACCCGGGCGATGCCCGCCCCCACTCCCTTCCCGGCGCCCGTGACGATCGCGACCTGTCCGTCCAGCCGGAATTGCTCCAACGCCATGCCGGACTCCCTCGGTAGCGGGTGATGTCTGCGCCGTTCAATGTAGGTAGCCTACTGACTATAGTCAATGACTATGCTCAGTTGCTATCCGGGTTCGCTCGATGCCCAGAAGAATAGTCAAGGTATGCAAGCGCTTTTGGTGATGACGCGGCATAATGGGTCGTTGAGCATGCCGTCTTTGGCATGAGTCGGGTCAACTATAAGGAAGAGCGATGGCTGTGGCGGACCGGCTGTCGGCGCGTGAAGCCAAGCGCCTGCAGACGCGCGAGCGTTTGATGGGCGCCGCGATCGCCGAGTTCGCCCGCGCCGGAATGGCCGAGGCCGACGTGGGCGCGATCGTCGCCGCCGCGGGAGTTGCCCACGGCACCTTCTTCTTTCACTTCCCGACCAAGGAGCATGTACTGCTGGAGTTGGAGCGCCGGGAAGAGGAGCGAATAGCCAAGCAGTTCGCGCAATTCCTCAAGTCCGAGCACGATCTGGCGTCGGCGTTGAACGAGGCGGTCCGCTTGGTGGTCGGGCTGGAGCGCCGATTGGGCGACATGCTCTTCAATGACTTTCTCGCGCTGCACTTCTCCCAGACCCGCCCGCAGACCGAGGACGGCCGCGACCACCCGTTGATCGTCTTGGTGGCCAACGAGATCGAAGGTGCCCAGCAACGCGGCGAGACGGACCCGCACGTCAATCCCATGAACAGCGCGGTGTTCTTCCTGCTGGGCCTGTACGCCTTGTTGATCACCACCAACCACTGGCCGACCGGACACGCCCTGCTGGAGGACTACGTCGCGAGGACTCTGCGCAGTCTGAAACCCTGACGCTGCAACGCCTTACGGGGTGCCCACCGTCGGCTGCGCGGAACAGCATCGATTCAGTACTCCCTTGCATTGTGCTGCGCCGAGGTGTTCGGATGCGGTGTCTTTCGCTGACTGTAGTCAGTCTGTTATAGTGCAGGCGCCGATCCAATCAGTGTCGATGGCAGGGAGGGTTTGCGATGCTGCCCAGGCTCGAATCGAGTGACGCCGCGCAGGCCGGCCTGAGCATCGACGAGCACCTGCACCGGTCACAACTCGCGCAGCGGCGGGCGGACAAGTGGCTGATTTCCGGCAGCCTGCTGATCGGCACCGCGGCGCTCGGCGTCTTCGGATTGCCGCTGTTTCTCTGGGGAGTCCGGTTGCTGCGCCGGGCGCAACGCGAAGGCCTGTCCGTCCGGCCGATGCTGGTCACCCTGCTGGGCTATCTCGTGATCATCGACGCCGCCATCAACACCGTCGGGTGGGCGCTCGACCTGGTGGCCAACCACACCCTGCTGGCCCGGGTGCTGCTCAACGGGTGGGGCAACATGTTCGACGCCGGCTACTTCTGGCACTACAACGAGCTGTGGGTCGGCGGCGCGGCCGGTCCCGGCGAGAAGGCCTTGGAGGTCGGGCTCATCCTGACCGTCTTCACCATGCGGATCGCCGCTGCCATCGGCTTCCTGCAGATGAAGCGATGGGGCCACCAGTGGATGGTCATCACCTGCTGGATGGGCGTCGTCATTTGGATCACCTATGTGTTCAACATGACGATGTTCGCCGACGTGCGTTTTGCCGGCGTCGTGTTGCCGGTCGTCGGCTGGTGGCTCTACGACATCTTCTACATCACCCCGTTTTTGGCCATCCCCTATCTGCACACCGTCAACCGCGAACTCTTCGCCGACTGAACCGCGCGCACGCTGAAAACGACTACGCCACCGAGGAAGTCACATCATGGGCTATCTATGGGAGATCCTCCGCTACGTCGCCGCGTGGGGCGGCACCGGGCTGATCATCTGGTTCTGGTACTGGCTGTTCTCCAACATCGGTACGTTCTGAATGACCGAGCGTTCCGAGTACTCCGACGGCCGCGCGATGGCGCTGGAACGCAGTTGCGCCGTGACGGCGGTCGCGCTGAGCGAGCAGCGCCGCGAAGGCGTGCGGCTCGTCACCGGCGAGCGGCGGGGCTTCGGATTGAATGCGGCACTCACATTCGTCCACGTCCCCTACCCCGCACCCTCCGACTGGACACGCAGAACCCTGACCTGCGGTGTGGCCCTGCAATGCTCGCCATCCAAGGAACGCGTCACCGAATTCCGGCTGAACGAGCTGTCCGCGCGGGAACTGCGCGCGCTCACGCTCGTCGAAGGCGCCGTGGCGCTCGGCTGGATCGCGTCGCGGTGGCCCGGCCTGCTTCCCGAGGTCCAACGGCTGCTCCCCGATGTCCACCCCCAGGCCGCGGGCATGGACGGCGCCCAGATGCTCGACAGGGCAATCGGATTGGCGGCGACCGGCCTGGAATTAACGGTGCCTCCGCTGCTGGGCGCTTTGCCGCTGGCCTACACGGCGCCGCAGGGATTGACCGACAGACTACGACGCAGCTTCGGGAGGATGCCGTGGACCACCACACAGAAGCGTCGTCCGCGGCCGTACTCGGTGCCCGTCGGCGGCGACGGGGGTGTGCGCAACCCGAATCTGCCGCCGCCGAGCCGGCCGCAGGACAATGATCTCGACGTCACACCCCAGCACCGGCCGGGCATCCCCTATCCCGAGTGGAACATGTGGACACAGCGATTCATGCGCGACCACGTCGCTGTCGTCGAGCACGCCGACGGCCGGCGCCTCCGCCGTCCGGTGCCGGTGGCCGTCGATGTCCGCAAGTGGTTCGAAGAACACACCCACCGTGCAATGACCGGCCGCCTGGAAGATGGCTCGGACCTCGACGTCGACCAGTACGTCAGCCACTACATCGACCTGACGACGGGCGAGGCCAAGGAGCCGAGGGTGTTTCGCGACCTGTTGCCCAGCGGCCGCGACGTCACCACCGCACTACTGCTCGATGGCAGCTCGTCACTGGGGGTGCACGGGGGACGCGTGTTTCAGCTCGAATTGGCCTGTGCCGACGCGCTTTCGCGTGCCATGACGCTGGCGCGGGAACGCCATGGCGTTTTCGTGTTCACCGGCAACACCCGACACCGGGTCGAAGTCCGGTGCCTGAAGGACTTCGAAGACCGCCGGTTCGTGCCGCCGAGCACACTCGGCCTGTCCACCCGCGGCTACACCAGACTCGGTGCGCCACTTCGCCATTTGACCAGCCGGCTGCTCGCCGAACCCTCCGAGCGGCGCCTGCTGATCGTCATCGGGGACGGGCTGATCTCCGATGAAGGCTACGAGGGCCGTTACGCCTGGGCCGATGCCGCGCACGCCGTCGCGGAGGCCAACGACGCCGGCGTGTCGATGTATTACGTGGGCGTCGGGCCGACCCGGGTGGACCCCCTTCCGGAGGTATTCGGGCCGCGCCGGTCGCAACGGATCCGGCGTATCGAGGAATTGCCCCGCGTATTGGCCCATGTCCATCGCGAACTGGTCGCCGCGTGAATGCCGGCCGATTGAGGAAGAGATGACCACGGACACATATTTCGCCAACGGCAACGAAGTTCAGCTGTTCGAACAGGCCTTTGCGCGGCGTCTGCCGGTGATGCTGACCGGCCCGACCGGGTGCGGCAAAACCCGGTTCGTCGAACACATGGGCTCGCTGCTACAGCGCCCCGTGGTCACCATCAGTTGCCACGACGACCTCACCAGCTCCGATCTCGTCGGGCGCTTCATGGTGACCGGCGGCGACGTGGTCTGGACCGACGGTCCGCTCACCCGGGCCGTCAAAGCCGGGGCGATCTGCTACCTCGACGAGGTCGTCGAGGCCCGCCATGACTCCTTGGCGATCCTGCATTCGCTCACCGATCACCGACGGTCGTTGTACCTGGACCGCGCCGGCGAGGTGGTGAAGGCCCCCGAAGGGTTCATGCTGGTGTGTTCGTACAACCCCGCCTACCGCAGCTCACTCAAGGAGCTCAAACCCTCGTTCCGCCAACGGTTCGTCACGCTGGCGATGCATTATCTGCCGCCCGACCGCGAGGCCGACGTGATCGTCGCCGAATCCGGAATCCCGTTGGCCACCGCCCAGCGGCTGGTCAGGTGCGCGGTCGCGATCCGCACCGCCGACGAAGCCTTCCACTTCGAACCGCCGTCGACGAGGGTGCTGGTCACCGCCGCCCAGCTGATCGCCGCCGGCGCAACCGAATTGGACGCCGCCGACGCGTGCATACTCGCGCCGCTGAGCAGCGATGGCGCGGTCACCGATGGACTGCGTGAGGTCGCGGCAGCCAGCCTGGCCACCTCGAACAGTTCGCCCTAGGGAAGGGAGTAACCGGCATGGACCGACAGGAACAGAAGCGCAAGAGGGCGCTCATCGTCTTTCAGATCTTCATCTACGGCTATCTGCTGGCGATGTTCGGCGTCCAGCTCTACATGTCGTTCGCCCGCGGGTGGTGGGATCTGTGAATCTCGCTGCCGCGCAGGCAAACAGCGCGACCACCCTCGAGGACCACCACGACGAATCCCGCCAGGCCCAGCGCCACGCCGACAAGTGGATGATCGTCGGCGCCGCCCTGATGGGCATGTGGGCGCCGGGCCTGATCGGGTTCCCGATCTTCATGCGCGGGGTGTGGTTGCAGCGCCGGGCGCTGCGCGCCGGATTGTCGGTGCGGCCGATGATCGTGACCCTGATCGGCTACCTGGTGCTGATCGACGGAATGCTCAACTCCCTGGGCTGGGCGCTCGACCTGGTCGCCAACCACACCCTGATCAACCGAGTGCTGATGGTGGGCTGGGGCAACATGTTCGACGCCGGCTACTTCTGGCACTACAACGAACTGTGGATCGGCGGCGCGGCCGGGCCGGGCGAAAAAGCTTATGTCGCAGGGCTGATTCTCACGGTCTTCTCCATGCGGGTGGCCGCCGCGATCGGGTTCCTGCAGATGAAGCGGTGGGGCCACCAGTGGATGATCGTCACCTGCTGGATGGGCGTGGTGATCTGGTCGGCCTACGTGTTCAACATGACCATGTTCGCCGACGTGCGCTACGCCGGTGTGGTGTTCCCGGTCATCGGCTGGTGGCTCTACGACATCTTCTACATCACCCCTTTCCTGGCAATCCCCTACCTGCACACCGTCAACCGCGAAATCTTCTCCGACTAAAGGAGCCGTGCCATGACTAGTCCGTCCGTACCGTCTACCGCCGACGACAAGGACTCGGCCGCCGGTCTCGAACCCGGCACCACGCCGTACTACGCGCGCATGCACAAATGGATCAAGCGGGCCGTGCTCGTGTGCCTGGTGGCCCTGGTGATCGAGGGCGCGTTCACGCTGCCGTTCATGGCGGTCTACTACGGCTACCCGACGCTGAGCCTCACCCAGATCTGCAGCGAGCTGCTCAAGATCCGGTACTCCAACGACACGCTCGAGTGCAAGTACCCCTACCCGCCGTTCGGCCCGCCGGAGGGCGCCGAGGGCAAGGCCACCGCGCAGGACGTCTGGGGTATCCAACCGATACCGAAGTACCACCGGCTGGGGTTCCGAGAACTCGTCAAGATCCACAACGACAGGCTGGCCCGCCAAGCGGCGCAACAACATTCGGCGCCATGACACGGCCCGCCGTAAGCGCCTACCCGCCGCCGGTGGCCGGCTCCGAAGCAAGTTCCAGCACCCTGATCTCGCCGGTCGCCCCGTCGACCTCGACGAGCGCACCCGGCGGCAACGACTTGGTGGCTCCCTGCACATCCACCACGCAGGGGAAGCCGAACTCGCGGGCCACCACGGCGGCGTGCGACATCGGCCCGCCGAGTTCGGTCACCACGGCCGCGGCATAACAGAATGCGGCGGTGTAGCCGACGTCGGTGGCCTCGGCCACCAGGATCTCGCCGGGCTGTAGGTCGTCGATGGTCTCGGGCCGCACGATGCGCACCCGACCGCGGACCCGTCCGCCGCACACCCCGACGCCGCGCAGGGTTCCGCCACCGGCCAGCGCCGGCACGGAAGTTGCCGTCGGCTGCCAGCTTCCGCTGAACACCGTCGGCGGTGCGATGCCGGCCAGCCGGCGGTGCTCGGCCCGACGCCGCGCCACCACCGCCGCGACGTCGGCCGGCAGGGCATCGAGTTCGTCGACCAGTAGGTAGAACACATCGTCGGCGCTGCCGAAGACGCCCGCGTGGGTCAACCGGCGACCGTATTCCCGCAACAGGGCGCGCAACACCCAGTTGGCGCGCACCACCTTGTCGCGGCGGGCTTCGCGGTCGCGGAGTTGACGCGCAGTTAGCGCTGCAATCAGCTTGGCCTGCAACGGAATACGGGGATGCTGCGGCGGCGGCGCCGCGGTCGCCGCCATCGCCTTGGCCACCATGCGGACCAGCAGCTCGGGGTCGTCGGCGTAGCTCGTCGACAGCATCTCCAACTCCGCCGGACCGCGGTGCCCGATCAGCGCCAACTCGGCCAGCACCGCGGCATGGAATTCCGGCGCGTCGACGGCCAGCTTGTCCAACCGCTCCCCCGGTTCGGTCAACACACGGGCCACGTTCGGATCACGCTGTGCGGCAACGACCAGGCGCTGCATGGCCTCCACCGATCGCGCACTGACCAGTTCCGGGCCGGCCGGCGCCGAGGTGTCCCGTCCGCACACCGCGCGCAGCAACACGTTGAACGCCGCACACAGCATGAACGACGCGGAGGCCAGCACCCAGCCGTGCACGACCTGGTCGCGCGCCAACGCGATCAGGCTCAGCAACCGGCGCTCGTCGAGTTCGGCGGCGTCGCCGGCCAGCCGCTCCAGCCGATCCACGTCGGCGATGAAGTCGTCGGTGTCGCGCGCCGCACCGGAGCTCAGGCCCACCAGATTGACGCCGAACACCCCGATGTTGCGGGTATTGCGCAACAGCCTTCGGGCCCAGCCGGTTTCGGCCGGCCGCTGCTCACCGAAGACGGGCAGCGAGGCCATGCTGGGGCCGAAGAACCCGCTGTTGCTGACGATCATCGACGGCTTGGCGAACGGCACGGTCTCGGCCATGAAGTGCGCCGAGGTGATCGCACCGTAGAGGCGGTGCGCGAACACGCCGACGGTGCGCAGGGCGATTTCGCGCTGCACCAGACCACCCGGCCGCAGCCGCTCGGCGATGGTGACGCCGCCGGCGCGTACTCCGCGCACCGTCGCCGACGCCGAGGACGGCGAGAACGGACCGGGCAACGCCTCGGACAAGTTGGTGGCCAGGAAGGTGGGGAAACGCGGATCGATCGGCGTGTCGAACTCGCCGTTGACCCCTTCGGGGCCGGCCGGTACGGGCACCACACCGTCCTGCGCGGGGGCATCGACGGCGGGCAGGTCCGCGACGTTGGCCAGCCGCCAGGGCAGCGACACGACGCGGCGCCCCACCGTGACGCGCCCGCGCACCGCCAGCGCCATATCCTCGACACATTCACCGCACTGCCATGCCGGCCGAAAGCCCCACCGCTCGTGCAGCAGCGCGGTATCCATCAGCGGCGCGCTGAGCACCGGCTCCAGCTCGGCCGGCGCCGGGCGGCCCAGCCGCAGCACCGGGCGGCGCAGGGTGGCCGCGATCCGGCGAAACGTCGTCGTCCCCGGCGCAGCGAGATTGACTGTGCCGCTGGGTATTTCGTGGCTCAGCACCGCCGACTCCAGTAGTCGCAGCGCGTCGTCGAGGTGCACCAACTGGATGGGGCGATCGACGGTCCCGCCGGGGAAGGCGGGCAGCGCCAGAACCCGGCGCACCCAGTTGTCGACGTTGCGGCCGACGACGAGCGCGCAGCGGATGGTGACGGATTCGAGTCCGGAGGCGACCAGCATCTCCTCGACGCGGGCTTGCTGCACCGCGTCGGCGGCCGACGGGGCCGGCGCCTCGGCCTCGCTGCGCGGGGTGTCGCCGCCGCCGTAGACGTGCGGCGACGATGGGAAAACAATGCGGCGCGCCGAGGTTTCGGCCATCGCCGCCAGCACGTTGGCGGTGCCGGCGATGTTGACCTGCGAGCCGGTCCGCTCCTGAGTGTCGTGGGTCCACGCGAAATGCGCGACGACGTCCGCACTGGTGACCGCGCGGTTGACCGCGGCGGCATCCCGGATGTCGGCCTCGATGAAATCCGCTGCGCTCGACCAGCTGTCGGGCCGATGCCGGGCGATGCCGACGACGTCGTGGCCCTTGCTGAGCAGCCGGGCGGCGAGGCCGCGACCGAGCACGCCGCTGGCCCCGGTGACCGCGATTCTCATCGACCGCCTACTCGTCGTCGTCATCCAGCAGCGCGGCGTTGACCAGGTCGTCGAGATCCATGTCGGCGATGTCCTTTTCGGTGGTCACCGCCGGCGTTGCGGATTGCGCGGTCCCGGTGGACTCGTTCGCCAACGCCAGCAACAGCTCCAGGACCCCGGCCTGGCGAAGACGCTTGACCGGAATCGATCCCACCACGCGCTGGATCTCGGCTTCGCCCGGCGCCGCGGCCGCTGTCGGCTGTTCGGACGTGCCGACCAGTTCCCGATACATGTAACCGGCCAGCGCGGCCGAGTTCGGGTAGTCGAAGATCAGCGTCGGCGAAAGGGCAAGCCCGGTCGCGGCTTTGAGCCGGTTGCGCATCTCGACGGCGGTCAGCGAGTCGAACCCGAGTTCCTGGAAGGCCCGGTCCGGGTGGATCGCCTCCGGGCTGGAGCTGCCCAGCACGGTGGCGATGTTGGAGCGGACCAGGTCCAGCAGGACCGCTTGTTGCTCATCCTCGGGCAGCCCCTCGAGGCGTTGCAGCAGAGCCGATTTCGACTTGGCCGCGGCCAGCGAGTCGTCGACCTGGCGGCGGGTGGGCGCGTTGATCAGGTCGACGAACATCGGCGGCAGCGTGCCACCGTCGAACTTGACCCGCAGCGCCGCAAGGTCGATGTGGGCCGGCAGCAGGAACGGCTCGTCGACGATGAGCGCGGTGTCCATCAACTCCAGCGCCTCCTGCGACGACATCGCGACGATACCGTCGCGGCCGAACCGGGCCAGGTCGGCCGCACCCAGCCCGCCGGTCATGGCGCTGGCCTGATCCCACAGCCCCCAGCCCAGCGAGATGGCCGGCAACCCGTGGGCCCGCCGATGAGCGGCCAAGCCGTCCAGGAACGAATTGCCGGCCGCATAGTTGCCCTGACCCGACGCGCCGGCCAGCCCGGCGATCGACGAGAACATCACGAACGCACCGACATCCAGGTCGCGGGTCAGCTCGTGCAGGTTCCACGCCGCGTCCACCTTGGCCCGCAGCACGGTGTCGATCCGTTGCGGGGTCAGCGACGTCACCACCGCGTCGTCGAGCACCCCGGCGGCGTGAATCACCCCGGTCAGCGGGTGCTGCATCGGGATGTCGGCGATCACCTTGGCCAGCGCCTCCCGGTCGGCGGCATCACAGGCCACCACCTCGGCGTGCGCGCCGGCCGCGGTCAGCTCGGCCACCAGCTCCGCGGCGCCCGGCGCGTCCAGTCCGCGCCGGCTGACCAACACCAGGTTCCGCGCGCCGTGGCGGGTCACCACATGTCGCGCGACAGCCGAACCGGCCATCCCGGTGGCGCCGGTGATCAGCACCGTGCCCGCTGTCCACGCGTCGGGCATGGTCATCACCACCTTGCCGACGTGGCGGGCCTGACTCAGGTAGCGCAATGCGGCCGGCGCACGTCGCACGTCGAACCTGGTGACCGGCAACGGCCGCAGCACGTCCTCGCCGAACATCGCGGCCAATTCGTCGAGCAGCCGGGCGATGCGGTCCGGCCCGGCCTCGAAGAGATCGAAGGCGCGGTAGCGCACACCGGGGTGCTCGGCGGCGACGACCTCGGGGTCGCGGATGTCTGTCTTGCCCATTTCCAGGAAGATCCCGCCGGGGGCGACCAGCCGCAGCGACGCGTCGACGGAATCACCGGACAGCGAGTCGAGCACGATGTCCATCCCGGCCCCGCCGGTCACCGCCCGGAACTTGTCCTCGAAGTCCAGGCCGCGCGAGTCGCCGAGGTGATCGTCGTCGAAGCCCATGTCGCGCAACGTGTCCCACTTGCCGCGGCTGGCGGTGGCGAACACTTCCAGGCCCAGATGCCGGGCTAGCTGCACCGCGGCCATCCCGACGCCGCCGGCGGCGGCATGCACCAGCACCCGCTGGCCGGGCCTGGCGTCGGCGAGGTCCACCAGCGCGTAGTAGGCCGTGGCGAACACCACGGACGCCGTCGCGGCCGCGGTGTGCGACCATCCGGCCGGCACCTTGACCAGCAGCCGCTGATCGGTGGTGGCGACGGTCCCGGTTCCGTCCGGGAAGAGGCCCATCACGCGGTCGCCGACCGCGACACGCCCGTCCTGCGAGGCCGTTTCGATGACCACGCCGGACGCTTCGATGCCCATCACCGCGTCCGGATCGGGATACAGGCCCAACGCGATCATCACGTCGCGGAAGTTGGCGGCAAGGGCCGAGGTCGCCACCCGAACCTGGCCGGGCCCCAACGGCGCGTCGGCGTCGGGGATCGGCTCCAACCGCAGGTTCTCGATGGTGCCGTAGCTGCTCATGCCCAGCCGCCACGGTCCATCCTCCGGCGGCACCAGCAGGGCACCCACCGCCCGGCTGCCGAGCACCCGCGCGGTGTACACGGTTCCGTTGCGCAGCAACGTCTGCGGCTCGCCGACCGCCAGCACCGCCGCGACCGCATCGGCGTCCAGCGGCGCATCGGTATCGACCAGCACGATCCGGCCGGGGTGCTCGGTCTGCGCGGAGCGCACCAGGCCCCACACCGCTGCGCCGGCCAGATCGGTGACGTCTTCTCCCGGCAGCGTCATCGCGCCGCGGGTCGACACCACCAAGGTGCCGGCCCCGTCGCGGGCGAGCCACGACTGCAGCACCGGCAGCACCGCCCGGGTCGCGGCGTACACCTCGGTCACGACGTCCCCGGCCACCGGCGCCGATTCGAACAGCACCGCGAAACGCCCGCTGTCGGAGTCGGTGTCGGTGGCGTCCAATTCCGTTGCGCCCCAATTTAACAGCGACACCGGCTGCACGGCCGTCGACGGCTGGGCCGACCAGATCAGTTCGAAGAGGCGGTCCGGGCCCGAGTTCGACACCGCGGCCAACAGCTGTTGGTCGGTCACCGGCCGCGCCACCATCGACGCCACCGAGAGCACCGGCAGCCCCAACCCGTCGGCCAATTCGATCGACACCGCGGACGGACTGACCGGCACGATCCGTGCCCGCACCGCCGCCGCGCCCGCGGCATGCAACGACACCCGCTGCCAGGAGAACGGCACCAACATCGAGCCCGCCGGGAGGTCGTCGCCGTCGGACGCCAACATGACCGCGTGCAACGCCGCGTCCAGCATCACCGGGTGCACGCCGAAACCGGTTGTGCTGACGCCGGCATCGGTGGGCAGGTTCACTTCGGCGAAGATCTCGTCGCCGCGGCGCCACATCGACGTCAGGCCGCGGAACGCCGGCCCGTACCGGTAGCCGCGCTCGGCGAGTTGCTCATATCCGTCGCCGAGATCGACCGGCACCGCGCCCACCGGCGGCCACGCCGACAGGTCCGTGGCCGGCTGCGCCGACCCGGCGCGCAGCACACCCTCGGCGTGCAACAACCAGCCCGCGCCCGCGTCGGCGCGGGAGAAGACCGACACCGCACGCGCACCCGAATCATCCGGGCCGTCGACCACGACCTGGATCGCGACCGAACCGCCGGCCGGCAACACCAGCGGCGCAGCCAGATTCAGCTCGTCGATGATGCCGCAGCCCACCTCGTCGCCGGCGCGGATCGCCAGTTCGACGAACCCCGCGCCGGGGAACAGCACCACGCCACCGACGGCGTGGTCGGCCAGCCAGCCCTGGCTGGCCGGTGACAGCCGGCCGGTGAGCAGCACGCCACCCGAGGCGGGCAGTTCCACCACCGCGCCCAGCAGGGCGTGGTCGCCGGCGGCCAGGCCCAGCCCCGCCGCATCGGAGGCCGCGCCGTCGCCGGAAAGCCAAAAGCGCCGCCGGTCAAAGGCATACGTGGGCAAGTCGACCAGGTGCCCCGTACCGAGTGCGCCGCGCCAGTCCACGTCCATGCCGCAGACCCAGCCCTGGGCGACGGCGTTGACCAGAGCGACCGGCTCCGGGCGGTCCTTGCGCAGGGCGGACACGGTGACGACGGGCGCGTCGGCCAGCGTCTCTTCGATCGCTGCGGTCAGGCCGCTGCTCGGCCCGACCTCCAGGAAACGGGTCGCACCGGCCGACTGCGCGAACCGCACGCTGTCGGCGAAGCGCACCGCGTCGCGGACATGGCACTTCCAGTACTCCGGCGACCCGAAGTCGTCGGCCGCCGGTTGCCCAGTCAGATTGGAGATGATCGGGATGACGGGTTTGTCGATGGCGAGACCGGCTGCGACAGTTCCGAATTCGTCGATCATCGGTTCCATCAGCGGGGAGTGGAAGGCGTGCGACACCGACAGCCGGTGCACGCGGTGACCCTCGGCGCGCAGCCGCTCGGCGATCGCGACGGCCGCATCGTGGTCACCGGAAATCACCACCGCGGCCGGGCCGTTGACCGCGGCGATGCCGACGCCCGGGCCCAGCAGCGGGCGCACCTGCGCCTCGGTGGCCTGCACGGCGATCATCGCCCCGCCCTCGGGCAGCGCCTGCATGAACCGGCCCCTCGCCGCCACCAACACCGCGGCGTTCTGCAATGACAGCACACCGGCGACGTGCGCGGCCGACAGCTCCCCGATCGAGTGGCCCATCACGAAATCGGGTCGCACTCCCCACGATTCGAGCAGCCGGAACAATGCGACTTCCACCGCGAACAGCGCCGGCTGCGCGAATTCGGTGCTGTTCAAGACGTTTTCGTCGTCACCCCAGATGACGTCGCGCAGCGGGCGAAGCAGATGGCGGTCGAGTTCGGCGACGACCGCGTCGAACGCCTCGGCGAAAACCGGATATCCGGCATGCAATTGCCTTCCCATGCCTAGGGTTTGGGATCCCTGGCCGGGGAAGACGAACACCGTCTTGCCCGCCGGTGTGGCGACACCCCGGATGATCGATGCGGCCGGGTCGTCGGCGGCCAGCTCGTCCAGCCCGGCCAGCAGGCGGTCCCNGTCACCGCCCACCACGACGGCCCGGTGCTCGAACGTCGCGCGTCCCGCCAACGTCCAGCCCACGTCGGCGATGTCCAATTCCCCCTGCGCGCGCACGTATTCGGCCAACCGCGCCGCCTGCGCCNGTCACCGCCCACCACGACGGCCCGGTGCTCGAACGTCGCGCGTCCCGCCAACGTCCAGCCCACGTCGGCGATGTCCAATTCCCCCTGCGCGCGCACGTATTCGGCCAACCGCGCCGCCTGCGCCCGCAACGCCGCCGCGGACTTGGCCGACACCACCCAGGGCAACACCGGCAGCGCNGGCGCGTCGGCGTGCGCCGGCTCGACGGCCGGGACCGCCTCGATGATGACGTGCGCATTGGTGCCACTGATGCCAAACGACGACACCCCCGCCCGCCGCGGCCGCTCACCCGGCCACGGTTGGGCCTCGGTCAACAACGACACCGCCCCCGCCGACCAATCCACATGCGGGCTGGGCTCATCGACATGCAGCGTGGCCGGCAACAACTCGTGGCGCATCGCCAGCACCATCTTGATCACCCCGGCCACCCCCGCAGCCGCCTGAGTATGACCCATGTTCGACTTGATCGACCCCAACCACAACGGCTGGCCACGATCCTGACCGTACGTCGCCAACAACGCCTGCGCCTCGATCGGATCACCCAACGTGGTGCCGGTGCCGTGCCCCTCCACCACATCCACCTCGGCCGCCGACAGACCCGCGTTGGCCAACGCCGCACGCACCACCCGCTGCTGCGACGGCCCATTCGGCGCCGTCAGCCCATTGGAAGCACCATCCTGATTCACCGCCGAACCCCGCACCACCGCCAACACCGGATGCCCCAACCGCCGCGCATCCGAAAGCCGCTCGACCACCAGCAT
>NZ_JACKSY010000081.1:0-4340 GCF_025821985.1 Mycobacterium timonense | reverse complement strand
CCCCCCCCCCCGGCTTCGCCGGAGGGAGGACCGCCGGCGCTGCCGGCGAGCGCACCCGGCGGCTCACGCCGCCTTGCTCGTGCTCTATGGTCGAGTTCTGTTGTGCGCCTTGCGTTTTCATCGTCACCGGCTCATTCCCGCTCGGGCTTCGCCCTTCGCTCTGCCGGATCGAATCTCTTTGCATATCAATCACTTTCACTACCAGCGTGGTCGCGACTTCGTCGCTATCCAATATCGTTATTCTACAGTCTGTTTCGTGTCTCCGCTCGGCTTCGCCGTGCTTAACATCAATACTACCAACATTTTTCGGACAATCGCAACGCTTATCGCTATCACTCAATATCCGTTCATACCAACCGAATACGAGACCACACCAACGCGGCGGGGCTCACGCCCCACCGCCCACCCCTGCCGCCCTTACCCCTCACTCCAACAACACACACACGCCACACCGTTGTTGAATCCGACGCACCACACCCCGCACACTCAACACCATGCGACTCCTCGTCCTCGCCGACACCGAACCCGACTGGACCTCCATCCCCCACGCCATCACCACCCACCACGCCGACACCCTCATCACCGCAGGAGACCTCAACCACACCTGGCTCAACAACGCCCACATCACCGACGCACCCGTACCCACCATCGGCATCCACGGCAACCACGACACCACCCCCTACCTAGCCACCCTCAACATCACCAACCTCCACCTCACCCCCACCACCATCAACGCCACAACGCCTGGCATACAACACGATTCATGCGCGATGGGAGGAGGAGCGCGCAGGTTCGGTGACGCCGTGCCACTGCCGAGCGTGCACTCCTCTTGCAAACAGTGAGCCGACGACCCGACGATAGAACGCGTGATTGACCAGGCCGAAGTGTGGATACAGCGAGCACGTCAGCTCTTAGGCACCTCAGTACCGCCAGAAGTCGTGTCAATGGCCAAGTAGAAGTCCCCGCTGGTGGCCAGCAGAAGTCCCCACTCCGCTGCGGGTGGTTGGCTAATTCTTGGCGGCTCCCTTCTTGTGGTCGGCGTGGCGCATCCGGTAGGACTCGCCGGAGGTGACGACGATGCTGGCGTGGTGCAGCAGCCGATCGAGGATGCTGGCGGCGGTGGTGTGCTCGGGCAGGAATCGCCCCCATTGTTCGAAGGGCCAATGCGAGGCGATGGCCAGGGAGCGGCGCTCGTAGCCGGCAGCCACGAGCCGGAACAACAGTTGAGTCCCGGTGTCGTCGAGCGGGGCGAAGCCGATCTCGTCCAAGATGACCAGATCCGCGCGGAGCAGGGTGTCGATGATCTTGCCGACGGTNTTGTCGGCCAGGCCGCGGTAGAGGACCTCGATCAGGTCGGCGGCGGTGAAGTAGCGGACTTTGAATCCGGCGTGGACGGCAGCGTGCCCGCAGCCGATGAGCAGGTGACTTTTGCCCGTACCAGGTGGGCCAATGACCGCCAGGTTCTGTTGTGCCCGAATCCATTCCAGGCTCGACAGGTAGTCGAACGTGGCTGCGGTGATCGACGATCCGGTGACGTCGAACCCGTCGAGGGTCTTGGTGACCGGGAAGGCTGCGGCCTTGAGACGGTTGGCGGTGTTGGAGGCATCGCGGGCAGCGATCTCGGCCTCAACCAACGTCCGCAGGATCTCCTCCGGTGTCCAGCGTTGCGTCTTGGCGACTTGCAACACCTCGGCGGCGTTGCGGCGCACCGTGGCCAGCTTCAACCGCCGCAGCGCCGCGTCAAGGTCAGCAGCCAGCGGTGCCGCCGAGGACGGTGCCACCGGCTTGGCAGCGGTGGTCATGAGGCCGTCCCGTCGGTGGTGTTGATCTTGTAGGCCTCCAACGAGCGGGTCTCGACGGTGGGCAGATCGAGCACGAGTGCGTCGCCGGCGGGGCGGGGTTGTGGGGTGCCGGCGCCGGCGGCCAGGATCGAGCGCACGTCGGCAGCGCGGAACCGGCGAAACGCAACCGCCCGGCGCAGCGCGTCAATCAAAGCCTGTTCGCCGTGGGCGCCGTGGGCGGCGCCAAGGCCGAGCAGAATGTCGAGTTCGGATTTCAGTCGGGTGTTGCCGATCGCAGCAGCACCGACGAGGAACTGCTGCGCTTCGGTTCCCAATGCGCAGAATCGTTTCTCTGCTTGGGTTTTCGGGCGAGGACCACGCGAGGGTGCGGGTCTGGGTCCGTCGTAGTGTTCATCGAGGATGGACACCTCACCTGGGCTGACGAGCTCGTGCTCGGCCACGATCACACCGGTCGCAGGTTCCAACAGGATCAGGGCGCCATGATCGACCACCACCGCCACGGTGGCACCGACGAGCCGCTGAGGCACCGAGTAACGAGCTGAGCCGTAACGGATGCACGAGAGGCCGTCGACCTTACGGCGCACCGACCCCGAGCCGATCGTCGGCCGCAGCGAGGGCAGCTCCCTCAAGACGGTGCGCTCGTCAACCAAGCGATCGTTGGGCACGGCGCAGATCTCCGAGTGGACCGTGGCATTGACCTCGGCGCACCATAGTTGCGCCTGGGCGTTGAGGGCACGTAGGTCGACCTGCTCACCGGCTAACGCAGCTTCGGTCAGCAGCGGCACCGCAAGGTCGTCCTGAGCGTAGCCACAGAGGTTCTCCACGATGCCCTTCGATTGCGGATCCGCACCGTGGCAGAAGTCCGGAACGAAGCCATAGTGGGACGCGAATCGCACATAATCCGGTGTTGGAACAACAACATTGGCGACGACACCACCTTTGAGGCAGCCCATCCGGTCGGCCAGGATCTTGGCCGGAACCCCACCGATCGCCTCGAGGGCTTCGGCGATCATCGCCAGCGTGGTCGAGGCTTTCTCGTCGGCGGCGAACCGCACAAACCGCCACCGCGAATAGGCCAGCACCGCGCAGAACACCATCAACCCCGGTGCAGCTTCGGCCCAATCCATCACCAGATAGTCACCGGGTGACCAGACCGCCGGACGGCGTTGATGCCGGTTAGCGTTGCGCCACAATACTTTCTGCTCGGCTACCAGGCGGCGGAAGTTACGGGCCGAGCCCTGATACCCGGCAGCTCGGGCGATCGGCAGCATCCGCTTCGCCGACATCTTGCCGTGTGATTTCTCGACTCGGGTGGCGACTAGATCGGTGAACGCGTCGAGGTTGCGTGGCCGTGGTTCCCGCGGGGGCGCGCCACCGGCCTCGGCCCGCTCGATGACCCGCTTGACCGTCTTGTGCGTAGTACCGCACAGCTCGGCCGCGCCGCGATACGACCCGACCTGGTGATACGCCGAAATGATGTTCATACGCTCCCTTGCAGACTTCAATAGAGCTCCCTGGGCGGTGATCAAGTGACAGTTGGCGCTATCACCGTCACCGCCCAGGCCCTCAGCTCCCGGAAAAGACACGACGAGCCCGCAAAGGAGTGGGGACTTCTACCTGGCCACCAGTGGGGACTTCCTACTGGCCACAGATGGGGACTTTCTCATGGCCATGGACAACGCGTGGACCGGTGAGGCCAGCGATCGGGCGCGTGACCTGGACGAGGCACTTGCTCAGCGGCGCCAGAGTTTGCGATCCGCCCACTCCTCAGTCGCGGATACGGTCCGCCAGGCCAACCTGCTCACCCAGAAGGCTCAGGGTGAGCTGGCGGCCGTCGAGCAGGCTTGGCAGCGGGATAAAGCGGCGTTCGCGCACATATCGGGCACCGCCGAAGGCCGAGCAGCACTGTTGCGGGCTGCGCAGTCACGGATCAATGAGGCGAGCCAGGTCGTCAGGGACGCTGCCGCGCAGTTCCAATTGGTCGCCGCCCAGGTGCATACGGCCACAAGCAGCGTCACAGCGCTCGATACCTACGCATCGACCGATGCCTCGCACATTCAGAACGTGAGCGCGGAAGCGCTTGGCGTGCGGTCAATTCCGCCGAAAACCGGCGACGACTGGGATCACATCGAGGAGATCCTGGAGCACTGGAACCGGACGAGTAACGCCGGCCTGCCGGCCATGCCCGATCCTTGGCCCCCCGAATTCTAAGGCCGCTCCACCCTAATCGTTGTTCAGCGGTTAGCGACGCGCATCCGCTCGACGATGTCGCGCCGAACCGCTTCGCCGCCGCGCCAGGCCCGCAGCCGGCCGACGTGGTACTCGTCCTCGCCGCCGCAGGTTAAGCCGGCCGGAGCCTCACACACTGGGCACTCGATCCCATATGGCACGCCCACCGTTGCCTTTTGGTGAGCGAATGTGAGTTCGCTTGCTCCATCAGGCAGCCTCGCCTTGCGGTGAGGCGGTCCCCGTCTGATCCACCGGGTGGTGGTGCGGGGTTGACGCTTCGTTGCCTGCTGCGTCGCCCGCTGGCGCGGG
>NZ_JACKSY010000080.1:0-87667 GCF_025821985.1 Mycobacterium timonense | reverse complement strand
CTCGACGTCAGTGACCAAAGTGCCGAAACCATTGCCCCCACAGCCGCTCTCACGGCATAGTGGCTACCACAGAGCCACACGCGGACACGCGACCGCTCTTACACCACTCCACGGGACGTGACCTCATCGGGCTGTCCGGCGGCGGCCCCTACGCGCTCGCGTCCGCCGCGGTGCTGCCCGACCGGGTCGTGGCGGCCGGCATCCTCGGCGGCGTCGCGCCCTTCCTCGGCGACGAGGGCATCACCAGCGGCCTGATGAACCTGGGCAAGCGGGTGGCTCCACTGCTGAAGCTGGGCGGCGACCCGCTGCGGATCGGCGCCAGCCTGGTCGTGCGGGCCATCCGCCCGGTCGCCAACCCCGCCCTGTACCTGTACGCGGCGATCTCGCCCGAGGGCGACCGGCGGCTGCTCACCCGGCCCGAGTTCGGGGCCATGTTCCTCGACGACCTGCTCAACGGCAGCCGCAAGCAACTGGCCGCCCCGTTCAACGACATCATCCTGTTCACCCAGGACTGGGGATTCCGGCTCGACCAGGTCAAGGTCCCGGTCCGGTGGTGGCACGGCGACAGCGACCACATCGTGCCGTTCGCGCACGGACAACACGTCGTGTCCTTGCTGCCCGACGCAGAGCTGTTCGTGCTGCCCGGCGAGAGCCACCTCGGCGGGCTGGGCCGCGGCGAGGAGATCCTGTCCACCCTGACCAAGATCTGGGACGAGCAGAACTGACCCGTGCCGGCGGCGGGTAGCCTGCTGGCGTGCTGCTGACGTCGCTGAATCCCTCGGCCGTTACCGCCACCGACATCCCCGACGCGGTACGCATCGACGGCACCGTGCTCAGCCGCGCCGACCTGCTCGGCGCCGCGACCTCGGTGGCCGAGCGGGTCGCCGGTGCGGGCCGGGTCGCCGTCCTCGCCACACCGACCGCCGCCACGGTGCTCGCGGTGACCGGGTGCCTGATCGCCGGGGTGCCGTTCGTCCCGGTGCCCGCCGACGTCGGGGCCGCCGAACGCCGGCACATGCTGGCCGACTCCGGGGTGCGGGCCTGGCTCGGCCCCCTGCCTGACGAGCCCGACGGCCTGCCGCACGTCCCGGTGCGGCTGCACGCCCGCTCCTGGCACCGCTACCCCGAGCCGTCACCGGACGCCACCGCGATGATCATCTACACCTCGGGCACCACCGGGCTGCCCAAGGGCGTGGTGCTGAGCCGGCGCGCGATCGCCGCCGACCTGGACGCCCTCGCGCAGGCCTGGCAGTGGACGGCCGACGACGTGCTGGTGCACGGGCTGCCGCTGTTTCACGTGCACGGTCTGGTGCTGGGCCTGCTGGGCTCGCTGCGGATCGGGAATCGGTTCGTCCACACCGGAAAACCGACCCCGGCCGGCTACGCGCAGGCCCGCACCGACTTCGGCGGCACCCTGTTCTTCGGGGTGCCGACGGTGTGGTCGCGGGTTGTGGCCGACGAGGCGGCCGCCCGCGCGCTGCGCCCGGCGCGGCTGCTGGTCTCCGGCAGCGCGCCGCTGCCGGTCCCGGTGTTCGACCGGTTGGCCGGGCTCACCGGGCACCAGCCCGTCGAACGCTACGGCGCCTCGGAATCGCTGATCACCATCTCCACCCGGGCCGACGGCGAGCGGCGCCCCGGCTGGGTGGGCCTGCCGCTGACCGGCGTGCAGACCCGGGTGGTCGACGACGACGGCAACCCGGTGCCGCACGACGGGGAGACCGTCGGCAAGCTGCTGGTGCGCGGCCCGATGATGTTCGACGGCTACCTCAACCGGCCCGACGCCACCGCCGAGGCCTTCGACGCCGACGGCTGGTACCGCACCGGCGACGTCGCCGTCGTCGACGACGCCGGCATGCACCGCATCGTCGGGCGGGAGTCCGTCGATCTGATCAAGTCCGGCGGCTACCGCATCGGTGCCGGCGAAATCGAAACCGCGCTGCTCGGCCACCCCGGCGTCGCCGAGGCCGCCGTCGTCGGGATGCCCGACGAGGACCTGGGGCAGCGCATCGTCGCGTTCGTCGTTCCCGCCGGCCGGGTCAACCCCGACGACCTGATCGACCATGTCGCCCAACAACTTTCGATACACAAGCGGCCCCGCGAGGTGCGCGTGGTGGACGCGCTGCCGCGCAACGCCATGGGCAAGGTGCTCAAGAAGCAGCTGCTGTCCGACGGCTGAGCGGGCGTCGTGATGCACGACACGCAGCAACTTGCCAGCTTCGGGGCCGAGCGTGGCCGCCACGCTTCACCTACCGTCGTAACCGTGCATTCAGGCAACCGGAGCGCAGGCGGCCGCCATGGGTGAGCCGTCCGCGCGCGCCACCACGCCCGGCACGCCCATGCGGCGGATAGCGGCCGCCTGCCTGGTGGGTTCGGCCATCGAGTTCTACGACTTCCTGATCTACGGGACCGCGGCGGCGCTGGTGTTTCCCGCGGTGTTCTTCCCGCGGCTCGGCCCGACGGTCGCCACCATCGCCTCGATGGCGACCTTCGCGACGGCCTTTTTGTCCCGTCCGCTGGGCGCCGCCGTCTTCGGCTACTTCGGGGACCGGCTGGGCCGCAAGAAGACCCTGGTCGCCACCCTGCTCATCATGGGCGCCTCGACCGTGAGCGTCGGCCTGGTGCCCAGCACCGCGTCGATCGGCATCGCCGCGCCCCTGCTCCTCACCGTGCTGCGGTTGCTGCAGGGGTTCGCGGTCGGCGGCGAATGGGCCGGCTCGGTGCTGCTGAGCGCCGAGTACGCCCCGACCGACCGGCGCGGCTGGTACGGCATGTTCACCCTGCTCGGCGGGGGCACTGCCGGGATCCTGGCCAGCCTGACCTTCCTCGCCGTCAACCTCACCATGGGCGAGCACAGCCCGGCGTTCATGCACTGGGGCTGGCGGGTGCCCTTCCTGATCAGCAGCGGGTTGATCGGCATCGCCCTGTACGTGCGGCTCAACATCGACGAGACGCCGATCTTCGTCGAGGAGAAGGCCCGCCACCTGGTGCCCAAGGCGCCGCTGACCGAACTGCTGCGGTTGCAGCGACGCGAGATCATCCTGGTTGCGGGCAGCTTCGTGGGCGGCATGGGCTTCATCTACCTGGGCAACACGTTCCTGGTGATGTACGCCCACAACCATCTCGGGTACTCGCGCAGCTTCATCTGGGGCATCGGCGCGCTGGGCGGGCTCACCAGCATGGCGTGCGTGGCCTGCTCGGCGTGGATCTCCGACCGGGTCGGGCGCCGCCGGGTGATGCTGTGGGGCCTGGTCGCGTGCCTGCCGTGGGCGTTCGTGGTCATTCCGCTGATCGACACCGGCCGACCCGTCTGCTACGTCGTCGCCGTGCTGGGCATGTTCGGCACCGCGGCGGTGGCCAACGGCCCCACCGCCGCCTTCGTTCCCGAGCTGTTCGCCACCCGCTACCGCTACAGCGGCGCGGCGGTGGCGATGAACCTGGCCGGCATCGTCGGCGCCGCCGTGCCGCCGCTGCTGGCCGGCACGCTGCTGGCGACCTACGGCAGCTGGGCGATCGGGCTCATGATGGCCTCCCTGGTGCTGGCCAGTTTCGTGTCCGTGTATCTGCTGCCCGAAACCCGCGGGGCCGCGCTGGACGCCGCCGCGGCCGCCGAGAAGGTCGCCGCCCGCTAGTTCAGTTGGCGTGCAGGTCCTCGTTGAGGGTGATGCCGGTGCCGCCGCGGGCCACCACCTCCACCGCCCCGGTCAGCGAATTGCGCCGGAACAACAGGTTGTTGCCGCCGGACAGCTCGCGGGCCTTCAGCTGCTTGCCCTCGGGCGTGATGACCTTGGTGCCCGCGGTGACATACAGGCCCGCTTCCACGACGCAGTCGTCACCGAGTGAAATGCCCAGGCCGGCATTGGCGCCCAGCAGGCACCGCTTGCCGATCGAGATGACCTCGGTGCCGCCGCCGGACAGCGTGCCCATGATCGAGGCCCCGCCGCCGATGTCGGAGCCGTCGCCCACCACGACGCCCGCCGAGATGCGGCCCTCCACCATGGAGGCGCCCAGCGTGCCGGCGTTGTAGTTGACGAAGCCCTCGTGCATCACCGTCGTCCCCGGCGCCAGGTGCGCGCCGAGCCGCACCCGGTCGGCGTCGGCGATGCGCACCCCGGTCGGCAGCACGTAGTCGACCATCCGCGGGAACTTGTCGACGCCGTAGACGGTCACCGGCCCGTGCCGGCGCAGCCGGGCCCGGACCGCCTCGAATCCCTCGATGGCGCACGGTCCGCGATTGGTCCACACCACATTGGTCAATACCCCGAACAAGCCGCCGGCGTTCAGCCCGTGCGGTGCCACCAGCCGGTGCGACAGTAGATGCAGCCGCAGGTAGGCGTCGTAGGCGTCGGCGGCCACGTCGTTCAGCGAGCCGATCACCGTGCGCACCGCGACGGTCTCGGTGCCGCGGTCGTCGTCGCGGCCGATCAGCGCGGTCAGCTCGGGCGGGACGTCGGACAGCGCGAGCCGCGACGTGCCGCTGGTGCCCGGCCCGGTCAGTTCCGGTGCGGGAAACCATGTGTCGAGGATCGATCCGTCGGCGGCCAGCGTTGCCAGGCCTACTCCCGCGGCACCTGCTGCTGTTGTCACGGCGGTCAGGTTACTTCCCGGGCCGCACCCGAATCCGCCCGCCCCCGCGGCGGTCGCGGCCGGCCGTGCGGTCGCGGTCCGGCCCGGCGCGCCTACACCGGCGTCAAAAGCTCACCGGTGCAAGGTAATTGAGCGACGTCGCGGCACCGGCACCGCACGGTGTGCGTCCGGTCCGTCGTCGTGCCAGGTCAACCGCGTGAACTCGGCCGTTTCGGGGTACCTCGGTCCCGTGGATCGGCCGGTCATGTCCTGGGCCTGGCGGGGGAGTCACGGTCGCGGGCCCGCAACGGGGCCGGCTCGTCGAGAGAAGGAGAACATCATGTCCTTTGTCACCACCCGGCCCGAGGCGCTGCTGGCCGTGGCCAGCATGCTCGAAGGCCTCGGCTCGTCGATGGATGCCCAGAACGCGGCGGCCGCCGCGCCCACCACCAGCATCGCGCCGGCAGCCGCCGACGAGGTGTCCGCACTGCAGGCCGCCCAGTTCTCCGCCTACGGCACCTGGTACCAGCAGGTCAGCGCCCAGGCCAAGGCGATTCACCAGACGCTGGTGCAAAACCTGGACACCAACGCCGATTCGTACGGCGCGACCGAGGCCGCCAACCGGGTGAACACCAGCGCCGCGGCGTTGCAGGGGTTGGCGCCCAACGTGATCCCCAACGCCGCACCGGCGGCCGACCCGCCGCCCGCGGGGACCACCAGCCTGGGCACCTCCATCGGCTGGGCGCAGAACGTCGGCGCGGCCGCGTCGGACTTCATCACCCTGGGCGAGGGGCAATTCGCCCCGGTGCCCGGTGCCGCGGGGATCCCGAATTTCAACCCCGGGCTCACCGCGGCGACGACGGCCGGCCCGCCCGCGCCGGCGGCGCCCGCCGCCGCGGCCGGCGCCCCGGTGCTGGCCAGCATGGGCCGCGGGCCCTCGATCGGCGGCCTGTCGGTGCCGCCGAGCTGGGCGCCGGGCGGCGTCGCCCCGGCGGCCAACGCCACCCCGGCGCAGCTGGTCGGCGCCGGCTTCACCAGCGCCGCGCCCGACACCGCCCCGGTGACCGCGGTGCCGGGCGGGGTGCCCTCGATGGCCACCGCCGGCCGCGGCGGTTACGGCCTGGGCGCCCCGCGCTACGGCGTCAAGCCCACCGTCATGCCCAAGCCCGCCATCTAGAGCACCCCAGAACAGGAGCGAGACAATGACTTTCGACTTCGGAGCACTCCCACCGGAGGTCAACTCCACCCGCATGTACACCGGGGCGGGCGCCGCGCCGATGATGGCCGCGGCGGCGGCGTTCAGCAACCTGGCCGACGAGTTGAGCACCACTGCCGCGGCCACCCAGTCGGCGATCGCGAACCTGACCGGCGAGGAGTGGATGGGCCCCTCGGCGGCCGCGATGGTCACCGCCGTCCAGCCGTATGTGCAGTGGATGCACACCACCGCCGGGCAGCTGCAGCAGGCGGCCGCCCAGGCCATGGCCTCGGCGGCCGCCTACGAGGCCGCCTTCGCCATGACGGTGCCGCCGGCGCTGGTCGCGGCCAACCGCGCCCAGCTGGCGGCGTTGATCGCGAGCAACGTGCTGGGGCAGAACGCCGCGGCGATCGCGGCCACCGAGGCGCAATACGGGGAGATGTGGGCCCAGGACGCGGCCGCCATGTACGGCTACGCCGCGTCGTCGGCGACCGCGGGCAAGCTCAGCCCGCTGACCTCGCCGGCGCCCACCAACCAACCCGGCGGGCTGGGCGGCCAGGCCGCCGCCGTCTCCGGGGCGACGGCCACCAGCGCGCAGACCAGCGGGCTGCAGGGGACCGTCGCCAACGTGCCCAACGTGGTGCGCTCGCTGGCGGCGCCGGCGGACCCGCCGGGGCTGAGCGCGCTGGACAACCTGCTGGGCAACCCGGTGGTGAACAACGTCGGCAACGCCGGCTTCGACGTGGTGTCCTGGAACGTGTTCAACACCATCGTGTCCAACATCCTCTACAACCACACCCTCGACACCGCCGCCGCGGCCGGGGTGGCCGGTGAGGTGGGCGGCGCGGTCGGCGGCGGCGCGCTGGTCGGTGCCGCGGCCCCCGCCACCGCGGGTGTGGGCGCCGCGCCGGTGCTGGCCAGCATGGGCTCGGCCGCCACGGTCGGCGAATTGTCAACGCCGGCAACGTGGTCCGCGCCCACACCGGAGCCCGCCGCGACGACCGTCGGTGCCACCGAGTGGGCGAGCCCCGCCGAGGAGCCGCACACCGCCTGGGCCACCGGCATGCCGGCGGTGGCCTCGGCCGGGCGCGGCGGCTACGGCATGGGGCCGCGGTACGGCGTCAAACCCAAGGTGATGCCCACCCGGCTACCGGTCTGACCGGCGGCGCGGGGCATCGCGGCCAGGGTCCAGCCACTACCCTGGGAGCGTGCTGGACTTGACCGGGGACCCGGTTGCGCTGACCGCGGCGCTGGTGGACATCCCCAGCGAATCGCGCGACGAGGCGCGGCTGGCCGACGAGGTCGAGGCCGCGCTGCGGTCCCAGACGTCCGGTTTCGAGATCGTGCGCAACGGCAACGCCGTGCTGGCCCGCACCGACCGCGGGCGGCCGTCGCGGGTGCTGCTGGCCGGGCACCTGGACACCGTGCCGGTCGCCGGGAACCTGCCCAGTCGCCGCGAGGACGGCGACCTGTACGGCTGCGGCACGGCGGACATGAAATCCGGGGATGCCGTCTTCCTGCATCTGGCCGCCACCGTCGCCGACCCGGCGCACGATCTGACGCTGGTCATGTACGACTGCGAGGAAATCGACGCCGCCGCAAACGGATTGGGTCGCATCCAGCGCGAGCTGCCGGACTGGCTGTCCGCCGACGTCGCGATCCTGGGCGAGCCCACCGGCGGCTACATCGAGGCCGGCTGCCAGGGCACGCTGCGGGTGGTGGTCAGCGCCGCCGGAACCCGCGCCCATTCGGCACGATCCTGGTTGGGCGACAACGCCATTCACAAACTGGGCGCCGTGCTGCAGCGGCTGGCCGGCTATCAGGCCCGCAGCGTCGAGATCGACGGTTGCACCTACCGTGAGGGCCTGTCGGCGGTGCGGATCGACGGCGGGGTGGCGGGCAACGTCATTCCGGACGCGGCGGCGGTGACGGTCAACTTCCGCTTCGCCCCCGACCGGTCGCCGGCCGAGGCGCTGCAGCATGTGCGCGACGTGCTCGACGGCCTCGACGTGCACATCGAACAGACCGACGCCGCCGCGGGCGCGCTGCCCGGGCTGTCCCAGCCCGCCGCCAAGGCGCTGGTCGAGGCGGCCGGCGGCCGGGTTAGGGCCAAATACGGCTGGACCGACGTGGCGCGCTTCGCCGCGCTGGGCATACCGGCGCTCAACTTCGGTCCCGGGGATCCCAACCTCGCGCACCGGCGCGACGAACGGGTGGCGGTCGCCGCCATCACCGCCGCGGCGGACCTGCTGCGCGGCTACCTGAGCGGCTGAGCCGCCGCGCCCCGGCGCGCCTGCGCGGCGGCGTCCGCGGCCGCGGCGCGCATACCGATCGACGTCAGCTCCTCCGACACCGCCAGCAGCGCCGCTTCGTCGCCGGCCGCCAGCGCCCGCGCGTGGGCCAACGCGATTCTCGCTGCGGCGCAGTCGATCTCGTCGCACAACCGGGCCAACGGCTCGGCCGCTCGGGTGTCGCCGAGCCGCACCGCCTCATGCCAGACCCGCACCGCCACCGCCCGCTGACCGCCGCGCTCGGCCATCCGGGCGGCATCGCGCGCGGCGGCCACCGCGCCGTGGGCGTCACGCATCAGGGCCAGCCGATGCGCCCGCGCCACCCCGAGCTCGGGCGCGAACAGCGCCGACTTGGTGCCGTGCCGGGATTTGGCCCGGCTCAATGCCTTTGCCGTGGCGGCGGTGTCGCCCAGCTGGGCCAGCGCGGTGGCCAGCAGGGTCAGCGACAACGGCCCCCACGAGTAACCGGTGCGCTCCAAGGTGGCCGCGGCCGGACCCAATAACGCTGCCGCAGAAGCGAATTCGCCCTCAGCGAGCAGCGCGTGCGCCAGCAGCACCTCGCCGATTGCGCGACCCGGCTGCTGCAGCTCGGCGAAATCGGTGAACTGCTGCGCGAGTTCGCGGGCCTGCTCGAGCCGGCCCGCCAGCAACAGCGTGGTGGTCTGCGCCAGCCCGATGGTGAAGCGCAGCAGCCCGGGATGTTCGGCGGCCAGCGCGCGCCGCGCCAACGGCTCGACGTCGTCGAACCGCCCCTGCCGCGCCGCGCACAACGCGGCCGCGCTGCCCGCCCAGGCCACCGCCTGGTCGTCGGCCGCGGGCGAGCCGAGCACCTCGCCGGCGACCTTGACGGCGTGCCCGACGTTGCCCGCGTTCATCGCGAAGGTGGCGCTGAGCGCGTCCAGGGTGGTGCGCGGGCCGGGGTCCGCGACGCGGTTGCGGACGGTGCGCAGGAAGGCGGTGGCCCGCTCCGGCTCGCTGAGCATCCAGAACTGGTTCGCCGCCCGCAGGAGGGCCCAGTCCATCAGCGCCGCCTCGGTCAAGCCGGTGGAGTCGACCTCGGCCAGCAGCGCGTCGGCCTCCCGGCCGCGGCCCTGCCAGCCCAGCGCATGCGCCAGCGCCAGCCGCGCCGCCAGGCCGCCGGAGCGCCGCAGGGCGGCGCGGGCCAGCCGTTCGCCCAGCGCCAGGTCGCCCAGCCGCAGCGCCTGCCGCGCGGCGTCGACGACGTCGGCGGCCCGCGGCGGCGCGTCGCTGTCCAGCGCCAGCGACACCAGCCGCAGCCGGTCGCTGAGCCGGTCGGACGGATGCCGCGCCAGCACGGTGACCAGCTCGGTGCGTCGTTGCCGGGCATCGTCGGGGTCCAGCGCGGCCCGCACCCGCTCGGCGAACAGCGGGTGCGCGGTGTACACCACCGGGTCGTCGGACGTCCCGCCGCGCATCCGGGTCTCCGCCGCGCCCCACCGTTGCGCCTCGGCCACCGCGCCGTCACCGGCGAGCGCGTTCAGGTCGGTGACCGACAGCGGCTCGGCGACGGCCAGGTATTCCAGCACCGCGCGCGCCGGCGGCGTCAGCTCGGCGAGGAAGGCGTCGATCTCGCCCGGCGAGGTCGGGGCATCGGGCGCCTCGACGTCGATCCGGGTGAGCAGGCCGTCGTCCCACAGCGCCGCGATGGCGTCCGGGGCGCCGTCGGCGCGGGCGGTGACGATCAGCTGCGCCGCCCCGGCGCGGGCCAGCTGGTACACCAGGGTGGCCGACAGCACGTCCAGCTGGTGGGCGTCGTCGACGACGAGCAGCAGGCCGGCGTCGCCCAGTGAGGCCCGGGCGGCCCGCAGCAGCGCGGCCGGCTTGCCGATCTCGGCGATCCGCACCAGGTGGCTGAACGCCCCGAACGGGACCGCGCGTTCGGTCGGCGTGCCGGTCACCCAGCGGACCCGAGTGCCGGGGTGCGCGGCGGCGAACCGCTCGGCGGTTACCCGCGCCAGGGTGGATTTGCCGATGCCGTCGGGGCCCAGGACCACCGCCCCGGCCCCGGCGGCGGTGTCGGCCAACGCCGCGTCCAGCCGCTCGGCGGCCGTCGCCTGTCGGGGGACGTTCCATCGAATCGGCACGGCCGGATTTTATGGCGCGCGGGCCCGCCGCCACGGCGAAAGCCCCAGATATGACGGGCCGCGCGGGGTTGGTCTACGTTTGTCGGATATGCCCGCAGAACGCGATTCGTCGGCCGCGTGGGCGGTGTGTGTGTACTGCGCGTCCGGCCCGCAGCATCCCGAATTGCTCGGTGTCGCTGCGGAACTGGGCGAGGCGATCGCCGAGCGGGGCTGGACGCTGGTGTGGGGCGGCGGCCGGGTGTCGGCGATGGGCGCGGTGGCCAGCGCGGCCCGGGCCCGCGGCGGGCGGACCGTCGGTGTGATCCCCACGGTGCTGATGCGCCGCGAGATTGCCGACGCCGACGCCGACGAGCTGATCGTCAGCGACACCCTGCACGAGCGCAAACAGATCATGGAGGACCGCGCCGACGCGTTCATCGCGTTGCCCGGCGGCATCGGCACCCTCGACGAGGTATTGGACGCGTGGACGACGGGTTTTCTCGGGCTGCACGCCAAACCCATCGTGCTGCTCGACCCGATCGGCCACTACGAGGGGCTGTGGCTGTGGCTGTCCGGATTGCTGGACAGCGGCTACATCACCCAGGCGGCGATGGACCGGGTGGTCCTGGTCGACAAGGTGGGTGCCGCGTTGGAGGCGTGCGCGCCCGGCTGAGCCCGACGACCGCGCCGCCGCCCGGCTAGGCTGTCCGCCGAGCTTGCCTTCTTTTTCCAACAAGATCGAGTTCCTACGAGATCGAGTTCCTACAGAATCGAGGGGATCAGGTGTCCGATCGTGACGGGGGAGCGCGCACGGCGGTCAAACTGACCGACATCGCAGCTCGGGTGCCGACCGTGCTGGCCGACCTGCCGGTGATCGCACGCGGCACGCTGACCGGGCTGCTGGCCCAGCCCGGCTCGCACAAGTCGATCGGCACCGTGTTCCAGGATCGGGCCGCCCGCTACGGCGACCGGGTCTTCCTGCGGTTCGGCGACCAGCAGCTGACCTACCGGGACGCCAACGCCGCCGCCAACCGGTACGCCGCGGTGCTGGCCGCCCGCGGTGTCGGCCACGGCGACGTCGTCGCCATCATGCTGCGCAACTCGCCCAACACGGTGCTGGCCATGCTGGCCGCGGTCAAGTGCGGCGCGGTCGCCGGCATGCTCAACTACCACCAGCGCGGCGAGGTGCTCGCGCACAGCCTGGGCCTGCTGGACGCCAAGGTGCTCATCGCCGAGACCGATCTGGTCAGCGCGGTGGCCGAGTGCGGCGGCTCGGGCAGCACCGAGACCCTGACCGTGGAGGACCTGGAGCGCTTCGCGGTCAGCGCGCCGGCCACCAACCCGGCGTCGGCATCGGCGGTGCAGGCCCGCGACACCGCGTTCTACATCTTCACCTCGGGCACCACGGGATTCCCCAAGGCCAGCGTGATGACGCACCTGCGCTGGCTGAAGGCGCTGGCCGCGTTCGGCGGGATCGGGTTGCGGCTGAAGAGCTCCGACACCCTGTACTGCTGCCTGCCGCTGTACCACAACAATGCGCTGACGGTGGCGTTGTCGTCGGTGATCAACTCGGGGGCGACGCTGGCGCTGGGCAAGTCGTTCTCGGCGTCCAAGTTCTGGGACGAGGTGATCGCCAACGACGCCACGGCGTTCATCTACATCGGCGAGGTGTGCCGATACCTGCTCAACCAGCCGGCCAAGCCCACCGACCGGGCGCACCGGGTGCGGCTGATCGCCGGCAACGGCCTGCGCCCCGAGATCTGGGACGAGTTCACCCAGCGGTTCGGGATCGCCCGCGTCTGCGAGTTCTACGCCTCCAGCGAGGGCAACGCCGCGTTCATCAACGTGTTCAACGTGCCCCGGTCCACCGGGATCTTCCCGCTGCCCCTGGCCTACGTCGAGTACGACCCCGACACCGGTGCCCCGCTGCGCGGCGACGACGGCCGGGTGCGCCGGGTGCCGCCCGGACAGCCCGGGCTGTTGCTCAGCCCCGTCAACCGGCTGCAGCCCTTCGACGGCTACACCGACCCCGAATCGAGCGAAAAGAAGTTGGTGCGCAACGCTTTTCGCGACGGCGACTGCTGGTTCAACACCGGTGACGTGATGAGCCCGCAGGGGCTGGGGCATGCTGCGTTCGTCGACCGGCTCGGCGACACCTTCCGCTGGAAGGGGGAGAACGTGGCCACCACGCAGGTCGAGGCGGCGCTGGCCTCCGACGGGTCCGTGGAGGACTGCACGGTCTTCGGGGTCGAGGTGCCGCGCACCGGCGGCCGCGCCGGCATGGCCGCGATCAAACTGCGCGACGGCGCCGAGTTCGACGGGCGGTCGCTGGCCCGTACCGTCTACGAGCAGCTGCCCGTCTACGCGCTGCCGCTGTTCGTGCGGGTGGTGGACTCCATCGAGCAGACCACCACCTTCAAGAGCCGCAAGGTGGAGCTGCGCGAGCAGGGCTACGGCCCCGAGGTCAAGGACCCGCTGTACGTGCTGGCCGGCCGCGACGAGGGCTACGTGCCGTTCTACGACGAATACCCCGACGAGGTCGCCGAGGGCAAGCGGCCCTAAGGCGGCGGTGCGACCTGGCCCTGCGCGCCCTCGGCCGACCAGGCACCATAGACCCGTGCAATCGACGTTCTGCGGGCGTCCGGTCGCCGGTGATCGCGCGCTGATCATGGCGATCATCAACCGCACCCCGGACTCGTTCTACGACCGGGGTGCCACCTTCAGCGACGACGCCGCCCGGGCGGCCGTGCACCGGGCGGTGGCCGAGGGCGCCGACGTCATCGACGTCGGCGGCGTCAAGGCCGGGCCCGGCCAGGACGTCGACGCCGACACCGAGATCGCCCGGCTGGTGCCGTTCATCGAATGGCTGCGCGACGCCTACCCGGACCAGCTGATCAGCGCCGACACCTGGCGTGCCGAGGTGGCCAAGGTGGCCTGCGCGGCCGGTGCGGACCTGATCAACGACACCTGGGGCGGCGTCGACCCGGCGCTGCCGGAGGTGGCCGCGGAGTTCGGGGCGGGCCTGGTGTGCTCGCACACCGGCAACGCGCTGCCGCGCACCCGCCCGTTCCGGGTGAGCTACGGAACCAGCACCCGCGGCGTGGTCGACGACGTGATCGCCCAGGTCACGGCGGCCGCCGAGCGGGCGGTCGGCTGCGGCGTGGCCCCCGACCGGGTGCTGATCGACCCCACCCACGACTTCGGCAAGAACACCTTCCACGGCCTGCTGTTGTTGCGGCACGTCGGCGATCTTGTTAACACCGGATGGCCCGTGCTGATGGCTTTGAGCAACAAGGACTTCGTCGGGGAGACTCTGGGTGTGGAATTGACCGAGCGGCTGGAGGGAACGTTGGCGGCCACCGCGCTGGCGGCGGCCGCCGGCGCCCGGATGTTTCGGGTGCACGAGGTCGCGCCCACCCGCCGGGTGCTGGAAATGGTGGCCTCGATCCAGGGCACCCGCCCGCCCACGCGCACGGTGAGGGGGCTCGCATGACGACGTCCGACCTGGTCGCCGGGGAGCTGGCGGGCGACGGGCTGCGCGACACCCGGCCCGGCGACACCTGGCTGGCCGACCGCAGCTGGAACCGCCCCGGCTGGACGGTCGCCGAGCTGGAGGCCGCCAAGGCCGGCCGGACCATCTCGGTGGTGCTGCCCGCCCTCGACGAGGAAGACACCATCGGGTCGGTGATCGACAGCATCTCGCCGCTGGTGGACGGTCTGGTCGACGAGCTGATCGTGCTGGATTCGGGCTCCACCGACGACACCGAGATCCGCGCTGTCGCCGCCGGCGCCCGCGTCGTCAGCCGCGAACAGGCGCTGCCCGAGGTGCCGATCCGGCCGGGCAAGGGCGAGGCGCTGTGGCGTTCGCTGGCCGCCAGCCGCGGCGACATCGTGGTGTTCGTCGACTCCGACCTGATCAACCCCCACCCGATGTTCGTGCCGTGGCTGGTCGGGCCGCTGCTCACGGGGGACGGCGTGCACCTGGTCAAGAGCTTCTACCGGCGGCCGCTGAATGTCGGCGACGCCGGCGGCGGCGCGGGCGCGACCGGGGGCGGGCGGGTCACCGAGCTGGTGGCCCGGCCGCTGCTCGCCGCGCTGCGCCCGGAACTGGGCTGCATCCTGCAGCCGCTGGGCGGCGAATACGCGGCCACCCGGGAGCTGCTCACCTCGGTGCCGTTCGCCCCGGGCTACGGCGTGGAGATCGGCCTGCTGGTGGACACCTTCGACCGGCTGGGCCTGGACGCGATCGCCCAGGTCAACCTGGGGGTGCGGGAGCACCGCAACCGGCCGCTGGCCGAGCTGGGCGCGATGAGCCGCCAGGTCATCGCGACCCTGCTGTCGCGCTGCGGCATCCCCGACTCCGGGGTGGGGCTCACCCAGTTCGTGGCCGACGGGCCGGAGGGACAGAGCTACACCCAGCACACCTGGCCGGTGTCGCTGGCCGACCGGCCGCCCATGCAGGCGATCCGGCCCCGCTGACCGGCGACCGGGCCGGCGGCGCTGTCGGCCCGATAGGGCAGTATCGATCACGTGGCGTTGGTGTTGCTGTACCTGGTGGTTCTGGTGCTGGTGGCGATCGTCCTGTTCGGCGCGGCCAGCCTGCTGTTCGGTCGCGGTGAGCAGCTGCCGCCCCTGCCCCGGGGGACGACGGCGACGGTGCTGCCCGCCTACGGGGTGACCGGGTCGGACGTCGACGCCGTCAAGTTCACCCAGGTGCTGCGCGGATACAAGACCAGCGAGGTCGACTGGGTGCTGGACCGGCTCGCCCGCGAACTCGAGGCGCTGCGCGGCCAGCTGGCGGCCGCCCACGCGGCGGCGGGCGAACAGCAGAGCGGGGGCCAATCTGCGGAACCCGACGACGGCGCGGATCGTCAGGACTGAACGTGAGTGACGACGAGCCGATCCGCTGCGGCTGGGCCACCGCGCGGTCCGGGCCTGATTTCGAGCTGTACCGCGACTACCACGACCGGGAATGGGGCCAAACCGTGCGCGACGGGGTGGCCCTGTTCGAGCGGATGAGCCTGGAGGCCTTCCAGAGCGGGCTGTCGTGGCTGACCATCCTGCGCAAACGGGAGAACTTCCGCCGCGCGTTCTCCGGTTTCGACATCGACGCCGTCGCCGGGTACACCGACGCCGACGTGCAACGGCTGATGGCCGATCCCGGAATCGTGCGCAACCGCGCCAAGATCGAGGCCACCATCGCCAACGCGCGCGCGGCCGCCGAGCTGGGTGGCGCCACGCAGCTGGCCGAGCTGCTGTGGTCGTTCGCGCCGGCCCCCCGGTCCCGGCCGGCCGACGCGTCCGAAATACCCTCGGCCACTGCCGAATCGACGGCCATGGCCGGTGAACTCAAGCGGCGCGGCTTCCGCTTCGTCGGGCCGACCACCGCCTATGCGCTGATGCAGGCGACCGGCATGGTCGACGACCATATTCGCGGTTGCTGGGTGCCCGCGGCGGTGCGCTGAGAACACAGATGTGGGTCTTTGTACAAGTGGTGACCTGGATAGGGAACAATAGAGGGGTGATTAGGCAGTTCGATGCCGGGCATGGCTGGAAGTTCGCTGGCGGGGCGTGCCCGGCGCCGACCAGGCTCGCAAGGGCGGGCCAGCTCGAACCTGGAGGGAGCACTCGATGGCGGCGATGAAGCCCCGGACCGGAGACGGTCCTCTCGAAGCGACAAAGGAGGGGCGCGGCATCGTGATGCGGGTACCACTTGAAGGAGGCGGTCGACTGGTCGTCGAGCTGACACCCGACGAAGCCGCCGCCCTCGGTGACGAACTCAAGGGCGTCACGAGCTCCAGCTAGAGCGTGCCGCCGGACCAGTGTCGGCGGCGCTATGCACACACTTTCCGATAGATCTCCAGGGTCTGCTCGGCGACGTGGGCCCAGGAGAACTCCTCGACGCAGCGCTGGCGTCCTGCCCTGCCGTAGCGCTGCGCCTTTTCCCGGTCGGCGATGAGCTCGTTGACCGCGTCGGCGAATCCGGCCTGATAGCCCGCCGGGTCGTGCGGGTCGTAATGCACCAGCGAGCCGGTGACCCCGTCGGCGACCACCTCCGGGATGCCGCCGACGTCGGAGGCCACCACCGGCGCCGCGCAGGCCATCGCCTCCAGGTTCACGATGCCCAACGGCTCGTACACCGAAGGGCACACGAAAACCGATGCGGCCGAAAGTATTTCGCGTAGTTCCCCGATGGGAAGCATTTCCCGGATCCAGAACACGCCGGTGCGGCCGCGGGCCAGGGCGGCCACCGCGTCGCGGATCTCGTCGGCGATCTCGGGGGTGTCCGGCGCGCCGGCGCACAGCAGCACCTGCGCCTCGGGGCTGAACCGGTGCGCGGCCGCCACTAGATGCGCGAGCCCCTTCTGCCGGGTGATCCGGCCCACGAACACCACCAGGGGCCGGGCCGGGTCGACGCCCAGTTCGGCCAGCATCGATCCGGTCTGCATCGGGCCGGCGGGATACCAGACGTCGGTGTCGACGCCGTTGCGGATGACGTGCACCGCACTGGGATCCAGTGCCCGGTAGACCCGCAGGATGTCCTCGCGCATCGCGGAGCTGACCGCGATCACGGCGTGGGCGGCCAGCACCGCGGTGTGCTCGACCCAGGTCGAGATCCGGTAGCCCCCGCCCAGCTGCTCGGCCTTCCACGGGCGCAGCGGCTCGAGCGAATGCGCGGTCAGCACGTGCGGGATGTCGTGCAGCAGCGCGGCCAGATGCCCGGCCATGCCGGTGTACCAGGTGTGTGAGTGCACGACGCTGGCCTGCGCGGCGGCGTTGGCCATCATCAGGTCGGCGGACAGGGTCGACATGGCCGGGTTGGCGCCCTGCAGCCGCGGGTCGGGCTGATGCACCTGCACCCCGACGGCGCCCGGGCGTAGAGCACCCATGCAGTGCACGTCCACCGCGCACAGCCGGCGCAGCTGGGTGACGAGTTCGGTGACGTGTACCCCCGCCCCTCCGTAGACCTCCGGTGGGTATTCCCGCGTCATCATCGCCACCCGCATACCCGCACCGTAGTTCGGATGCGGCGGGGCCCGCGAGTCGGGCCGGGGCCCACTTTCGCCGGTGATCCGTTTGCCGGCGGGGCCAATTACCTTGACGGACAGCCGCACAGAACATCGCCAATAGCCCGTTCCCCCTGGCAGCGCTTTGCCGCGGCCGATAGGTTTGAAGCCATGAGGGAAGCACCACACGTGCTGGGCATCGTCCTGGCCGGCGGTGAGGGCAAGCGGCTGTATCCGCTGACCGCGGATCGCGCCAAACCCGCGGTTCCCTTCGGGGGCGCCTATCGACTGATCGACTTCGTGCTGTCCAACCTCGTCAACGCCCGCTATTTGCGGATCTGCGTTCTCACGCAGTACAAGTCGCATTCACTGGACCGTCACATCTCGCAGAACTGGCGGTTGAGCGGCCTGGCCGGCGAGTACATCACGCCGGTGCCGGCCCAGCAGCGGCTCGGCCCGCGCTGGTACACCGGCTCGGCCGACGCGATCTACCAGTCGCTGAATTTGATCTACGACGAAGACCCCGACTACATAGTGGTTTTCGGCGCCGACCACGTGTACCGGATGGACCCCGAGCAGATGGTTCGGTTCCACATCGACAGCGGTGCCGGCGCGACGGTGGCCGGCATCCGGGTGCCGCGCAGCGAGGCCACCGCCTTCGGCTGCATCGACTCCGACGAGTCGGGCCGCATCCGCAAGTTCGTGGAGAAGCCGCTGGATCCGCCGGGCACCCCGGACGATCCCGAGACGACGTTCGTGTCGATGGGCAACTACATTTTCACCACCAAGGTGCTCATCGACGCGATCCGCGCCGACGCCGACGACGACCATTCCGATCACGACATGGGCGGTGACATCATCCCGCGGCTGGTCGACGACGGGATGGCCGCGGTCTACGATTTCAGCGACAACGAGGTGCCCGGCGCCACCGACCGGGACCGGGGCTACTGGCGCGACGTGGGGACGCTGGACGCGTTCTACGACGCGCACATGGACCTGGTGTCGGTGCATCCGGTGTTCAACCTGTACAACAAGCGCTGGCCGATTCGCGGCGAGTCGGAGAACCTGGCCCCGGCCAAGTTCGTCAACGGCGGCTCCGCGCAGGAGTCGGTGGTGGGTGCGGGCAGCATCATCTCGGCGGCCTCGGTGCGCAACTCGGTGCTGTCGTCCAACGTGGTGGTCGACGACGGGGCGATCGTGGAGGGCAGCGTGATCATGCCCGGCGCGCGGGTGGGGCGCGGCGCGGTGGTGCGCCACGCCATCCTGGACAAGAACGTGGTCGTCGGGCCCGGCGAGATGGTCGGGGTGGACCTGGAAAGAGACCGGGAGCGCTTCGCCATCAGCGCCGGCGGCGTGGTCGCGGTGGGCAAGGGCGTCTGGATCTAAGGTCGCCATCGCACCGCGAGCAGACGCAAAAACCCCCAATTCTTCGGCGTGTCGGGTGGTTTTGCGTCTGCTCGGCGGCTCACGGGATCTCGGGGATCAGCAGATGCGCGTCGCGGCGCGGACCCCAGTGCAGGCTGACGCGACCGCGCGGCGAGTTCTGGTAGGCGGCCGGGATCTGGCCGGTGAGCGGATTGGTCGGGCACAGCCAGCGCCCGGCGACCACCAGCCGCAGGTGCTCGCCGGCGCGGAACAGCGTCGCCGACGGGCCCAGCGCGACGTCGACCGCGACGACCTCGCCCGCCGCGACGGGTTGCGGATCGGTGCAGGCCGCGACGGGCTGTCCCGGCCGCGACAGCCGGGAATCCAGGGCGCGCAGCGAAACTCGTTGCCAGCCGGTGCTGACCCGATCCCGGCCGTAGCCGTAGGACCCTTCGAACGCGACGAAGCGGTCCCGGAACCGGCCGGGGCGCCACTTCTCCACGCCGACGAACAGGTTCGCGTCGTCGCAGCCGTGCAGTTCCACCCACAGCCGGGCGGCCATCGGCCCGGTCAGTTCCACGTCGTCGGGCACCGTCCAGGTGAAACATGCTGCGCGGGAACGTGTTCCGAATGTCACCCTGCCCGGCTGTGCGGCCGGGTCGGTTCTCAGCACCCCGGCGTCGCCCAGATGCAGTGCGCGCCAGCGGGTTCGGGCCAACGGCCATTCGGATTCCTCGCGCACCGCCGTGACGGTGTCGCGGTCCTCGCGTACCTCGAGGCGCACGCTGCGCGCGGCCGGGGCCCCGTCCAGTACACCGCGAAAGAAGCTCAGCTGTTCGGCCAGCGCCTCCTCGGCGTAAAAGGTCGCCCACTTGCCGCCACGATGGGTGTAGAGCCGGGCATGTGTCGAGCTGCTGTGCATGAAGGCGCGCAGCGAGCCGCGGCTGTGTAAGTTGTTGTCGGAGAAGCTGCCACATACCAGCATGGGCACGGTGATCGCCGACAGGTCGGGCACCAGCGAGCGCCAGAACTCGTCGCGCAGTGGGTGGCGGTCCTGCATGTCCTGCAAGTCGTAGGCCTGGCGGGTATCGCGTCGCACATTGCGTGACCACATTCGGATGAAGCCCAACTCGCGCACGCCGCCAGGAAACATCAGGTCCCGGTAGGCGTCGGTGAAGCCCTCCCACGGGCAGATCGCCCGCAGCGCCGGCGGCTGCAGGGCGGCGACCGCGTATTGGCTGATGGCCAGGTAGGACACCCCCAGCATGACGACGTTGCCGTCGCTCCACGGCTGCCTGGCGATCCACTGCACCAGGTCGTAGGTGTCCTCGGCCTCGCGGTGCGACAACAGGTTTCCGGTGCCCTCCGAACGGCCGCAGCCGCGCGAGTCGGCGTTCACCACGACGAAGCCCTGCGCCGTCCACCAGGCGGGATCGGGCGCTTCCCAACCGGTCAGCGCCGAGAAGGTCACCGGTCGCGGCTGGCGCAGTATCCGGTACTGCGCCGAAAAGGTCCACCGGTTGCCCCGCCGCTTGGGCAGGTTGTCCTTGCCGTACGGGTGGATGCTCAGGATGACCGGTCGCGGCCCCGCGTCTGCCTTGCGAAAGACGTTGATTCGCAACACCGTTGCGTCGCGGGTGGGGACGGCGACGTCCCGTTCGACGTCCAGGTCCGCGGGTGGGTCGGTGACGGTGACGGGCGGTTTGGCGACGCCGCGAATCCTGTTCAGCGCGTAGCGCAATGCGCCGGGGCGCCGCCAGGGACGGTCCAGCGCGGTCATCCGAGTGGGCGGCACGCCAATACCCTAGGCGCTCGGCGGCGCGCCTACCAGAGGTGGGGGGCCAGCCGGTAGCGCACCTTCTGGGTGTAGTCGGGGTATCCGGGTAGTTCCTGCAGCAGCAGCTTTTCCTCGTCGAAGATGCGCAGCGCGAGCAGCGCGGTGCCCGGGACGACGAACAGCAGTCCCCAGTACGAGCCGAGCGCCAGCGGGATGCCGATCATCATGATCACGTTTCCGGTGTACATCGGGTGACGCACGAATCGATACAGCCCGCTGGAGACCACTGTCTGGCCGGCTTCCACCGTGACTGTCGCTGCGGCGTAACTGTTTTGAATGACCACCAGCATGGCGATCCCGAGGCCGGTCGCCACCAGCACGTCGCCGAGCAGCGACAGCCAGGCCGGCACCGACGACCAGCCGAACCGGTGGTCGAGCGCGCTGAACACCATCGCCGCGAACAGGCTCAGGAACGAGCCCGTGATGATGAACTTCTGCGCGGTCCGGGGTTCGGCCCGCGGGCCCGCGCGCATGCGGCGCTGCAGGGCCGCGGGGTTGGTGCGGGCCAGGTAGGCGGCGGGCACGATGGTCGCCACCGTGAACACCGCGATGAAAACCCAGGCCTGCCAGTAGTGCAGCGTGCCGGCCGGCAGCAACAGGATCAAGATCCAGGAGAGAATTCCCCAGACGGACGTCGCCGTCACCCGGAGTCCGGTTTTCATCACGCTCTCCTAGCAACGTAGGTCGCGGCGCCGAAAAGCCATGGCACCGAGAATGGTCAACCCTATGTCGATGGCCAGTAGCCATAACAGGGGTACGGCGGTGAAATCTGCGCCGACTCTGGGAATGTGGGCGAACGGTTCCAGGTCGAGCAGCCACTGGGAGAACCCGGCCAGCGACCCGATCAGATACAGGGCGACGAAGCCGATCAGCACGCCCCAGGCCACCGGGGCGAACCGCGGCGCGACGCCGAAGACGCAGACCGTCACCGCCGACAGCAGCCAGACCGCGGGCAGCTGGACGGCCGCGCTGGCCACCACCATGGCCAGCTTGCCGCCGACATCACCGGCCGCGATGCCGTAGACCAGGCCGGCGACTGTTCCGCTGGCCAGCATCGCCACCCCGGACCCGGCCAGCGCGATCACCAAATGACTTGCCAGCCAACGGGTTCGCGACACCGCACCGGCCAACACTGTTTCGGCGCGTTGGCTCGATTCCTCCTGGTGCAACCGCAGGGTGAGCGAGACGGCGAACGCGGCGGCGACCATGCCCATCATGGCGAACGCCACGGCGATGAACGCGTCCTCGAGAGCGCTGGTGCCGCCCATCCGCGCGACGATGTCGCGCGCCTGTCCGCTGTCGCCCAGCTCGTCGCCGATGCCGTGCACCACGCTGCCGATCAGCAGGCCGTACAGGGCCAGTCCCGCCGTCCACAACAGCAGCGCGGCGCGGTCCAGCCGCCACGCCAGCCCGAAGGCGTTACCCAACCGCGGCGCGGCGGTGGCCGGGCCGGGGCGCTCGGCGATCAGCCCGGCGCCGACGTCGCGGCCGGCGAGCAGCCGGTAGGCCAGCACGGTCAGGCCGGCCGTGGTGACCAGGTGCAGCACCAGCACCCACCAGCGATCGCCCGCATACGGTTTCACCAGCAGCGACCAGCCCAGCGGGGACAGCCAGGACAGGCCGCCCGGGCCGGCGTCGCCGACGGCACGCACGGTGAAGGCGGTGCCCAGGACGGCGAACGCGGCCCCGCGCGCGAACCGGGCGCTGGGCGACAGCTGCGCGGTGACCGCGGCCACCGCGCTGAACACCAGGCCCGTGCAGGCCAAGGCCGCGCCGAAGGCCAGCGACCCGCCGGCCGGGACGTCGGTGCCCAGCAGTCCCGCCGCGCCGATTGCGCCGGTGGCGATCGAGGCGGCGAACGACAGCGTCAGCGCCGCGGTCAGGCCGGCGTAGCGGCCGATCGCGGTGGAGTCCACCAGCTCGGTGCGCCCGTTTTCCTCGTCCGCGCGGGTGTGCCGGATCACCGTGAGGATCACCGCGACGGCGATCAGCACGTGAAACATTCCGGCTTTCCAAATCCCCACGGCCCCAAGGCTGTCGCTGTACACCTGGCCGTACAGGGCGCGCTGGGCCGGGCTGGCCATGATGGAGGCGGCGAAACCGGCCCGTGCAGCGGCGGTGGGGTAGACCTTCTCGATGCTGCCGACGTAGACCGTGGACAACGGCACCGACAACAGTAACACCCACAGCGGCAACGAGATTCGGTCCCGGCGCAGGTAGAGCCGCAGCATCTGCAGCGTGCCGGAGAAATGCGAACCGCCCAGCGGCGCGGGCGAGGCCGATGCGGAGGGCCGGTTCAGCGTTGTCGCGCTCATGACAGCGACACCTCGGCCTCGTGGGCTCCGCGCTCGCCGTCGGTCCCGGAGGTGTCGTAGTGGCGCAGGAAGAGCTCTTCGAGGGTCGGGGGCTGGCTGACCAGACTGCGCACCCCGGCATCCCCGAGCACCCGGATGAGCTCACCGAGGCTTTCGCTGTCGACCTGCGCGCGCAGCGTGTTGCCCTCGATGCTGATGTCCTCGACGCCCTTGATCCGCCTGAGATCACCGGGGTCACCGGTCATTTCGGCCTTGATAGAGGTGCGGCTCAGATGCCGCATCGAGCTCAGCGAACCGCTTTCGATGGTCTTGCCGGCCCGGATGATCGTCACCCTTTCGCACAACGCCTCCGTCTCGGCCAGGATGTGGCTGGACAGCAGCACCGTGGCGCCCCGGTCGCGGGCCTGCGCCACGCACTGTTGAAACACGTTCTCCATCAACGGGTCCAGGCCGCTGCTGGGCTCGTCCAAGAGCAGCAGCCGGGCGCGCGACGAGAACGCCGAAATCAGCGAAACCTTCTGCCGGTTGCCCTTGGAGTAGGTGCGTGCCTTCTTGTGCGGGTCGAGGTCGAAGCGCTCGATCAGCTCGGCGCGGCGCTTCTTGTCGATGCCGCCGCGCATCCGGGCCAGCAGGTCGATGATCTCGCCGCCGGTCAGCGACGGCCACAGCGTGACATCGCCTGGAACATAAGCGATTTGGCGATGCAGTTCGACGGCCTGGGTCCACGGGTCGCCGCCCAGCAGCCGCACCGTGCCGCCGTCGGCTTTCGCCAGTCCCAGCAGGATGCGGATCGTGGTCGACTTGCCGGCGCCGTTGGGCCCCAGGAAACCGTGGACTTCTCCCTCCCGCACGGTGAGGTCGAGACCGTCCAGTGCCCGCACCGCACCGAAGTTCTTGGTGAGCCCGCGGATCTCGATGGGCGCAAAACCGTCAGTTGCCATGGGAATCTCCTTGATCTTCGGCAGCCAGAAATGCGTCGTACATGGTGCGGTCCGCCATCAGGCCCTCGGTGTAGATCTCGAGGGCGGGCAGGATCATGTCGCGCGAATAGTCGCGCAACACCGCACGCAAATCGGTTGGGTTGTCATGCATTTGCAGATAGAGCAGCAGTCCGCCGCCTCCGGTGATCCCGAGATATTTGGCCCTGGCCCGGGGATCGCGACTGGGTTTGATCGTCCCGGCCCGCACGCCTTCTTCCAGGTATCCCTCGGCGTTCTCGATCATCTGGCGCCACAGCATCTTTGCCAGGTCGCCGCCGGTCTGCATGCTGCGCAGCACGTAGGCGATCAGCGGTGCGAATTCCTCGATTTCGGCCAATTGCCCGAACCAGACGGCCGGGTCGTTGGTCTGCAGCGCCTCGGTCTTGCTCTCGCGGATCTGCTCGGCGATGTGGTCGTCGCACGCCTTGCGCAGGCCCTCCTTGGAGCCGAAGTGGTGGATCACCAGCGCGGCGCTCACCCCGGCCGCCTCGGCGATCCGGCGCAGCCCGACGCCGAACCCGTGTTCGCCGAATTGCTCGATGGCCGCGTCCCGGATCCGGGCGGCGGCGGTGAGGTCGGCTGAACGCATGTTCAGCACGCTAAACGTATGTTCAGCCCGCGGTCAAGGAGGGCGCGCGTCAAGAATCGGTAAAAATGCGGCCGGCCCGGCAAAGGCCCGGCAGAGGCCCGGCAAAGGCCCCGAAAGGCCCGCCGAAGGCCCGGCAAGGGCGCGACGGGCCCGAGGTGCCCGTGTCAGTCGCGCACCGCGGCCAGGATGCCGTCGCCGAGCGGCACCAGCGCCGGCGTGAGCCGCTCGTCCTCGGCGATCAGCCGCGCCGCCTCGCGCACCGCGACTACCTCGGCGTCGCGGGCGGCCGGGTCGCCGGCGCGCCCGCCCAGCGCGGCCCGGTGCACCACGATCACGCCGCCGGGCCGCAGCAGCCGCACCCCCTCGACCACATAGTCCGGCTGGTCGATCGGGTCGGCGTCGATGAACACCAGGTCGTAGGACTCGTCGGCGAGCCGGGTGAGCACCTCCTGGGCGCGGCCGCCGATCAGCCGGGTGCGCGACGGCCCGATGCCGGCCTCGGCGAACGCCTGCTTGGCCAGCCGCAGGTACTCCGGCTCGATGTCGATCGTGGTCAGGACGCCGTCGTCGCTCATGCCCGACAGCAACCACAGCCCGCTGACGCCCGCGCCGGTGCCCACCTCGGCGATCGCCTTGCCGCCGCTCAGCTTGGTCAGCAGGCTCAACAACGCGCCGACCGCCGGCGTCACCGCGCCCGCCCCGATGTCGACGGCCCGCTCGCGGGCGGCCGCCAACAGCGCGTCTTCGGAGATCGAGGCCTCGGCATGGGCGACCAGCGATTCGGCCCGACTGGGCGCTGTTTGGCCGGGGGCTTCTGCGTCGGTGCCGTCCATGCCCGCAGCGTATTCCAATTCACCGCGCAGTCCGACAGGCGCGCCTGAACCCGATCCCGCCGACACGCCCGACCGGCGCGCCGCGTTTAAGGTCACCGGGCGATGGATATCTCCTGCACAGCGCAGGTAACGAAAAGGTTTCTCAGGCTCAGCTCAGATTGTTCATATACCGCACATACGCCGATACGCGACGGTGTCCGTATGGATCGCGGAGCGCGGGAGACCGGGAATACCGAATGGCAGCTGCCTGTTGCCGCCAATGACGAAATGCCGCTGATCGGCATGCCGAATTCGGAGGAATTGATCATCACCACGCTTTTGAGCCCGTCCAGCATGTCGCACGCGCACGACCCTTCCGCCGACGGGTGGGCGGAGCCGTCCGACGGGCTGCAGGGCACCGCGGTCTTCGACGCGACCGGTGACAAGACGGCCATGCCGTCGTGGGACGAGCTGGTGCGCCAGCACGCCGACCGGGTGTACCGGCTGGCCTACCGGCTTTCCGGCAATCAGCACGACGCCGAGGACCTCACCCAGGAGACCTTCATCCGGGTGTTCCGGTCGGTGCAGAACTACCAGCCGGGAACCTTCGAGGGCTGGCTGCACCGCATCACCACGAACCTGTTCCTGGACATGGTCCGCCGGCGCTCGCGCATCCGGATGGAGGCGCTGCCCGAGGACTACGAGCGGGTGCCCGCCGACGAGCCCAATCCCGAAGAGATCTACCACGATTCGCGGCTCGGCCCCGACCTGCAGGCCGCGCTGGACTCGCTGCCGCCGGAGTTCCGCGCCGCGGTCGTGCTGTGCGACATCGAGGGCCTGTCGTATGAGGAGATCGGCGCGACGCTGGGGGTGAAGCTGGGCACCGTGCGCAGCCGCATCCACCGCGGCCGCCAGGCCCTGCGCGATTACCTGGCCGCGCACCCCGACCACGACGCGCTGCGCGCCTCCTCGCCTTAGTCAGCGCCCGCCCGGCTAACGTTCGGGCAGCTATTCAGCGGCTTTGCGGCCTTGGCCTCGGTATCGGGCGCCCTGTCGCGCTACATTCGAATAAGGCGAATAAGGCGGCAATAAGAATGAATGGCAAGGAGCTGGCGATGCCCGATCGAGGACATGTGTTCCGCCGCGCGTTCTCCTGGCTGCCCGCACAGTTCGCCTCCCAGAGCGACGCGCCGGTGGGCGCGCCCCGCCAGTTCGGCTCCACCGAGCACCTGTCCGTCGAGGCCATCGCCGCGTTCGTCGACGGCGAGCTGCGGATGAACGCGCACCTGCGGGCCGCGCATCACCTCTCCCAGTGCGCACAGTGCGCCGCCGAGGTCGACGACCAGAGCCGGGCGCGCGCCGCGCTGCGCGACTCGCGCCCGATCCGGATCCCCGCCAACCTGCTCGGGATGCTGGCCGAGATCCCCTACGAGTCGCCCGACACCCCCGACCGTTTGGCGGACCGCGACGCCCGCGACCGGCGCCGGCGTCCGTAGCGTCGTGCCGTCCCGCGCGTTCCCGGCGGCCACCGGTGCGCCGTGGATACTAGGGTGGACACGGACAACGCCGGTGCCGCGTAAATCGCCCGGTAAAGGCCTGTCTCGAGCGCTCAAATCGAGGATCCAAAAGGGATAACGTGACCTCCGACCCAGGCTACGACCAAGCAAAAGACAGCGCCAACCGGTTGGCGCCGCGCCCCATCTCGCGCCCGCCCGTCGACCCCGCATCGCGCCGGGAGTTCGGCCGGCCCGCCGGGCTGCGGGGATCGTTCGTGGCCGAACGCGTGCGTCCGAAGAAGTACCGGCAGCAGTCGGAGTTCCGGCCGAGCGAGCAGCCGGCCGACCCCGTGCTGCAGGAGGCGTTCAGCCGGCCCGACGGCAGCCCGGAAACGCTGCAGCGCCACCCCGTCGACAGCGGCGCGCTGGCGGCCGAGAAGGACGGGGTGGAGCCCGACCACGCCGACGACCCGTGGCGTGACCCGGGGGCCCCGGCCGCGTTGGGCACGCCGGCGGTGGCACCGTCGCCGGCGCGGTCCGCGCTGGGCTACGGCGGCAAGCTGGGTGTGCGCGACGTGCTCTTCGGCGGCAAGGTGTCCTACCTGGCGTTGCTGGTTCTGCTGCTGATCGCGCTGGTCATCGGCCTAATCGGCGGTGTGGTCGGCCGCAAGACCGCCGAGGTCGCCGAGGCCTTCACCACGTCGAAGGTGACGCTGTCGACGAACGGCAACGGCGAAGCCCCGGCCGGGCGTTTCGCGAAGGTGGCGGCGGCCACCGCGGGCGCGGTGGTCACCATCGAGTCCAAGAGCGACCAGGAGGGCATGCAGGGCTCGGGCGTCGTCATCGACGGCCGCGGCTACATCGTCACCAACAACCACGTCATCTCCGAGGCAGCGAACAACCCCAGCCAGTTCAAGACCACCGTGGTGTTCAACGACGGCAAGGAGGTGCCCGCCAACCTGGTCGGCCGCGACCCCAAGACCGACCTGGCCGTGCTGAAGGTGGACAACGTCGACAATCTGTCGGTGGCCCGGCTCGGTGACTCCGACAAGGTGCGGGTCGGCGACGAGGTGCTGGCCGCGGGCGCGCCGCTGGGGCTGCGCAGCACCGTGACGCACGGCATCGTCAGCGCCCTGCACCGACCGGTCCCGCTGTCCGGGGAGGGCTCGGACACCGACACGGTGATCGACGCCGTGCAGACCGACGCGTCGATCAACCACGGCAACTCCGGCGGCCCGCTGATCGACATGGATTCCCAGGTGATCGGCATCGACACCGCGGGTAAGTCGTTGTCCGACAGCGCAAGTGGGCTGGGCTTCGCGATCCCCATCAACGAGGCCAAGGAGGTCGCCCAGACCTTGATCAGGGACGGCAAGATCGTGCACCCGACGCTGGGGGTCAGCACCCGCTCGGTGAGCAACGCGATCGCCTCCGGCGCGCAGGTGGCCAACGTGAAGGCGGGCAGCCCCGCGCAGAAGGGCGGCGTCCTGGAGAACGACGTCGTGGTCAAGGTGGGCAACCGCAAGGTCGCCGACGCCGACGAGTTCGTGGTAGCGGTGCGGCAGCTGACCATCGGCCAGGATTCCCCGATCGAGGTGGTGCGCGACGGCCGCCACGTCACCCTGACGGTGAAGCCGGACCCGGACGGCAGCTGATGCTCGGCAGTCTGAGCTGGGAGCACATGCTGGTCCTCGTCGTGGTGGGCCTGGTGGTGCTCGGGCCGGAGCGGCTGCCGGGCGCCATCCGGTGGACGTCGAACGCCCTGCGCCAGGCGCGGGACTACCTCAGCGGTGTGACCACCCAGTTGCGCGAGGACCTCGGGCCCGAGTTCGACGATCTGCGCGTCCCGCTCAGCGAGCTGCAGAAGCTGCGGGGGATGACGCCGCGGGCGGCGCTGACCAAGCACCTGTTGGACGGCGACGATTCGTTCTTGACCGGGGCCTTCGACCGGCCGGTCAACGGCGCCGCGGCCCAGCCGCCGCCCGCCCCGGCGCCGCCGCCCGAGCCGCACCGCCCCGGCCAGACGCCGTTCGACGCCGACGCCACCTGAACCGTCAGCGCCGGGTGGGGTCGAGCCCCAGCGACACCCCGGCCAGTCCGCGCCGGCGCGACGATAGGCTGTCGGCCACCGCGCGCAGCGCCTTGCCCACCGGCGAATCCGGTGCGCTGAGCACCAGCGGGGTACCGGAATCGCCCGCCTCCACCAGCGCGGGGTCCAGCGGGATCTGACCTAGCAGCGGCACCTCGGCGCCGACCGCCCGGGACAGCCGCTCGGCCACCTGCTGGCCGCCGCCCTCGCCGAACACCTGCAGCGTGGAGCCGTCCGGCAGGGTGAGCCCCGACATGTTCTCCACCACACCGACCACCCGCTGGCGGGTCTGCAGCGCGATGCTGCCGGCCCGCTCGGCGACCTCGGCGGCGGCCAGCTGCGGCGTCGTCACCACCAGGATCTCGGCGTTGGGAATCAGCTGGGCGACCGAAATGGCGATGTCACCGGTGCCCGGCGGTAGGTCGAGCAGCAGCACGTCCAGGTCGCCCCAGTAGACGTCGGCCAGGAACTGCTGCAGCGCCCGGTGCAGCATTGGGCCGCGCCACACGACCGGGGTGTTTCCCTGGGTGAACTGGGCGATCGAGATGACCCGCACGTCGTGGGCGATGGGCGGCAGGATCATCGACTCGACCTGGGTGGGCCGGTCGGCGGTGCCCATCATCCGCGGGATGGAATGGCCGTGGATGTCGGCGTCCAGCACGCCGACCGACAGGCCGCGGGCGGCCATCGCCGCGGCCAGGTTGACGGTGACGGTGGACTTTCCCACCCCGCCCTTGCCGGACGCGACGGCGTAGACCCGGGTCAGCGAATTCGGTTGCGCGAACGGGATAACCGGCTCGCGGGCATCGCCGCGCAGCTGCTTGCGCAGCTCGGTGCGCTGCTCGTCGCTCATCACGTCCAGGGTGACCTTGATCGCGCCGGTGCCCGGGACGTCGGCGACCGCCCGGGTGACCCGGTCGCTGATCTCGGTCTTCTTCGGGCACGCGGCGGTGGTCAGGTAGATCGCGACATGCACCGCGCCGTCGGGCTCGGTGTCGATGCTCTTGACCATCCCGAGTTCGGTGATCGGACGCCGCAGTTCGGGGTCGATCACCTTGCCCAGGGCGGCGCGGACGGCGGCGCTCAGGTCGGCTGCTGAGTCGGAGGAGTCGTGGCGGGACATCACCGCCGAGTGTAGGCGGGTGGCCGGGTGCCGTCGGGCGGCGACCCTGCGGGCCGGCTAGGCCGGGCCCGGCTTCTTCGGCGCGTTCGGCGCGGGGCCGGCCGACTTGGGCGACGGCGCTTGCGGTGCGGCTCCGGCCGGGGGCGCCGGCGCGGCTTGCGGTGCCACTCCGGCCGGGGGCGCGGGGACGGGCCCGGCATCCGGGGGCGGCGGCGCGAACGGTGGCGGTCCGGACGGCGGCGGCGCGAACGGCGGCGGGGCGCCGAACGGGGGCGGGCCGGCCGGCGGGGGGCCCTGCGAGCTGATGCAGATCACCGTGCACCCGGGAACCTGGGTCGGCGCCTGCTGCGGGGTGGGCGTCATCCACGGGAACATCGGCTGCGGGCTGCCGAGCGCGGGGCTGCTCAGGTCGATCAGCGGCACTCGGGCCAGCGGGTCGTCCAGCGGCAGGCCGTTGATGTTCATCGGCAGGTTGGGCCCGAGCCCTTCGGGGTGCTCGAGGTGCGCATCGCCCAGCGGCGGCGGCGGCCCGGTCATCGGCGGCAGGTCGACCGGGACGACGCCGGTCGCATAGGCCGCCGCCCAGCCCAGTACGTTCTGCGCGTAGGGCATCGAGTTGTTGTAGCGCAGGATCGCGGTCAGCACCTGCGACTGGTCACGCAGGTTGAGCCCGCCGCTGCACAGGTAGCGCGCGGCCGCCAGGGTGGAGTCGAACAGGTTCTGCGGGTCGGCCACGCCGTCGCCCTTGCCGTCGGAGGCGTAGCGCGCCCAGGTTCCCGGCAGGAACTGCATCGGCCCCATGGCGCGCGCGTAGGTGACCCGGTTGCCGGCGGCGCTCTGGATGATGACCTCGTTGCCGGGCAGGGTGCCGTCCAGCGACGGGCCGTAGATCGGGGTGATCGCGGTGCCGCGCGCGTCGACCGCGCCGCCGCCCGCGTGGCCCGATTCGATGCGCCCGATCCCGGCCAGCAGGTTCCAGCTCACGCCGCAGCCCGGGGCGGCGACGGCCATCTTCTGCTCGGCATTGCGGTAGGCGGCCAGCGCGATGCTCGGAATGCCAAGCGCCCCAGGCGCGTTGACGATCGCGGCCGGCGGCGGGGCGGACAGTGCCGGCTCGGCGACGTGAAAGGCGGTGGGGCCGCGGTCGATCGCGACGACGGCGGGCCCGGTGAGGTCGGGGAAGGTCGGCGAGACGGCGGCCACCGGGGTGACGGCGGCGTGCACGGGGGGCGTTCGCACCGGAAGCGACGGGCCCGTCGCGCTGACCGCACCCGCGAAGACCAAGGGAGTGATCATGGCGATGCCGAATATCGGCTTGCGCGTGTTCCGAAGTGCTCGCTGCCGCACAGTCGCGGCGGCCGGGTCTGCACCCCGGCTTCCCCCTATGCGCACTCGACCGTCCTAGGTGTGAGCTGGGCGTTACTTTCTGTTAGCTCGGTGAACCAGATCACCATACATAACTCTTGTGACGCGAGTGGCGCAATGGTTTGACCGGTTCTCACCTGGATTTCTTAGCCGTCTGCTCCCGGTTGTCGGCGCCGGAAACCGGCTCGCCGTCGGCGCTTTGGGGCCGCAGCTCGGCGAGCAGTTCACGCAGGTCGTCGAGCTCGTGGCGCAGGTACTCCCGCGTCACCACCTCGCCGACGGCCAGCCGCACCGCGGCCAGCTCGCGGGCCAGGTATTCGGTGTCGGCCTTGGTCTGGGCGGCGCGACGGCGGTCCTCTTCGAGCGCCACCCGGTCGCGGTTCTCCTGCCGGTTCTGCGCCAACAGGATCAGCGGCGCCGCGTAGGCGGCCTGGGTGGAGAACGCCAGGTTCAGCAGGATGAACGGATAGGGATCCCAGCGCAGTCGCACCGCGAACACGTTCACCACGATCCACACCGCCACCACGATGGTCTGCAGCAGCAGGTACCGGCCGGTGCCGAAGAAGCGCGCGATCGACTCGGTGATCTGCCCGACGGTCTCGGGATCCAGCCGCGGCGAGTACCGGCGCGATGTCCGCGGCGTGTACAGCCGGCGCACAGCCGTGGATTTGCTCACCCGGATCCTCCCAGTCCCTCGAGCCGGCCGGCGGTGTCGAGTTCCTGCATGTCCACCCGCCAGTCCGGCGGCAGCAGGTGATCGAGCAGGTCGTCCACGGTCACCGCGCCCAGCAGGTGGTTCTCGTCGTCGACCACGGGGCCGCACACCAGGTTGTATGCGGCCAGGTAGCGGGTCACCGCGACCAGCGGCGTCTCCGGCCGCAGCGTCAGCAGGTCGCTGTCGACGATCCCGCCGACCAGCTCGGCCGGCGCCTCGCGCAGCAGCCGCTGCAACGGCACACAGCCCAGGTAGCGGCCGGTGGGGGTGGCCGTGGGCGGGCGCACCACGAACACCATGGACGACAGCGCGGCGGTCAGATCGGGATCGCGGGCCCGGGCCAGCGCCTCGGCGACCGCGGTGTCCGGGGTGAGCACCACCGGGTTGGACGTCATCAGGCCGCCCGCGGTGTCGGGGGAGTGGGTGAGTAGGCGGCGCACCGAGGCCGAATCGCCGGGGTCCATCCGTTTCAGCAGCATCTCGGCGTCGGTCGGATTGAGCACCCCGAGCAGGTCGGCGGCGTCGTCGGGATCCATCTCCTCGAGCACGTCGGCCGACCGTTCGGTCCCCAGCTGCGAGAGCACCTCGGCCTGGTCGAGTTCGGGCAGCTCCTGCAGGATGTCGGCCAGCCGGTCGTCGTTGAGCGCCTTGAGCACCTCGTAGCGGCGCTTGGGCGGGAGTCCGCGGATGGCGTCGGCGACGTCGACGGGCTTGCGGCCCTCGAACTGTTCGAGCAGCTGCGCGACGGCCTGGCCGGGCAGCGCCAGCGCGGACGGGGTCAGGCCCTGCACGTTGCGCCAGTCCACCACGTGCACCGGGCCGCGCCGGCGCAGCCGTCGCTGCGGGCGCACCGCGACCCGGGTGACCATCCAGTCCCGCGTCCGGGTCTGCTCGATGCCCAGGTCGGTCACCACCACGTCGACGCCGGCCAGCTCCGGCAGTTCGGGGTCGTTGACCTTGACCACGGTGTCGAGCACCTGACCTATCGCCAGCACCTCCCCGGGCCGCTGCTCGAAATGACGCAGCGACACGCTGCCGGTGCTCAGCGTCACGGCGTTGGGGTCGATGGCGGCCACCCGCAGGATCGGGATGAAGATGCTGCGCCGCGTCGCCAGGTCGACGACCAGCCCCAGCACCCGCGGTTGCTGGCGGACGATGCTGATGCTGATCACCACGTCGCGGACCCGGCCGACGGATTCGCCGAGCGGGCCCAGCACCAGCATCCGCGCCAGCCGCGCGATGTACACCCTGTTGACCGATCCCATGCCAGTAGAGCCTAGGCAGCTGCCGGTTCGATGGCCGAGCGCACCTAGTGGGTGTGCAAGGCGAACAGCACGACCACCAAAGTCACCACCAGGGTGGCGATTCCGATGACGATGCCGGCGACGGCCAGGCCGAAGCCGTCCTGGCGGGTCCGCTTGATCTGGTCGAGGGCGATCGCGCCCAGCACGATGGCCACGACCGAGCCGATGCCGCACAGCAGGCCGGTGAACGACGCGATGAGCGAGGCGATCGCCAAACCGTTGGTCCCGGGCTGCCCGCCGAGCAGCGGCGGCTGGGGCGGGTAGCCACCGTAATCCGGACCGGGGTAGTAGCCACCCGGGTATCCGGGCGGCCCGTAGCCCGGCGGGGGCGGCGGCCCGTACCCGGGCGGGGGCGGCGGAACCGGGGACGGAGCCGGCGGCGGGTACGGGGGCGGATAGCCGGGTGGGTAGTCGGCCGGATAGCCCGGCGGTGGGTAGGGCGGGGGCACGGAGCCGGCGGGCGGTTCCCACGGGGCCGGCTGGGCGTGCGGCGCCGAGGTTGCGTCGTCGTTGGGCTTGTCGCCGTGGGCCTGGTCGCCGTGGTGGTCGTGTTGGGCGCTCTCGCCGAAGCCGCCGCCGGGAGCCGTCATGGTGTTCAACCTAACCCATCCGCGACCGGCGGTTGCGGCGCCGAAGCCCGGCGCGCGGCGCGCGGTGTTTCCGCAGGTGGCATCCGTTGGCCGGCTGGACCGGCTGGATAGGCTGGGGAGGACCTGAGATGAAACGACGGTCGAGGCGGAGGAGAATGAGCGGCGATGACTAGTCCTTTCCAGCCCGGGCAGGTTCCCGGCGCGCCACCCCCCGGCGCGGGCGGTCGCCGCGGCGTGCCCGGTCTGCCGACACCGCCCCGGGGCTGGCCCGTCGGCTCCTATCCCACCTACGCCGAGGCGCAGCGTGCCGTCGACTACCTGTCCGACCAGCAGTTCCCGGTCCAGCAGGTCACCATCGTCGGGGTCGACCTGATGCAGGTGGAACGGGTGACCGGCCGGCTGACCTGGCCCAAGGTGCTCGGCGGTGGCGTGCTGAGCGGGGCATGGCTGGGTTTGTTCATCGGGCTGGTGCTCGGATTCTTCAGCCCCAACCCGTGGGGGGCGCTGGCCACCGGTCTGGTCGCCGGTGTGTTCTTCGGGTTGATCACCTCCGCCGTTCCTTACTCGATGGCCCGTGGCACAAGGGATTTCAGCTCGACCATGCAGCTGGTGGCGGGCCGCTACGACGTGCTCTGCGATCCGCAGAATGCGGAGAAGGCGCGGGACCTGTTGGCGCGCTTGGCGATTTGAGGCGCGCACGAGAGGTGTGAACAAGTGGTGATCGGTCGTGGGCGCGTACGCCGGGCAGGCGCGGTCGCGCTGGCGACACTCACCATCGCCGCGGCGTCGTCGGCGTGCGCCGCCGGGCCGCGCGGGCTGGTGATCAGCTTCTACACCACGGCCACCGACGGCGCCACGTTCGCCGCGATCGCCCAGGATTGCACCAGGCAGTTCGGCGGTCGCTTCGCCATTCAACAGATCAGCCTGCCCCGGGCCCCGGGCGAGCAGCGGTTGCAGCTGGCCCGTCGGCTGACCGGTCGCGACCGCACGCTGGACATCATGTCGCTGGACGTGGTGTGGACCGCGGAGTTCGCCGAGGCGGGCTGGGCGCTGCCGTTGTCCGACGACCCCGCGGCCCGCGCCGAAGCCGACGCGACCGTGGACACCTTGCCCGGCCCGCTGTCCACCGCGCGCTGGCACGACAGGCTGTTCGCCGCGCCCGTCACGACGAACACCCAATTGCTGTGGTACCGGCCGGATTTGGTGCCTCAGCCGCCGCGGACCTGGGACGCCGTGGTGACCGAGGCGGCCCGGCTGCACGCCGCGGGTCAGCCCAGCTGGATCGCGGTGCAGGCCAACGAGGGCGAAGGCCTGGTGGTCTGGTTCAACACGTTGCTGGCCAGCGGCGGCGGGCGGGTGCTCTCCGAGGACGGCCGCCGCGTCACGCTGACCGACACCCCGGCGCACCGGGCGGCCACCGTCAACGCGCTGCGCATCCTCAAGTCGGTGGCGACCGCCCCCGGCGCCGATCCCTCGATCACCCGCACCGACGAGGGCACCGCGCGGCTGGCCGTCGAACAGGGCCGCGCCGCCCTGGCCGTCAACTGGCCCTACGCGCTGGCCTCGATGCTGGACAACGCGGTGAAGGGCGGCGTGCCCTTCCTGCCGCTGAACCGGGACCCGAGGTTGGCCGGCAGCATCAACGACGTCGGCATCTTCGTGCCCACCGACGAGCAATACCGCATCGCCTACCAGGCCAGCCAGAAGGTCTTCGGCTTCGCGCCGTATCCCGGTGCGGCGCCGGGCCTTCCGGCCAAGGTGACCATCGGCGGGGCCAACCTGGCGGTGGCCAGCACCACCCGCCACCGGGCCGAGGCGTTCGAAGCCATCCGCTGCGTGCGCAGCCTGCAGCATCAGAAGTATGTGGCGATCCAGGGCGGCCTGCCGCCGGTGCGCACCTCGCTGTACTCCGACCCGCAGTTCCAGACCAAGTACCCGATGTACACCATCATCCGCCGCCAGCTCACCGACGCCGCGGTGCGACCGGCCACGCCCGTCTATCAGACGGTGTCCATCCGGCTCGCCGCGACGCTGAGCCCGATCACCGGGATCGACCCGGAGCGCACCGCCGACCAGCTCAGCGTCGAGGTGCAAAAGGCCGTCGACGGGAAGGGGCTGCTGCCGTGACGGCCACCCTCGGCGAAACACGCCCTACCCCAACATCTTCCGCCGCGCCGAGCGTGCTGGGCCGGACATCCGAACAGCGGCTGGCGCTTGTGCTGGTTGCGCCGGCGGCGATTCTGATGCTGGCGGTGACGGCCTACCCGATCGGCTATGCGGTGTGGTTGAGCTTGCAGCGCAACAACCTTGCGGCTCCGCACGACACCGCGTTCGTCGGCCTGAGCAATTACGCGACCATCCTCAGCGACCGGTATTGGTGGACCGCGCTGGCGGTGACGCTGGGCATCACCGTGGTCTCGGTGTCCGCCGAATTCGTGCTGGGCCTGGCGCTGGCGCTGGTGATGCACCGCACCCTGGTCGGCAAGGGCCTGGTGCGCACCGCGGTGCTGATCCCGTACGGCATCGTCACCGCGGTCGCGTCCTACAGCTGGTACTACGCCTGGACGCCCGGAACCGGCTATCTGGCCAACCTGCTGCCGCACGGCAGCGCCCCGCTGACCGCCCAGATCCCGTCGCTGGCAATCGTCGTGCTCGCCGAGGTCTGGAAGACGACCCCGTTCATGTCGCTGCTGCTGCTGGCCGGTCTGGCGCTGGTGCCCGAGGACCTGCTCAAGGCGGCCCAGGTGGACGGCGCCGGCGCCTGGCGGCGGCTGACCCGCGTCACCCTGCCGATCATCAAGCCGGCGGTGGTGGTCGCGCTGTTGTTCCGAACCCTGGACGCCTTCCGAATTTTCGACAACATCTACGTTTTGACCAACGGCGCCAACAACACCGGTTCGGTGTCGATGCTGGGCTACGACAACCTGTTCAAGGGTTTCAACGTGGGGCTGGGCTCGGCGATCAGCGTGCTGATCTTCGGATGCGTGGGCCTGATCGCGCTGGTTTTCGTCAAGGTCTTCGGTGCGGCAGCCCCCGGTGGTGACGTCGATGGCCGTTAACCGAACCGCCGCGCGTCGCACGGTGCTCTGGGCCGTGATCGACACGCTGGTGGTGGTGTATGCGCTGCTTCCGGTGTTGTGGATCTTCAGCCTGTCGCTGAAGCCGACGTCAACGGTCAAGGACGGCAAGCTGATTCCGTCGGCGATATCGCTGGAAAACTATCGCGGCATCTTCCGCGGCGACTTCTTCAGCTCGGCGCTGATCAACTCCGTCGGGATCGGGCTGATCACCACCGCGGTCGCGGTGCTGCTCGGCGCCATGGCCGCCTACGCCGTGGCCCGGCTGGACCTTCCCGGCAAGCGGCTGCTGATCGGGGCCACCCTGCTGATCACCATGTTCCCGGCGATCTCGCTGGTCACGCCGCTGTTCAACATCGAACGCTTCCTCGGCCTGTTCGACACCTGGCCGGGTTTGATCCTGCCGTACATCACCTTTGCGCTGCCGCTGGCGATCTACACGTTGTCGGCGTTCTTCCGGGAGATCCCATGGGATTTGGAGAAGGCAGCGAAAATCGACGGCGCCACGCCGGCGCAGGCGTTCCGGAAGGTGATCGTGCCGCTGGCGGCGCCGGGCGTGGTGACCGCGGCGATCCTGGTGTTCATCTTCGCCTGGAACGATCTGCTGCTGGCGCTGACCCTGACCGCCACCAAGGCGGCCATCACCGCGCCGGTGGCGATCGTGAGCTTCAGCGGCAGTTCACAGTTCGAGGAGCCGACCGGATCGATCGCGGCCGGGGCCGTGGTGATCACCGTCCCCATCGTCTTGTTTGTTCTAATCTTCCAACGACGGATCGTCGCCGGGCTGACCTCTGGCGCTGTGAAGGGATGACTCGATGGCCGAGATTGTGCTGGACCATGTCAGCAAGAGCTACCCGGACGGCGCGACGGCGGTGCGCGACCTCAACCTCACCATCGCCGACGGCGAGTTCCTGATCCTGGTCGGCCCGTCCGGCTGCGGCAAGACCACGACCTTGAATATGATTGCCGGGCTTGAAGATATCTCATCCGGCGAGCTGCGCATCGGCGGCGAACGGGTGAACGAGAAGGCGCCCAAGGACCGCGATATCGCCATGGTGTTCCAGTCCTATGCGCTATACCCGCACATGACGGTGCGCCAAAACATCGCGTTTCCGTTGACACTGGCCAAGATGAAGAAGCCCGAGATCGCCCAGAAGGTCGCCGAGACGGCCAAAATCCTTGACCTGACCGACTTTCTGGACCGCAAGCCGTCGCAGCTGTCCGGCGGACAGCGGCAGCGGGTGGCGATGGGCCGGGCCATCGTGCGGCACCCGAAGGCGTTCCTGATGGACGAGCCGCTGTCCAACCTGGATGCCAAACTGCGGGTGCAGATGCGCGGCGAGATTGCCCGGCTGCAGAAGCGGCTGGGCACCACCACGGTCTACGTCACCCACGACCAGACCGAGGCCATGACCCTGGGTGACCGCGTGGTGGTGATGCATTCCGGTGTGGCACAACAGATCGGCACCCCCGACGAGCTGTACGAGAACCCGGCCAACCTGTTCGTCGCCGGCTTCATCGGCTCGCCGGCGATGAATTTCTTCCCCGCCACGCTGACGCCGATCGGGCTGAAGCTGCCCTTCGGCGAGGTGATGCTGACACCGGAAGTTCAACAGGTGATCGCCGAGCATCCCGAGCCGGACAACATCATCGTCGGCGCGCGACCCGAACACCTGTCCGACGCCGCGCTGATCGGCGGCTACCAGCGGATCAGGGCGCTGACCTTCGAGGTCAAGGTCGACATGGTCGAGTCGCTGGGCGCCGACAAGTACGTGTACTTCTCCACCGCGGCGTGGGCCGCGCACTCGACCCAATTGGACGAACTGGCCGCCGAGGCGGATGCACACGAAAACCAGTTCGTGGCAAGGGTTCCCGCCGAATCCAAAGCGGCCATCGGCCAGACGGTCGAGTTGGCGCTGGACACGACGAAGCTGATGGTCTTCGACGCCGACTCCGGGGTGAACCTGACCGTCGCGCCGTCCGGCTCGCCGTGAGCCAGGCCCTGGAGCCGGTGCGCGCGCACGTGCGGGCGCACTTCGGCGGCGACGAGCCAGATTCGGCCAGCGTGACATTCCTGGGTACCGAAACCATCGAGGTGCTGCGGTTCCGCACGGCCGACGGGCTGGTGCACTACGTCTCGCTGGGCTGCTCGCGTCATCCGATGACCGAACCGACGGCCGAGATCGCCGACCCGGTGCGCGGACCGCGCGCCGAGATCGTGCTGCGACTACGCGATCCCGGCCCGGTCACCGGCATCGCAAAGAGCCTGGCGATCCTGGCGGCATCCCCGGCCGTCGAGGGCGCGGTGCTGGTCGCCGGCGCGCTGATCGACCTGGGCTCGCCGCTGTGGGCGTCGCCGTCGGCCCGGGTGCCGTTCACGGCAGTGCTGTTGGGCCGCAGCGACATTCCCGATCTGCCGCTGCCGCCGCCGCGCGACCCGGTGCAATTCCTGTCGGCGACCCCCATCACCGCCACGGAAGCGGCGTGGGTGCGGCTGAAGGGCGCGGAGGCGATGCGGCAGGCGTGGGACAACGACGGCGTCGACGTGCTGGACCCGAATCGCCCCGCCGCCCAGCCGAATTGACCGCTGCCGTTTCCCGGAGGAACTCGCGGGAAAAAGCGAGCGCTACAGCCAGTTGCGGTTGCGGAACTGGAAGTACAGCACCAGGCAGACGACGGCCATGCCCGCCATCACCGCCGGGTATCCCCAGGTCCAGTTGAGCTCGGGCATGAAATGGAAGTTCATCCCGTAAATGGCGGCGATCATGGTCGGCACCGCCAGAATGCCGGCCCAGGCCGCCATCTTGCGCATGTCGTTGTTCTGCTGCATCCCCACCCGGGCCAGGGCCGCCTGGATCAGCGAGTTGAGCATGTCGTCGTAGCTGGCGATCTGGTCGGCGGCCTCGGAGTGGTGATCGGCGACGTCGCGCAGATAGCGGCGCACCTCCTTGGAGATCACGTCCTTGTTCTCGGTCTGGATCCGGTGAAACGCCGACGACAGCGGGTTGACGCAGCGGCGCAGTTCGACGACCTCGCGCTTGAGCAGATAGATCGGTTCGACGTCGATCTTGCTGCCCGGGGCGAACGCCAACCCCTCGATGCTGTCGATGTCGGCGAGCATCAAGCTGCTCACCTCGAGATAGTGATCGACCACGTGGTCGGCGATCGCGTGCATCACCGCGAACGGGCCCAGCCGCATCTGCTCGGGGTCGCCGTCCATCCGCTTGCGCACCTCGGACAGCCCGCCGTGTTCGCCGTGCCGGACGGTCACCACGAAATCGCGGCCAACGAACACCATGATCTCGCCGGTCTCGACGATCTCGCGGGCCAGCACCACCGATTCGTGCGGCACGTAGTTGACGGTCTTGAGCACCAGAAACAGTGTGTCGTCGTAGCGCTCCACCTTGGGCCGCTGATGGGCGCACACCGCGTCCTCGACGGCCAGCGCGTGCAGCCCGAAAACGTCTGCCACTTCCTGCATTTCGGTCTGGTTCGGTTCGCGCAGGCCGACCCAGACGAATCCCTCGCGCCCCTGGGATTCGATCTCGCGGACCTTGTCCAGGGCGTCGGCGTAACCGAACACACCGGGCAGCCGGTTCCCGTCGTCGTACACCGCGCAGTCGACCAGCGTCGCGCGGGCCGGCGGGGCCGCGGGCGCCGGCTGCGGGTGCGGTTGGTGGGCGATGGGCCGAAGCACTTCGGGCAATGCGTCGAATCCCTGGAACACATCCACCTCCCACGCAGCGCAGGTCAGACCAGGCGGTGCTCATGCTACGCGTCCCGGCGCCGGCCGGCGTGACGATCGCGCGGCGGAAAGCCCTGGTAGCGGACCGGAGATCGGCGGCAAAGAAGGGTGCGCTAGTTTCGAGCGGAACCCGAATCTGCACGAACTTCTCCACACAAGGGGTACATCGACGTGAGCGCAAGTCCTCTCAAGGTTGCCGTCACCGGCGCCGCCGGCCAGATCGGCTACAGCCTGTTGTTCCGCCTGGCCAGCGGCTCGTTGCTGGGCCCCGACCGCCCGATCGAACTGCGTCTGCTCGAGATCGAGCCCGCGCTCAAGGCGCTCGAGGGCGTCGTGATGGAACTCGACGACTGCGCCTTCCCGCTGCTGTCCGGCGTCGAGATCGGCGCCGACCCGAACAAGATCTTCGACGGCGCCAACCTCGCGCTGCTGGTCGGCGCGCGGCCGCGCGGCCCGGGCATGGAGCGCAGCGACCTGCTGGAGGCCAACGGCGCGATCTTCACCGCGCAGGGCAAGGCGCTCAACGAGGTGGCCGCCGACGACATCCGCGTCGGCGTGACCGGCAACCCGGCCAACACCAACGCGTTGATCGCGATGAGCAACGCCCCGGACATCCCGCGCGAGCGGTTCTCGGCGCTGACCCGCCTGGACCACAACCGGGCCATCTCGCAGCTGGCCAAAAAGACCGGCGCCAAGGTCACCGACATCACAAAGATGACGATCTGGGGCAACCACTCCGCCACCCAGTACCCTGACATCTTCCACGCCGAGGTCAAGGGTAAGAACGCGGCCGAGGTGGTGGGTGACCAGAACTGGATCGAGAACGACTTCATCCCGACCGTGGCCAAGCGCGGCGCGGCCATCATCGACGCGCGGGGCGCCTCCTCGGCCGCGTCGGCCGCCTCGGCGACCACCGACGCCGCCCGCGACTGGCTGCTGGGCACCCCGGCGGGCGACTGGGTCTCCATGGCCGTCATTTCCGACGGCTCCTACGGCGTGCCGGAGGGGCTGATCTCGTCGTTCCCGGTGACCACCAAGGACGGCGACTGGACCATCGTGCAGGGCCTGGAGATCGACGAGTTCTCCCGCAGCCGGATCGACAAGACCACCGCCGAGCTCGCCGACGAGCGCAACGCGGTGACCCAGCTCGGCCTGATCTGAGACCGACGTGGGCAATTAGGACTACTTATGGGTAGCCCTTACCCTGAAGCGCGTGTCCGAATTGCTTGAATCGATACAGAGTCGCGCCGAGCAGGGCGCGATCACGGACGCCGAGATCTTCGCGGCACACGTCGGCGGCAAGCTGTCGGTCAGCCTGACCTCCCCGCTGGACACCCAGCGCGCGCTGTCGATCGCCTACACCCCGGGCGTGGCACAGGTCAGCCGGGCGATCGCCGCCGACCACCGTCAAGCGGCGCACTACACCTGGGCCAACCGGCTGGTGGCCGTGGTCAGCGACGGCAGCGCGGTGCTCGGCCTGGGCGACATCGGTCCCGCGGCGTCGCTGCCGGTGATGGAGGGCAAGTGCGCCCTGTTCCAGGCGTACGGCGGGCTGAACGCCATCCCGATCGTGCTGGACACCAAGGATCCCGACGAGATCGTGGAGACCCTGGTGCGGCTGCGCCCCACCTTCGGCGCCGTCAACCTCGAGGACATCTCCGCGCCGCGCTGCTTCGAGATCGAACGCCGACTCATCGAGGCGCTGGACTGCCCGGTGATGCACGACGACCAGCACGGCACCGCGATCGTCGTGCTGGCCGCCCTGATGGGGGCAAGCAAGCTGCTGGGCCGGGACATGAGCTCGCTGAAGGTGGTGGTGTCGGGAGCCGGGGCGGCCGGCGTCGCGTGCACCAATCTCCTTATGGCGATGGGTGTTTCGGACATCACCGTGCTCGACTCGCGGGGGATCCTGCACGCCGGCCGCGACGACATGAACGACGTCAAGGCGGCGTTGGCGCGGCGCACCAACCCGGCCGGCCTGACCGGCAGCCTGGCCGAGGCGATCCGCGGCGCCGACGTGTTCCTGGGGCTGTCGGGGGGTGTGGTGCCTGAGGAGATGATCGCGGCTATGGCGCCCAACGGGATCGTGTTCGCGCTGTCCAACCCCGACCCGGAGATCCATCCGCAGATCGCGGCGAAGTACGCCACCGTGGTGGCCACCGGGCGCAGCGATTTCCCCAACCAGATCAACAACGTGCTGGCGTTCCCCGGGGTGTTCCGCGGCGCGCTGGAGGCCGGTGCCCGCCGGATCACCGAGAAGATGATGGTCGCCGCGGCCGAGGCGATCTTCTCCGTCGTCAGCGACGACCTCGCGCCCGATCGGATCGTGCCCAGCCCGCTGGACGCCCGGGTCGGGGACGCGGTCGCCACCGCGGTGGCGCTGGCCACAGAAGTTTCCGACGCTCCCGCCGGGTGAGAATCGGCAGGCTGGTCGCGCCGCTGCTGACCGCCCTACTCGCCGTCACCGGCTGCACGACCGACACCGGCGACCGTCGCGCCCGCGCCGAGGTGGTGGTGGGCTCGCGGCCCGACGCCTCCTCGACGCTGCTGGCCGGCATCTACGTCGCCGCGCTGCGGTCCTACGGTTTCGCCGCGCGGCCCGCGACGGCCGGTGACCCGACAGCCCAACTGGATTCGGGCGCGTTCACCGTCGTCCCCGCCTTCACCGGACGGGTGTTGCAGGCGTTGCAGCCCGGCGCGACGGCCATGTCGGACAAGGACGTGTACCGCGCGATGATCGCCGCCCTGCCCGAGGGCATCGTGGCCGGCGACTACACGACGGCCGCCGAGGACAAGCCCGTGTTGCTGGTGAGCCGCGCCACCGCCCAGGCGTGGGGCGGCAGCGACGTCAGCGCGGACCTGAGCACGTTGCCGCGGCACTGCGACAGCCTGGTCGTCGGGGCCGTGGCCGGGCGCCCCGCGCCGCCGGCGGTCGGCAGCTGCCGGTTGGCTGCCCCGCGCGAATTCCCGGATGGCGCAACGATGTTCGCCGCGGTGCGGGCGGGGCGGCTGACCGCGGGGTGGACGACGACGGCCGATCCGAGGACGCCCGCCGACCTGGTGGCGCTGGCCGACGCCAAGCCCGCGCTGATCCGGGCCGAGAACGTGGTGCCGCTGTACCGGCGCAACGCGCTCAGCGAGCGGCAGTTGTTGGCGATCAACGAAGTGGCCGGCGTGCTGGACACCGCGGCGCTGGTCGACATGCGCCGGCAGGTGGACACCGGCGCCGACCCGCAGGCGGTGGCCGGCGGCTGGCTGGCCGAACACCCGCTCGGGCGTTAACGCTTGGGCAGCAACCGGGTCACGAACTCCTTGACCCGGCCCATCACCGGGCCGGCCAGCAGCCGCTCGTAGTTGGGGCCGGCCGCCCGCACCAGCAGGTCCATGGCCTTGACGTCGGGGCCGACCAGCACCCGGGCCTTGTTGCGGCGCACCCCGTCCAGGATGAGCTGGGCGGCGCGCTGCGGCGTCGTCTTGGCCTGCTGTTCCTCGAACAGGCTGGCCAGCTCGGCGTGGTCGAGGCCCTCGACACCGGTGGCGTTGCGGGCGAACGCGGTTTTGATGCCGCCGGGGTGCACCGTGGTGACCCGGACCGGGTGACCGGCGCGCAGCATCTCTTGATGCAGCGCCTCGGTGAAGCCGCGGACGGCGAACTTGGCCGACACGTAGGCCGCCTGCCCGGGCGCCGAGAACAGGCCGAGCGCGCTGGAGATGTTGATGACGTGCCCGTCGCCGGAGGCGATCAGGTGGGGCAGGAACGCCTTGGTGCCGTTGACGACGCCCCAGAAGTCGACGTCGACCACCCGTTCGATGTCCTTGAACCGGCTGTCCTCGATGGAGCCGATGAACGTGATGCCGGCGTTGTTGTAGATCTGGTTGACCCGGCCGTAATGCTCGTTGACCGCGTCGGCGTAGGCCAGGAACGCCTCGCGCTCGGTCACGTCGAGCCGATCCGCCTTGACCGGCGCGCCGATCGCGGCAAGCTGCTCCGCCGTCTGCGCCAGCCCCGCGGTGTCCACGTCGCTGATCGCCAGCTTGGCCCCGGCCCGGCCCAGCTCCACCGCCAGCGCCTGCCCGATGCCCGATCCGGCGCCGGTGACCACGGCGACCTTGCCGGCGAACCCTTGCATGCCACACTCCCTCGAGCAGGTTTGACCGCTTGACGGTAATCGCTGCCAGCGATGCTGGCTATAGGGGGTCTCGTGATCAGTTGGGCAGCAGCCGGCTCATGACCGGCCCGAACAGCCGCTGGTAGCCCGAACCGGTCAGCCGCACCAGGATGTCGAGCGCCTTGGCGTCCGAGCCGACCAGCACCCGCGCCTTCTTCTTGCGCACCGCGTCCAGGATGATCTGGGCGGCGCGCTGCGGTGTGGTCTTGGCCAGCCGCTTGTCGAACAGCTTGGCCAGCTCGGCCTGGTCGAGGCCCTCGGCCGCGGTGGCGTTGCGGGCGATCGCGGTCTTAATGCCGCCGGGGTGCACGGTCGTCACCGCCACCGGGTGACCGGCCGCGGCCATCTCCTGGCGCAGCGCCTCGGTGAAGCCGCGGACGGCGAACTTGGCCGAGTTGTAGGCCGCCTGGCCCGGCACCGAGAACAGGCCGAACACGCTGGAGACGTTGACGACATGTCCGTCGCCGGAGGCGATCAGGTGCGGCAGGAACGCCTTGGTGCCGTTGACCACGCCCCAGAAGTCGACGTCCATCACCCGTTCGATGTCCTTGAACTGGCTGACCTCGACGTCGCCGGTGAAGGCGATGCCGGCGTTGTTGTAGATCTGGTTGACCTTGCCGAAGTGCTCCTTGACCGCGTCGGCGTAGGCCAGGAACGCCTCGCGCTCGGTCACGTCGAGCCGATCGGCCTTGTACTGCGCGCCGATCGCCTTCAGCTGTTCCTCGGTGTGGGCCAGGCCTTCGAGGTCGACGTCGCTGATCGCCACCTTGGCGCCCGAGCGGGCCAGCTCGACGGCCAGCGCCTGCCCGATTCCCGATCCCGCGCCGGTGACCACGGCGACCTTGCCGGCGAACCCCTGCATGAGCGGCCTCCCTCGTGTTGGTTCACGTCGAGGCTAGCCGGTACCCGGGGTACCGCTGTCCTCGGGTGCGAACGTCGCCTCCGCCCGCCTCGCCGAGCGTCACGCCAGCGTGGCGCCGGGCCCCGAGCGCCACGCTGGCGTGACACTGAGGACCCGTCGACGCCTCAGGCGAAGGCGGTGTCGATGATCTCCTGCTGCTCGACGGCGTGCACCTTCGACGAGCCCGACGACGGCGCCGACATCGCCCGGCGGGAAATCCGCTTGAGCCCGGTCAGCTTGTCGGGCAGCAGCTCGGGCAGCTCCAGGCCGAATCGCGGCCAGGCCCCCTGGTTGGCCGGCTCCTCCTGCACCCAGAAGTACTCGCGCACGTTCGGGTAGCGGTCCAGCGTCTCGCCCAGCCGGCGCTTGGGCAGCGGGGCCAGCTGTTCGATCCGCACGATCGCCACGTCGTCGCGGTCGTCCTTGTTCTTGCGCGCGACCAGCTCGTAGTAGAGCTTGCCGCTGGTCAACAGCACCCGGCTGACCTTGCCGCGATCGCCGATGCCGTCCTCGTAGGTCGGCTCCTCGAGCACCGAGCGGAACTTGATCTCGGTGAAGTCCTTGATGTCGCTGACCGCGGCCTTGTTGCGCAGCATCGACTTCGGGGTGAACACGATCAGCGGCCGCTTGATCCCGTCCAGGGCGTGCCGGCGCAATAGGTGGAAGTAGTTGGACGGGGTGGACGGCATCGCGATCGTCATCGACCCCTCCGCCCACAGCTGCAGGAAGCGCTCGATGCGCGCCGAGGTGTGGTCGGGGCCCTGGCCCTCGTGCCCGTGCGGCAGCAACAGCACCACGTTGGACAGCTGACCCCACTTGGCCTCGCCGGAGCTGATGAACTCGTCGATGATCGACTGCGCGCCGTTGACGAAGTCGCCGAACTGCGCCTCCCACAGCACCAGGGCGTCGGGGTTGCCGACGGTGTAGCCGTACTCGAAGCCGACGGCCGCGTACTCCGACAGCGGGGAGTCGTACACCAGGAATTTGCCGCCGGTCGGGGTGCCGTCGGGGTTGGTCGCCAGCAACTGCAGCGGGGTGAACTCCTCGCCGGTGTTGCGGTCGATGATCACCGAGTGCCGTTGCGAGAAGGTGCCGCGCCGGGTGTCCTGCCCGGACAGCCGCACCAGCTTGCCCTCGGCCACCAGCGAGCCCAGCGCCAGCAGTTCGGCGAAGGCCCAGTCGATCTTGCCCTCGTAGGCCATCTCCCGGCGCTTCTCCAGTACCGGCTGCACCCGCGGGTGGGCGGTGAAACCCTCCGGCAGCGCCAGGAACGCGTCGCCGATGCGGGCCAGCAGCGCCTTGTCCACCGCGGTGGCCAGGCCCGCCGGCAGCATCTGGTCGGCCTCCACCGACTCGCTGGGCCCCACGCCGTGCTTCTCCAGCTCGCGGACCTCGTTGAACACCCGCTCCAGCTGGCCCTGGTAGTCGCGCAGCGCGTCCTCGGCCTCTTTCATCGAGATGTCGCCGCGGCCGATCAGCGCCTCGGTGTAGCTCTTGCGCACCCCGCGCTTGATGTCGACGACGTCGTACATGGCCGGGTTGGTCATCGACGGGTCGTCGCCCTCGTTGTGCCCGCGCTTGCGGTAGCACAGCATGTCGATGACGACGTCCTTCTTGAATTTCTGCCGGAAGTCGACGGCCAGCTTGGCCACCCACGCGCAGGCCTCCGGGTCGTCGCCGTTGACGTGGAAGATGGGGGCCCCGATCATCTTGGCGACGTCGGTGCAGTACTCGCTGGAGCGCGAGTGCTCCGGCGCTGTGGTGAAGCCGATCTGGTTGTTGACGATGATGTGGATGGTGCCGCCGACCCGGTAGCCGGGCAGGTGGGTCAGGTTCAGTGTCTCGGCCACCACACCCTGGCCGGCGAACGCGGCATCGCCGTGCAGCATCATCGGCACCACCGAGAAGGCCTTCTCGTCTCCCTGGTCGTCGGCGCCGTGATCCAGCAGGTCCTGCTTGGCCCGGACCAGACCCTCCAGCACCGGGTCGACGGCCTCCAGGTGCGACGGGTTGGCGGTCAACGACACCTGAATGTCGTTGTCGCCGAACATCTGTAGGTACACGCCGGTGGCGCCCAGGTGGTACTTGACGTCGCCGGAGCCGTGCGCCTGCGCCGGGTTGAGGTTGCCCTCGAACTCGGAGAAGATCTGCGAGTACGGCTTGCCGACGATGTTGGCCAGCACGTTGAGCCGGCCGCGGTGCGGCATCCCGATCACCACTTCGTCGAGCCCGTGCTCGGCGCACTGATCGATCGCCGCGTCCATCATCGGGATCACACTTTCCGCGCCTTCCAGCGAAAAGCGTTTCTGCCCAACGTATTTGGTCTGCAGGAAGGTCTCGAAGGCCTCGGCCGCGTTCAGCTTGCTCAGGATGAACTTCTGCTCGGCCACCGTCGGCTTGACGTGTTTGGTCTCGACCCGCTGCTGCAGCCATTCCTGCTGCTCGGGGTCGAGGATGTGGGTGTACTCCACGCCGATGTGGCGGCAGTACGCATCCCGCAGCAGGCCCAGGATGTCGCGCAGCTTCTTGTACTCCGCCCCGGCGAAGCCGTTGACCTTGAACACCCGGTCCAGGTCCCACAGCGTCAGGCCGTGGTTGAGGATCTCCAGATCGGGGTGGCTGCGGAACCGGCTGCCGTCCAACCGCAGCGGGTCGATGTCGGCCATCAGGTGCCCGCGGTTGCGGTAGGCCGCGATCAACTCCATCACCCGGGCGTTCTTGTCGACGATCGAGTCCGGGTTGTCGGTGCTCCACCGGATCGGCAGGTACGGGATGCTCAGCTCGCGGAAGATGTCGTCCCAGAACGCGTCCGACAGCAGCATCTCGTGGATGGTGCGCAGGAAGTCACCGGATTCCGCGCCCTGGATGATGCGGTGGTCGTAGGTCGAGGTCAGTGTGATCAGCTTGCCGATGCCCAGTTCGGCGATGCGTTCCTCGCTGGCCCCCTGGAATTCGGCGGGGTACTCCATCGCGCCCACGCCGATGATGGCGCCCTGGCCGTTCATCAGCCGCGGTACCGAGTGCACGGTGCCGATGGTGCCGGGGTTGGTGAGCGAAATCGTCACGCCGGCAAAGTCTTCGGCGGTCAGCTTGCCGTCGCGGGCCCGCCGCACGATGTCCTCGTAGGCGGTGACGAACTGGGCGAACCGCATGGTCTCGCAGTTCTTGATGCCGGCCACCACCAACGACCGCTTGCCGTCCTTGCCCTGCAGATCGATGGCCAGGCCCAGGTTGGTGTGCGCCGGGGTGATCGCGGTGGGTTTGCCGTCGATCTCGGCGTAGTGCCGATTCATGTTCGGGAACTTCTTGATCGCCTGCACCAGCGCGTAGCCCAACAGGTGAGTGAACGAGATCTTGCCGCCGCGGGTGCGCTTGAGCTGGTTGTTGATGACGATCCGGTTGTCGATCAGCAGTTTGGCCGGGATGGCGCGCACGCTGGTGGCCGTCGGCACCTCCAGCGACGCGGACATGTTCTTGACGACAGCCGCGGCGGCGCCGCGCAACGTCTGCAGCTCGTCACCCTCGGCCGGCGGGGGAGTGGCGGGCTTGGCCGGGCGGGTGCTCGCCCCGTTGCCCGGAGCCGCGGCGGGCTGGGGCGCGGGCCGGGCGGGCTGGGCGGGCTGGGCGGTTCGCGGGGCAGCCTGCGCCGGGGCGGACGGGCCGTCGGTGCTGGCCGGGGCGGCCAGCACCGAGTCGCCGGTGGGCTCGGGGTTGTAGTCGACGAGAAATTCGTGCCAGCTCGGATCGACCGACGACGGGTCGTCGCGGAACTTGCGGTACATCTCCTCGACCAGCCATTCGTTCTGCCCGAATGGTGAACTTATGTTGCTCACGACCGCAGTTCGCCTCAATCCCGTTGTCCCGCAGGGTCACCGCAGCGCTGTTCCGCGGCGCCTGCCCTCTTGTCGGTCCCGGGTGCCCGAGCACCCCACACTGGTGGCGGTCCTCATTGATTCCGCCCTATAAAGGCTAACCTTTTGCCGCCGATCCGCCCACGGAGCCGGGGTTCAGCCGGCTTCGTGGATGGGCGGCACCAGATGCAGCGCCCGCGGCCAGCGCGCGGGCGGCGCGCCGAAGGCCCGGTTGGCGTTGCGGATGATCTTCTTGCCGGCCAGATAGTTGCCGACGGCGCCGACGACGACGCCGATCCCGACCGGCAGCAGTTTGCCGAACAGCAGCGCGCCCCGGCGCAGCGTGTACCTGCGCACCCACGACTTGAGCAGCCGGGAGTTCAGTCGCGACATCGACGACAGCGGCAGCGCGGCCAGGCTCTCGGAGACCCAGCCGCCCTGGGTCCGCCCGGGGCCGATCAGCTGGGCGACGGCCCGCTCGCTGTTGTCGCCGACGAGCACGGCCAGCACCAGCGCGCGGCGGCGTTCCCGGTGATCGGCCGGGATGTCGTAGACCACCGCCGCCGCCAGCACGAAGAAGGCGGTGGCCTCCAGGAAGGTCACCGTCTCGGCGGCCGCCGCGGACAGCGCGCTCAGGGTGCCGATCCCGGGGATGGTGGCCGCGGCGCCCACCGCGACGCCGCCGGCGGTCACGATGGCCAGATAGCGTTTCTGCAGCTTGGCCAGGATCTCGGCGGGGCCGGCGTCGGGGTGCGCGTTGCGCAGCCGGGTCACGTACGCCTCGGCGGCCGGGCCCTGGATCCGCGAACTGCGCTCGATCACCTGCGCCAACGCCCGCGCGGACACCTTGGGCCGACCGTTGTCGGTCCGCGCCGCCGCGCTGGACGTGCTGAAAAACCGGTTCGGAAACCTGTTCCGTCGGGCCCGCATATTTTCTCTCCTGCAAATGGCGTTCCTTCAGGCTAACGTGCCGGCGCCGCCTCCCGACGCGTTATCCGTCCCCGGCGGATCCTTGCCTGCCGGCCCATTGCCGCGCCGGGGATAATGCAGGCTGGACGTCTGCGGCGGCCGGGCCGCCGGGTGCCCTGGTTGCGGCCGGTCGGCCAGCGCGGGCCGATCCGGCGGAAACGGCGCCGGACAGGTTCGTCGGGAGCGAAACGAGGTGGGGTGGATGACCACGGCTACGCCCCGCACGCCGGGGGTTGGGCGGCGCGCGCCGTCGGGGCCCGCCCCGGGCGCCCACCGCTGGGACCTCATCACCCGAAGCTCGGCGCACTCGCAGAACCCGTGGAACCCGCTGTGGGCGATGATGATCGGCTTCTTCATGATCATGGTCGACTCGACCATCGTCGCCATCGCCAACCCGACCATCATGGCCGACCTGCACATCGGCTACGACACCGTGGTCTGGGTGACCAGCGCCTATCTGCTGGGGTACGCGGTCGTGCTGTTGGTGGCCGGGCGTCTCGGCGACCGGTTCGGTACCAAGAACCTGTACCTGATCGGCCTGGCGGTGTTCACCGTCGCGTCGGTGTGGTGCGGGCTGGCCGGCAGCGCCGCCATGCTGATCGCGGCCCGCGTCGTCCAGGGTGTCGGAGCCGGCGTGCTGACTCCGCAGACGTTGTCGACGATCACCCGGATCTTCCCGCCGGAGCGGCGCGGCGTGGCGGTCAGCGTGTGGAGCGCCACCGCCGGGGCGGCCAGCCTGGTGGGGCCGCTGGCCGGTGGGGTGCTGGTCGACGGGCTCGGGTGGCAGTGGATCTTCTTCGTCAATGTCCCGATCGGGGTGCTCGGGCTGGCCCTGGCGTACTGGCTGGTTCCGGTGCTGCCCACCCAGTCGCACCGCTTCGACCTGGTCGGGGTCGGGTTGTCCGGGGTGGGCATGTTCCTGATCGTGTTCGGGCTGCAGCAGGGCCAGGCCGCGCACTGGCAACCCTGGATCTGGGCGCTGATCGTCGCGGGTGTCGGGTTCGTGACGGTGTTCGTGTTCTGGCAGTCGGTCAATGTCCGGGAGCCGCTGATCCCGCTGGTGATCTTCGCCGACCGCGACTTCAGCCTGTGCAACATCGGCGTGGCGATCATCTCGTTCGCCGCGACGGCCATGATGCTGCCGCTGACGTTTTACGCCCAGGCGGTGTGCGCCCTGTCGCCGACCCGCTCGGCCCTGCTGATCGCGCCGATGGCGATCGCCAACGGGGTGTTCGCGCCGTTCGTCGGCAAGATCGTCGACCGCTACCACCCGCGCCCGGTGCTCGGTTTCGGGTTTTCGCTGCTGGCGATCGCGCTGACCTGGCTCACCTTCGAGATGTCGCCGGCGACGCCGATCTGGCGGCTGGTGCTGCCGTTCTTCGCGATGGGTGTGGGGATGGCCTTCGTGTGGTCGCCGCTGACGGCGACCGCGACGCGCAACCTGTCGGCGCAGCTGGCCGGCGCCGGGTCCGCGGTGTACAACTCGGTGCGTCAGCTGGGCGCCGTGCTGGGCAGCGCCGGCATGGCCGCGTTCATGACGTGGCGGATCGGCGCCGAGATGCCGGGGCAGCCCGGCGGCGGGAGTGAGGAGACCGCCGGGCCGGTGCTGCCCGAGTTCCTGCGCGGGCCGTTCGCGGCGGCCATGTCGCAGTCGGTGCTGTTGCCGGCGTTCATCGCGTTGTTCGGGATCGTCGCCGCGCTGTTCCTGGTGGGTTTTCGCCCGTGGGCGCACCGCGACGGCGGGACCGACGCGTTCGGGCCGGACGACTACGGCGGCGACTATGACGACGACGACGACAACTACGACGACGATGACGCGTACGTCGAACTCATCCTGGTGCGTGAACCCGAACCCGAGGCGCAGCAACGCGCCGGGCAGCCGCGACGGCCGCAGCCCGCCCCCGCACCGCCCGCCGACGTGCGCCGCCGTGACCCCGTCGAGTCCCGGCGCAGCGTGCTCGACGAACGGCCCGCTCAGGTTCAGCCGATCGGCTTCGCGCACAACGGGTCTCACGTGGACGGCGGCAAGCGGCTGCGCCAGGTGGCGGTGCGGCGCGCGCCCAAACCCAGCCCGCCCGCCGACCGGTTCACCCGGCCGCCGCGCCGCCATCACCCCGGCCCGGCGGGTCACCACTTCGGCGAAGGCGAGTCGCTGCGCGGCCAGCACCACCGTCCCGACCCGGACGACGACCCCACCGGTTACGGCCGGCACTCGTCGGGCAACTAGCCGCTCAGCGCAGATCGGGCTGGGTGAGCGCCAGGAACGCACCCAGCTCGATCAGCCCCGCCGGCGTGCCGGGCAGGTACTCCGTCAGCGCCGGCGACCGCACGATCACCGCCGCGTACTGGGCCCGGCTCACCGCCACGTTGAGCCGATTCCTGTTGAGCAGGAAGGAGATTCCGCGCGACACCACGTCCACCGACGAGGCCGTCATCGAGATGAAGACCACCGGCGCCTGCCCGCCCTGGAACTTGTCGACGGTGCCCACCCGCACCCCGTCCAGCCCGGCCGAGCCCAACCGGCGGCGCAGCAGCGCCACCTGGGCGTTGTAGGGCGCCAGCACCAGCACGTCGGAGGCGGTCAACGCGCGGGTGCCGTGCTCGTCGGTCCACGACGCCCCGAGCAGTCCCGTGACGGCGGCCGCGATCGCGTCGGCCTCCTCGGGGCTCTCGGTCGAATTGCCTTGGTGGTCAACCGAAAGCAGCCGCACCCCGGGCGGGCACCCGTCGAGGCGTCGGGCGGCCGTGCACGCGTCGGAATGCAGCCTGCCCTCGTAGGACAACGCGGACACCGCGGCGCAGACGGCCGGGTGCATGCGGTAGGAGCGGTCCAGGAAGTAGCCGCGTTCGTCGGGCAGCGTGCGCTGCCCGTCGACCAGCCAGTCCAGCGCCGACGTGTCGACCGGCTCCGGGTGGGTGCCCTGGCTGACTTGCGGCAGCTGCTGCGGGTCCCCGAGCAGCAGCAGGTTCGCGGCGGCCGGGGCCACCGCGATGGTGTTGGCCAAACAGAATTGGCCGGCCTCGTCGATCACCAGCAGGTCCAGGCTGCCGGGTGGGATCCGGTTGGCGTTGGCGAAATCCCATGCGGTGCCGCCGATCACGCAGCCCGGCGTGTCGGCCAGGAAGGCAGCGTAGGCGTTGCCGTCGATCTCCTGCCAGCGCGGGGCCTGGCGGTCGTAGCGCTTCTTGGCGATCCGCCGCGGATCCAGTCCGGCATCGATCACGCAGTCCAGCAGGTTTTCCACCGTGGCGTGTGATTGCGCGACCACACCGACGCGCCAGCGGTGCTCGGCGACCAGGCGCACGATCACCCGGGCCGCGGTGTGCGTCTTGCCGGTGCCGGGCGGCCCGTGCACCGCCAGGTACGACGAGTCCAAATCCGTTAGCGCGGAGGCGATGTCGGCGACGGTGTCGGCGCTGCGGGGCAGCGCGGCGCCGCTGCGGGTGCGGGGCGCGCGACGCAGCAGCACGTCGACGACGGCGCTGTCGGACAGCCGCGGCAGGCCGGCGGCCACCGCCGCGACGGTCGCCTCGATCGAGTCCCGCAGCGCGGTGGTGGGGATGGGCGGGCCCGGGGTCAGCGCGAAGGGCAACTGGTGAAAGGGCTTGCCGTCGCTGGTGACTCGTTCGAGGACCACCACCTCGGTGGGCAGTGCCGGGTCGTCGGCCTCGACCACCGTCGCCCGCCCGGCCGCCCGCCGGTCCGGGTTGTCGGTCATGCCGGGCGGCGCCGGCGGGTCGTACAGTGCGAAGACCTCGGTGCGCAGCTCGCCGCGGGCCAGCTCGCCGCGCAGCCGCACCCGGCGCTGCGGCTTGCGCGCGCGGGCGGGGGTCTGCCAGTCGACACACACCGATGCCTGTTCGGCGACGAAAACGTCGGTGTTGTCCGCCCATTCGTCGATGGGGAAGTTCAGCCGGTCGAAATGCGCCCACCAGAACGGTTTGTCCTCGCGCCGGTGGTAGCCGCGGGCCGCCGCCAGCAGCGCCACCGCGGTCTGCTGCGGGGTGCGCTCGTCGAGGCCGGCGGCCCCGGTGAACGCCGACAACGTCGCCGCCAACTCGTCGCGGTCGTCGACGGTGTTGCCGTCGCCCACCGGTTGCGCACCGACGGGCAGCACGCCGGATTCGTAGGCGCGCAGCATAAGCCAGTTACGCAGCTCCTGCGTGGACCGGCAGTCGTAGTGGTTGTAGTCCTCGATCTCCTTGAGCACCGCGACCGCCTCGTCGGCACGGCCGTCGGCCTGCAGTTCGCAGTAGCGCGCGTAGGAGGTGATCGACCCGGCGGCCGTGGTCACCTCCCCGGCGCGCAGCTGGCTGCCCATGTACAGCGGCTCGAGCGCCTTGAGGCTGAACGAGTCCGCGCCCACCCGAATGCTCCTGCGCACCAAGGGATACAGGTCGACCAGTGTCCCGCTGCGCAGCAGTTCGTCGACCTGGTCCTCGCCCACCCCGTAGCGGCCGGCCAGCCGCAGCAACGCGGTCTTCTCGTACGGCGCGTAATGGTAGATGTGCATGTTGGGGCGGCGTCTGCGCCGGTTGGCCACCAGCGCCAGAAAGTCGGTGAGCGCCTTGCGTTCCTCCGAACGGTTGTGCGCCCACAGCGGCCGGAACCTGCCCGACGGCCCGGCTTCCAGGACCCCGAACAGGTATTCCAGACCCCATTCGCGGCCGTCGGCGGTCCACAGCGGGTCGCCTTCGAAGTCGAAGAACAGATCACCTGGGTCGGGCTCGGGCAGCAGCGCCAACGGCTGCGGATCGACGATCTCGACCTGCGGCACCCCGGTTGCACGTTCGCGGACTTGCAGTTTGGCCTGGGCAGACAGTTTCGCGACCACCCCGGCGGCCAGCTCCGGCACCGGCCCGCGGTGCGCGGCCAGTTCAGCAACGGTGCTGATGCCGGCGTCAAAAAGCTTGTCCCGCTGGCTGACTCGCATGCCGGCGACCAGCAGCACATCGTCGGTGGCGCGCAGCTGCTCGACGCACACCGCGCAGCGGAAGCACGCGGTCACGTTCTCGTCGTCCCAGCGCACCGCGGCGCCGCCGGCGCGGTGTTCGTCGAGCAGCCGCTGCAGCTGGGCCCGGGCGGAGCGGTACACCGGGACCAGGTCGCACACCCGGTGCCGCACCGCGGTTCCGTCACCCAGCCGCAGTTCGGCCTCCGGCGCGACGGGGACACCGGCGGCGGCCAGCGCGTCGGCGTAGGCGGCCAGCTGCAGCAGCGCGGTCACCTTCTCCGAGCGGGCCAGCTTGGTGTCCACCACCTTGTAGCGCTCGCCGTCGCGCACCAGGAAGTCGGCGAACCCCAGGAAGCGGCCGTCGAACATGGCGGCCTGGTAGATGACGGGAGCCTGGTCGGCGACCGCGCGGCGGGTGGCCTCGCTGGCCGCCGTCAGCGCGGCCGGCGTGTAGGCCGGGCGGCCGATGACCGCGACGGCATCGCCGAACCGCTCGCGCAGCCGCGCCAGTTCGCGCCGCTCGTGCTCGGCGCCCAGGGTGGCCGTCCGGATCAGCAGGTCGTCCTCGACGGTGACGGCCGGCCCGCGGCCGAGTTTGGCGTCGAAATCGCGCAGCAGCGCGAACTCGCAGCGTGCGGCGGCGGCGAGATCCGACGCGCTGTAAACGATGCTGTCGCCGGTGACGAACACTTCAGCCACTGTAGGTCAGGGGAGGGCAGGTACGTCATTGAATACCTGATGTCAGGTCACGATCGCCGGCATCGAATCCCATCCCCGCACCGTCGAGGTACGCGATCGTCGCGCGTTGTCCATGTCAATCTCCCACTCGGGCCACCGGTTCAACACCTCTTCCAGCCCGATGCGTCCTTCGAGCCGCGCGAGAGGGGCACCTAGACAGAAGTGGACACCACGCCCGAACGTCAAGTGGCGGCCGGGCTTTCGGTGGATGTCGAAACGATCCGGGTGATCGAATCGCCGTTCGTCGCGGTTGGCCGAGGACAGCATCAAGAGCATCGCGCTTCCCGAGGGCACCGTTTGGCCGTGGAACTCGACATCTTCGGTGACGTAGCGGGCCACGCTGGGGCCGGGTGGCTCGTAGCGCAACAGCTCTTCGACCGCCGCGGGGATCAGTGACCGGTCCTCAGCGAGTTCCTTGCGTTGGTCGGGATGGTCGGCCAAGACCTTGCCCATCCAACCGAATAGCCTTCCCGTTGTCTCCACGCCTGCACCCGCGATGACGGCCAGAAAGATGAGCAGCTCGGGGGTTGTGAGCCTGCGTACGGTTCCGGATTGGTCTTCGAAGTCGACGCTGAGCAGTTCGGTGATCAGGTCGTCGGACGGGTTCTGTTTGCGCCACTCGACGTAATCGCTGAACATGTCGCCGTCGAAGTAGTGGTCCTTCCTGATCGGCATCGGCCCACCGGTGTCGTTGTGCAGCGTGGCCCGGGCGTGCTCGCGAACCGACGGCTGGTCGGCGTCGGGAATGCCGAGCAGCATGCCGATGGTGCGCATCGGCAGCTCGGCGCCGAGGTCTTCGACGAAGTCGAACCGGTCACTGTCGGCGACCATGTCCAGGCTGGCCACACAGAACGCCCGGATCTTGTCCTCGAGGGTGCGCATCTTCTTGGGCGTGAAGGCCCTTGCGACGAGAGCCCGGTGGATGGTGTGCAGGGGAGGATCCTCGTTGATGAAAACCCCCGGCGGCATGACCGGATCGGCCTTGACCACATCGAGGATGTCGCCCTTGGCTGAACTGAGCCGCAGCGGGTCCCGCAGGGCGGCGTCGACGTCATCGTATCTACTGAGACCCCAAAAGTCGTGGCGTTCGTTGTAGTACAACGGCGCCTCGTTCCGAAGCATCTTGTAAATCGGGTACGGATCAGCGTCGATCTCGCGGTTCCACGGGTCGTAATACAAACCGGTCATCGGGAAGCCCGTTCTCAGAAACGTGGAAATCGTTACCAGCGTTCAATGTTGGTGTCGTCCTGTGTGAGGGGTCGCGCATAGGAGACGTCGTTGGTGTCCCAGCTGCCCTTGATGAAGCCGGCGAAGTTACCCGACTTCAGTGCCGACCCGTCGCCCTGCAGGGTCCATTCCACGGTGCAGCGGCGCAGCGCGATCTTCCACGTGCCGTCGCGGCGTTCGAGGCGGTCGATGTAGCGGCCGCCCATCATGATGAGCGCGTTGCCCCTGCGCGCCTGCACGATGACGTAGCTTTCGCTGTGCGCGACGTCGCCTTCGATCTCGCAGGTGTGTGTCGTGATGTTGTGCGAGTGCTGGTCAAAGGCGGCAGAGTGCGCCGCGTTGGCCCAATCACCGTAGTCTGCAGCCGCTTTCACCGTAGGTCCGTGTTCGTCAACGCCGTCTTCGGTGTAGACACTGGTCATCAGTGAGACATCGTGGCGGTCGTGTCCACGGGCCTGGGTATGGATGAGGTCGCGGATCTCGATCTTGTCCTTGACATACTGCAGGTCGCGGCGCAGCGCTTCGAGGTCGATGTCGGTGCTTGTCATTGAGATGCTCCTTGGTTGGGGATTGGGTTTGATTCAGATGCCGGCGGGACCGGGGCCGCCGTGGATGTACAGGGTCTGGCCCGAGCAGTAGCTGCTTGCATCGGAGGCGAAGAAGAGGACGCCGTAGCCGATTTCATCGGGTTCGGCTATTCGCCCCATGGCGTTCATGGCGCCCAGCTGGTCGACGTCAAATCCGCCTTTCGCTGCGTCTGCCAGCAGTCCGTCTGTTCGGATGGCTCCGCAGGCAATGCAATTGACCCGGATGCCCTTTCGTCCCCAGGCCGCGGCCATTGACCCGGTGAGGTTGTTCACGCCGGCTTTGGCGGCGGCATAGATGGCTGCCTGCGGCATGGCGATCAGGCTCGCGCCGGAGGAGATGTTGACGATTGCACCGCTGCCTTGTGTCATCATCGGCTTCACTGCGCACCTGGACAGGAACCACACACTGCCGAGGTTGAGGTCCACGACGTCGTGCCACTCTTCCTCGGTCCATCTGGTGATGCCTTTGGTTTCACCCCCGCCCGCGTTGTTGACCAGGATGTCGAGTCTCCCGAATTCGGCCATGGTGGCATCGACGAGGTGTTGGCACTGCTGGGTTTCGGTGACGTCGGTCGGCACGATCAACGACCGGCGTCCGAGCGCCTCGACCTCCTTGGCCGTCGCCTGCAAGGGATCGGGCCGCCGTCCGGCCAGCACGATATCCGCGCCGTGCTCGGCCAGGACGAGGGCGCTGGCCCGGCCGATGCCCGTGCCGGCGCCCGTGATGACCGCAACTCTGTCGGTCAGCGCGAACCGATCACTCATCGATCAACTCCTCTTGTCTGCCGCGGCAACGCCGCACGGGACGCACGGTCATGCGCCGTCGCCGTCGACGGAAAGTCCTGCCTTGGCGCGAAGTTCTCGGACGTCGTCCTCCAAGTGGACCTGGCAGGTTTTCAGCATGCGCATCAGGGCGTCGTAGCTAGTGACCGTGAACATTGTGTCCAGGAGTTGCTGGGTGTCGAATTCGGTTGCCAGCGTGGCCCATGTGGCGTCGCTCATCTGGCCGTCGCGGATGAGCTCGTCCACGCATCGCAGCAGGGCGACCTCGAATTCGCTCCAATAGGGCGCGGTCGGACCGAAGGCGATCCGCGCGACATCTTCGGTGCTGATGCCGCCGTCGGGCGCAATGAAGTTGTGATGTGTCCATTCGTAGGCGGATCCACGCACGGCGGCGGTGCGCAGGATGAGCATTTCGCGGTGCCGCATGCTCAGCGTGGTTCCCATCAGCAGGTGTCCCTGCAGCGTGCAGAACGCCCGCGCCAGGGATGGGTGGTGCGCCAACGTCCCCAGTGCGTTCTCCGCTTTGGGGCGGTCCTTGGTGACCGGTGCGGGATGGCGCGGATTGGGTGGCATCAGGGCGGCCATCGCGTCGCGCATCTCCGGCGGCCAGTCCCGGAAACGAAGTGGTGTCACGCGTGACATGGAAGTTAGATCCTTTCGAGTTGTGTTGTACGACTACTTATTTGAGGAGCGCGCCACCGTCGACCGGTAGTGAGACCCCGGTGATGTAGCGCGCGTCGTCCGAGACCAGAAAGAGGATGGCGTTGCTGATGTCGGCAGGTTCGACGTACGGAATCGGAAGCACGTGCATCTGCCGGGACGCGACCTTGAAGTCCTCCACGGTGGGATTTTCCAAGTCGGGCCGAAACATCCGGTAGGTCGGCTCGTTGAGCAGCATGGGTGTGGCGACGCTGCTCGGGCAGACGATGTTGACGCGGATGTTTCTCGGACCGAGTTCCAGGGCCATGGTGCGCATCAACCCGTGCAGCCCGTGTTTGGACGCGATGTAGTTGCCGATGTTCTCGGCGCCGCGGAGGCCGCCGATGGAGCTGGTGAACACGATCGACCCGCCGCGCTTACCGGCCATGATGTGAGGTATCGCCACCCGCGCGGTGATCCACGCGCCGTTGAGGTTGACGTCGATCATGTCGCGCCACGTCTTCGGGTCCATCCGGTTCAGCCGCGTGCCCTCACTGGCCAGGGCGGCATTGGCGAGCACGATGTCCAGGCGCCCCAGCTGTGTGACACCGTCGTCGACCGCGGCCTGCATGGCGTCGAAGTCTCGAACATCGACCTGCGACGCGATGATTCGCCGTCCGAGCGCCTCGACCTGGCGCACGGTCTCCGCCAAGTCGTCGGGTGTGGACATCGGGAGTTTGACTCCGTCGAGCTGCTTGCACACATCGATGGCGATGATGTCGGCGCCCTCACGCGCGAGCGTTATGGCGTGGCTGCGCCCCTGTCCGCGCGCCGCACCGGTGATGAAGGCCACCTTGCCCTCGACTTTTCCTGCCATTGGGACGTCCATTCCCTTCGTGTTTGCATCCGCTATACGAACGTACAGGTTACGAGAACGGTACAATACACCCGTACAGCGGTCGTCGGCATGTGAAAATGCTTAAACCATCAGGGAGGTGGACATGGCAGCATCGCCCCGCCGCGTAGGAGCAGAGACTTCACAGACGCGCGACGCCTTGCTCGAGGCCGTTGCGCAGATGATGCTGGAGGAGGGATATGCGAGCGTCACGTATCGAGCATTGGCCGCGAAGGCCGGCGTGACGCCAAGCCTCGTGCAGTACTACTTCCCCTCGCTGGATGACATCTTCGTCGCCGCCATTCGCCGCTACTCCGAGCGGAACATGGAATGGTTGACCGAGGAACTTCAGCGGCGAGCCGACGACCCACTTCATGCGCTGTGGGAGAGCAGCTGGCACGAGTCGACGAGTGCGCTGATGACGGAGTTCATGGCACTTGGCAATCACCGCAAATCGATTCGTTCCGAGATCGCCGCCGTGACGGATAGCATGCGCAGAGTCCAGGTCGAGGCGCTGGTGGCGAAATTCGGGAACGACGCCCGGCTCCTCGCTGATCTTTCGTTCGATGCCGTGGTGCTGTTGATCAACGGCGTTCCGAAGCTCCTTGGGTTGGAGGAAAGCGTGGGCGTCGATACCGCCCACGCCGAATTGATCGCCGCGTGCGAGCGCTTTCTGGACGCCGTCGAACCTCGAGCCAAGCCTCGCCGTCGCAGTAAGAAGGCTCCGACTCGCCGACGCTGACTCGTCGCGGCGGGCGCTTCACGGGAGGCCTTGTGACCGCGCTGTACGTCCGTATAGACTGGACGATCGTATAGCAGGTGCACGGCGGGTGGAAGGCGAGCATTGTGAGTCGCGTGGCGGTAGTAACCGGCGGTGGGTCGGGAATCGGGCGGGCCATCGTCGAACGACTGGCCCACGACGGCCATCGCGTCGCTGTGTTGGATGTAAACGAAGAAGCCGCCGAGAAAGTGGCGGCCCGGGTGGCGGCCGACGGCGCCCACGCCATCGCGGTACCGACCGACGTCGCCGAAAGCGCCAGTGTTGCAGCGGCTTTCGAGTCGGTGCGGCGCGCGCTCGGTTCCGTCCAGGTCTTGGTTACCAGCGCGGCGATCACTGGATTCAAGCCGTTCGCCGAGATCACGATCGAGGACTGGAACCGCCATCTCGCGGTGAACCTCACCGGCACGTTTCTGTGCCTGCAGGCTGCCCTGCCGGACATGGTCGAGGCTGGTTGGGGGCGTGTGGTCACGATTTCTTCGACGGCGGCGCAGACGGGATCGCCTCGACAAGGCCACTACTCCGCGTCCAAGGGCGGTGTGATCGCGCTGACGAGAACGATCGCGCTCGAATACGCGGCCCACGGGATAACCGCCAACACGGTGCCGCCGTTTTCCGTTGACACCCCGATGCTTCGCGCCGCGCAGGAGGCGGGAAACCTTCCTCCCGTCAAGTACCTTGCCAAGGCCTCCCCGGTCGGCAGGCTCGGCACTGGCGAGGACATCGCCGCTGCGTGCGCTTTCCTGTGCTCCGACGAGGCGGGCTACATCACGGGTCAGATTATCGGCGTCAACGGCGGCGCAGTGATCTGAACCATCGGCACATGCGGATTGGAAAGAAGCAACGATCACGGAGGTGTTCAGTGAAGGCGCGCGTTGACGCTGCCCGATGCCAGGGGCACACCCTGTGCGCGATGATCGCACCGAAAGCCTTCGAACTCGACGATGTCGATGGCCACGCCTCCGCCGTCATGGGTGAGGTAGCCGCAGAGGACGAAGCGCAACTGCTCGAGGCAGCGCGCTCGTGCCCCGAGCAAGCCATCGTGCTAATGAACGGCACCGTCGGTCAAGGGGCCGGCGAATGAGCGTCGAGGTCGCTGGTTCTGACTCCCGAAAGGCCCTGCAGTTCCACTTCGATCGCCACGCGCCGGAATATCGCGAGCGTTTCCTCGACGTCACCCAGGAGATGCATCAGCGGTGCCCGATCGCCTGGACCGACACCTACGGCGGGCACTGGGTAGCCGCCGGCGGCGACGCCGTCTTCGAACTCGCCCGGTGTCCGCACGTGTCCAACGACCACGACGTCAACAACGAACGACGTGGCTACAGGGGTGTCACCATTCCACTCACGACGGAGTCGGACCAGATCCGCGGCGGAATGCTCGAGATGGACGACCCGGAGCACCGAATCTACCGCTCGTTGCTGAACCCCTACCTTTCGCCGGCTGCGGTGAGTCGGTGGCAGCCGTTCATCGACGACGTCGTGCGGGCCTGCCTCGACGAACGCATCGAGAGCGGTCGCATCGACTTCGTCGACGATCTAGCGAACGTCGTGCCCGCGGTGCTCACCCTGGCGATGCTCGGTGTGCCGCTGAGGAAATGGACCATGTACAACGAGCCGGTGCACGCGATGGTGTACACGCCGCCGGATTCGCCCGAGGCTGCCAAGGTGCATGACATGTGGGTCTCAGTGGTGGTTGACTTGTTCGCCAACCTCACCGAGATCCGCGAGCACCCGCGACCCGGCATCATCAATGCGCTGGCACAGCTGCGCATCGACGGTGAGCCGGCGCCGGACATGGAGATCATCGGCATGCTCACGCTGCTGATCGGTGGGGGATTTGACACCACCACGGCGCTGACGGCGCACGCTCTCGAGTGGCTGTCCGAGCATCCCGATCAGCGCGCACGGCTGCACGGCGAACTCGATGTCCTGCTGAACCCGGCCACCGAAGAATTCCTGCGGTATTTCACCCCAGCGCCCGGTGATGCGCGCACCATCTCCGCCGATATGGAACTGGACGGCATCCGCTTCGCCGAGGGCGAGCGGCTGTGGCTGTCGTGGGCGATGGCCAACCGCGATCCCAGCTTGTTCGACAATCCCAATGAACTGATGCTTGCTCGGAAAGCTAACCGCCACTTCAGCTTTGGCATCGGAGTGCACCGCTGTATCGGCTCGAATGTAGCGCGCACCGTGTTCAAGTCGATGCTCACTGCAGTGCTCGAACGGATGCCCGACTATCGGTGCGATCGGGTGAATACCGTGCACTACGACACCATCGGGATCATTCAGGGCATGCGCAACCTTCCCGCTGACTTCACTCCCGGCAAGCGGCGAGGGCCGGGCTTGGATGAGACGCTCGATCGGTTGCAGTCCGTGTGTGACAGCCAGGGCCTTGCCCGACCTATCACCGAGTACAAGGAGCAAGCGCGTATCCATGAATGACGAACACGATCACTGGCGCGCTTATCCGTTGACGTGCAGAAAGTTTGGAGAGTGGCGATGCGGATCGGGCTGACCGGCGGCGCGTCATCGACCGACAAGATCGTGGAGCAGGCCCAAGCGGCTGAAGCCGATGGCTTTATGTCCCTGTGGTACGCCAGCACGGTGGCCGGCGACCCGCTGGTGGCGATGGCGCTGGCGGGACGGGCCACCACCTCGATCGAACTGGGCACCGCCGTCCTCCAGACGTATCCCTGTCACCCGCTGCTGCAGGCTCACCGGGTAGCCGCTGCGGCAAATGCCATGGGCCGCCCGGGATTCACGCTCGGGCTGGGCCCCTCGCACGAGCCGCTCGTCAGCGGCGTGCTCGGCTTGTCCTACGACCATCCCGGCAGGAACACCGAAGAATATCTGCGCATCATCAGTGCCCTGTTGCGGGGCGAGGAAGTCGACTACTCCGGTCAGGACTGGACGACCCGCAGTCCCGCCGGGGTGGTCAGACTCGACTATGAGGTGCCGCTGCTGCTGTCGGCGCTGTCACCCCGGATGTTGCGCATTGCAGGTCATTTCGCCGATGGAGTCGTGCTCTGGATGGCGTCGGCATCGGTCATCGAATCCCGCATCGCACCCGCGCTCCGCCACGCGACCACGGAATGGGGTCGGCCACCGCCAAGGATCGTCGCCGGACTACCCGTCGCCGTGCACGACGACCCGGTCGAGGCTCGGGCGGCCACCGCGGCGATGTCGACGATGTACGCGGGGATGACCAACTATCAGCGGGTCATCGAGGCGGGCGGCGGCGCCACCCCTGCCGATGTCGCGATCATCGGCAACGAGGAGTCGGTGCGAAAACAACTGCAGGACCTCCTCGATGCCGGAGCCACCGACATCTGGGCACAGCCCATCGGCGTCGGTGATGAGCGGAGCACAACGAACGGCATCGGCCCAACGCACTCGGGAACTGCTCAGCGAACTCGCCCGCCTGGGTTAGGACTTCTGACCACTACGCGACTATGCGTGATGAGCTGCGATAGCCGAGGGCGTCGCCGGCCTGATCGCCTCCAAGACGCGACCCGTCCCTTCGGCGAAGTAGACGCCGAGATGCCACACCCGGTTCGTATGCCGAGCGTGGGCGATCTAATCGAAAGGTAAGTATGTGACAAAGAAATTGCGCGTCATCCAGTGGACCACCGGCAAGGTCGGCAAGCTGAGCCTGCGGGGCGTGCTGGACGATCCGCGGCTGGAACTCGTTGGTGTCTACGCATTTTCGGAGGAGAAGGCAGGCTCGGATGCGGGTGCGCTGTGTGGCCGTCCCGATACCGGGGTGTTGGCCACCACCGACATCGACGCGCTGCTCGCGTTGAAAGCGGACACCGTTATCTACACCCCGTTCATGGCCGACATCGACCAGGTAGTGCGTCTGCTCGAAAGTGGGCTCGACGTGATCAGCACCAACCTATTTCTCAATGTCGGCGGCATCCAGGGCGAGACAAAGCAGCGGCTGGCGGCGGCGTGCCAACGTGGGGGCAGCTCGCTCTACATCACCGGGGTCAACCCGGGGTGGATCAACACCATGGTCACGGCGATGACCGCGGTCTGCCGTCACGTCGAGATGGTGTCGGTTTCCGAGTCTGCCGACGTGTCGGTCTACGAGTCGCCCGAAACCTGGCAGTCGCAAGGCTTTTCACTGTCCGAGGCGCCGCCCGCCGTGATCGAGACGGCCAAGATGTGGCTGAGCACGTTTCGCGATTCGGTCCAGCGGATGGCGGTAGCGCTGGGCTTCGAGCTCGACGACATGGAATTCTTCATCGAGCACGCCACCGCGTCGGAGCGAGTCCATCTCGGCTGGTGGGTCATCGAGAAAGACACCATCGCCGCGATGCGGGCCGGCTGGAACGGCAAAGTCAACGGCAAGACGGTGGTGCAATCGAACGTCGCCTGGTACATGACCACACTGCTGAACGAGGGATGGCAGTTCGACGACGACCACTATCACGTCGTCATCAAAGGCGAGCCCGGCGTCGACACCCGGATTCGCTTCCTGCCGCCCGACAGCTGGGGCAACCACGAATGGGACACCATGACAGCGATGCCCGCGGTTAGCGCTGCCGTCGACGTCGCCGCCGCGCCGGCCGGTATCTTGACCCTCAAGGACGTCGGGCTGCCGTGCGCGCCCGCCGGTTTATGGCTCGAGGGCTGAAGCATCTCCATGCACGGCACTTCAGCGCCGGGGCGCCGACACCGCCGCGGTGCCGGGCGGGCGTGCCCCGGGGTCAGTGCGCGGGGGTGTTGCCGATCAGCTCGACGGCGTTGCCGTTCCAGTGGAACTTCACGTCGGTGCTCAGGCCGGAAAGCCCGCCCGGGTAGGTCAGCGCCACCGTGTCACCGGTGGTCTGGGCCGGGTCGATGCCGTTGAACCCGTAGGTGTCGGGCACCCCCTGCGGGATGAATTGGCCGAGGTGGAACAGCACCGCCCGGGTGCTCGGGCTGATCGCGTTGGTGTTGGCCTTGACGATCACCGCCGACAGCTGCGCGCACTGGTTGTAGTTGCCGGCCAGCGGCTCGGGGTTCCACGGCTGCTGGCTGCGCGGGTCGCGCGGCAGCTCGGAGACCACTTTCGCGATGGTCGGTGCGGCGAGGTTGACCGCGCACGGGTCGGCCGGCTGCCCGCCGCCGGGCTGCGCGGCGGCCGCCGACGGCGTGGCCGGCGCGGTGATCGACGGGGTCTCCGACGTTGTGCGGGCCTGCGGCGTCTTGGCGACGGTGGAGTCCCCGGCACCGCATCCGGTCAGCGTGACGGCGATCAAAGCGACAGCGGCCGAGCCGGTCAGCGGCTCGGTACGACACGGTGGCGACCACACATCGACGCACCGTACCGTCATCGCGGCCGCGGGTGTGGCAGGCGTGGCCGGGCGTCGCTCGGCTGTGCCCACGATCATGGGCCGCGCCGGGCGCGGCGCGACCACTAGACTCCATGGGCGATGACCCTCTCGGACAGCTCGACTGAGGCTGCCTCCTCGACGTTTGCCGACCTGCAGATCCATCCCTCGGTTTTGCGGGCGATCGCCGACGTCGGCTACGAGACACCCACCGGCATCCAGGCCGCGACCATCCCGGCGTTGATGGCGGGTTCGGACGTCGTCGGGCTGGCCCAGACCGGCACCGGCAAGACGGCCGCGTTCGCGATCCCGATCCTGTCCAAGATCGACGTCGCCAGCACCGCCACCCAGGCGCTGGTGCTGGCGCCCACCCGGGAGCTGGCGTTGCAGGTGGCCGAGGCGTTCAGCCGCTACGGCGCGCATCTGCCGAAGATCAACGTGCTGCCGATCTACGGCGGCTCCTCCTACGCCGTGCAGCTGGCCGGATTGAAACGCGGCGCCCACGTGGTGGTCGGCACGCCGGGCCGGGTGATCGACCACCTCGAGCGCGGCACGCTGGACCTGTCGCACGTCGACTACCTGGTGCTCGACGAGGCCGACGAGATGCTCACCATGGGATTTGCCGAAGAGGTCGACCGCATCCTGTCCGAGACCCCGGAATACAAGCAGGTCGCGCTGTTCTCGGCGACCATGCCGCCCGCCATCCGCAAGCTCACCGCCAAGTATCTGCACGACCCCCTCGAGGTCAGCACCAAAGCGAAAACCACGACCGCCGAGAACATTTCGCAGCGCTACATCCAGGTCGCCGGCCCGCGCAAAATGGACGCGCTGACCCGGGTGCTGGAGGTCGAGCCGTTCGAGGCGATGATCGTTTTCGTCCGGACCAAACAGGCCACCGAGGAGGTCGCCGAACGGCTCAGGGCGCGCGGCTTCTCGGCGGCCGCGATCAACGGGGACATCCCGCAGGGCCAGCGTGAGCGGACCGTCGCCGCCCTCAAGGACGGCGGCATCGACATCCTGGTCGCCACCGACGTGGCCGCCCGAGGCCTGGACGTCGAACGGATCTCACACGTGCTCAACTACGACATCCCGCACGACACCGAGTCCTACGTGCACCGGATCGGGCGCACCGGCCGGGCGGGACGCTCGGGAACCGCGCTGCTGTTCGTCTCCCCGCGAGAACGCCACCTGCTCAAGGCCATTGAGAAGGCGACCCGCCAGCCGCTCACCGAAGCCGAGCTGCCCACCGTCGAGGACGTCAACGCCCAGCGGGTGGCCAAGTTCGCCGACTCCATCACCGCCGCGCTCGGCGCTCCCGGCATCGATCTGTTCCGCAAGTTGGTTCAGGACTACGAACGCGAGCACGACGTCCCGATGGCCGATATCGCCGCCGCGCTGGCCGTGCAGTCACGCGACGGCGAGGAGTTCCTGATGGCGCCCGAACCGCCGCGGGAGCGACGCGAACGGCACACCGAACGGCGCGAGCGCACCGAGAAACCCAGGAGCACAAGGCCGTTGGCCACCTACCGCATCGCGGTGGGCAAACGGCACAAGATCGGTCCGGGCGCGATCGTGGGCGCCATCGCCAACGAGGGCGGGCTGCATCGCAGCGATTTCGGCCACATCGCCATCGGACCCGACTTCTCGCTGGTGGAGTTGCCGGCCAAGCTGCCCAAGTCGACGCTGAAAAGGCTTGAGCAGACCCGAATCTCCGGAGTGCTGATCAACCTCCAGCCGGACCGGGCGGCGGCCAAGGCGCGCGGTCGGGACGGCGGGAAACCACGCAGGAAATACGGCGGATGACGCTGTCGGAAGAACAAGACGCCCAGGGCGGGCTCGAGCAGACCTCTCGCGTCGACCGCGTCGCCTCGCTGACCGGGGTCCGTGCGGTCGCCGCGCTGCTCGTCGTCGGCACCCACGCGGCCTACACCACCGGCAAGTACACGCACGGGTATTGGGGGCTGGTCGGTTCCCGGATGGAGATCGGGGTGCCCATCTTCTTCGTGCTCTCCGGCTACCTGCTGTTCCGGCCGTGGGTGAAGTCCGCGGCCACCGGCGGCCCACCGCCGTCGCTGAGTCGCTATGCGTGGCACCGGGTTCGGCGCATCATGCCCCCCTACGTCATCACGGTGCTGTTCGCCTACGTGCTGTACCACTTCCGCGAGGCTGGTCCCAACCCCGGGCACAGCTGGCTGGGTCTGGCGCGCAACCTGACGCTCACCCAGATCTACTGCAACGGCTACCTGGGCAAGTATCTGCATCAGGGGCTGACCCAGATGTGGAGCCTGGCCGTGGAGGCGTCCTTCTACGTCATCCTGCCGCTGCTGGCCTACCTGCTGCTGGTGCTGGTCTGCCGGCGGCAGTGGCAGCCGAAGCTGGTGCTGGGCGCGCTGGCAGGGCTGGCGTTGATCAGCCCCGCGTGGCTGGTGCTGGTGCACACCGATCACTGGTTTCCCGACGGCGCCCGGCTGTGGCTGCCCACCTACTTGGCCTGGTTCCTGGCCGGCATGATGCTGACGGTGCTGCAGGAAATGGGCGCGCGCGCCTACGGTTTCGTGGCCATCCCGCTGGCGGTGGTCAGTTATTTCATCGTCTCCACCCCGATCGCCGGCGCGCCCACGACGTCACCGGCCACGCTGAGCGAGGCGTTGTCCAAGACCTGCTTCTACGCCGTGATCGCCGCCCTCGCCGTGGCGCCGCTGGCGCTGGGCGATCACGGGTGGTATTCGCGGCTGCTGGCCAGCCGCCCGATGGTGTGGCTGGGGGAGATCTCCTACGAGATCTTCCTGATCCATTTGATCACCATGGAATTCGCGATGGACTATATCGTCGGCGCCCGCGTCTACACCGGCTCGATGCTGAACCTGTTCGTCGCGACGCTGGTCCTGACGATCCCGTTGGCGTGGCTGCTGCACCGGTTCACCCGGGTGCGCGACTGAGCCGGCAGGCGCCCGCCGTCGCGCACCCTTCGTCACATGGGCCGCAGCGGCCTCTCCGAGAGCGGACAGGCGATGTGCCCGCCTCACAGCGACAACTCGGTTACGGGTGCGGGCGCACCAACAGGTTGTCGCTCAGAGGCGGGCACTTCGAACACCGGCTGCGGGCCGGCCCGACGCGACCTGCGGGCTTAGCCGCGGGCGGACACCGGCGTCACGATCGGGACGACGAACTCTTCGATCATCGCCCGCTCGTCGGCCTCGTCGTGTCCGGGAAACAGCAGCAGCGACGTGATCACCCGGACCACCCAGCGTGCCCGGCGCTCGACGACGGCGGGCTCTTCCGGGCCCAGCGAGCCGACGAACGCGGCGGCCAGGGCGGTGATCACCTCGGAGTGTTCGGCCAGCTCGCCGGCGATGGGCGGGCGGGTGACGGCGAACCACGACGCCAGCGCGGGGTTGCCGCGGACCATCCGCAAGGTGGTGGTGATGCTCGCGGTCAGCCGCTGGCGGGGCTCGTCGATGCCGTCGATCTGTTCCATGATCGCCCGGCCCAGCCGGTTGGCCTCGCGGTGCACATACGCGGTGCGCAGCGCCTCCCGGTTCTCGAAGTACCGGTACAGTGTGGCGCGGGAACACCCTGCGGCCCTGGCGATTTCGTTCATGCCGATGGATTCCGAATCGCGCTGGGTGTAGAGCTCCTGGGCCGCGTCGAGGATCCGGTCGATGGCGGCCTCGTTGCGGTGTCCGGAAAGCCAGTCGGTGCTCCTGCGCGCGCCGGGCATCAGGACTTCACCCGGATCGGCACCGACAGCGGTCGCCGGACGTAGTTGCCGCCGGCCCACACGATGCCCGACTCGTCCACCTCGAAGTCGGGGCAGCGGGCCAGCAGCTCGGTCAGCGCGACCCGCGACTGCATCCGCGCGGCGGCCGCGCCCAGGCAGTGGTGCGCGCCGTGGCTGAACGTGAGGATGTTGCGCGGGCAGCGGGCGACGTCGAGTTCGCCGGCGTCGGGCCCGTACTGGCGTTCGTCGCGGTTGGCCGACCCGTACAGCAGCAGCACCCGGCGCCCGGCCGGGATGGTGGTCCGGCCGATCGTCACGTCCCGGGTGGTGGTGCGGGCCAGCCCCTGCACCGGCGAGGTCAGCCGCAGCAGCTCCTCGACGGCGTCGGGGATCAGCTCCGGCTCGTCGACCAGCCGCTGCCTTTGGTCGGGCCGCTGGTGCAGCACAGGCATTGACCCGCCCAGCATTCCGGTGGTGGTGTCGTTGCCGCCGGTGACCATGGTGAACGTGAAGGCCAGCACCGACAGGGTGCCGGCGATGTCGCCGTCGGCGCCCACCCCGGCGGACACCAGATGCGAGATGGTGTCGTCCTCGGGGTCGGTCCGGCGCCGCTCGATCAGCCCGGTGAAGTAGGCCATCATCGACGTGACCGCATCGCCCGCACTGCCCAGCGCGCCGGCGACACCGCCGTCGGCCGTGTTGGCCGCCACGATGGCCTCGGTCCAGCCGTCGAATTGTGCCCGATCTTCCTCGGGCACACCGAGATAGTGGGCGACGACCATCGACGGCAGCGGTTTGAACAGCTCGGCGACGATGTCCCCGCCGCCGGCCGCGCGCAGCCGCTCGATGCGCTCGACCACGAAATCGCGCACCTTGGGCTCCACCGCCTCGACCTGCCGCGGCGTGAAGCCGCGCGACACCAGCTTGCGAAACTCGGTGTGCACCGGCGGGTCCTGCATCACGAACGGCGGATTGTCTTGCAGCCCAATGAGTTCCAGGTCGTCATAGTTGACCGTCAAACCCTTCGCCGAGGAGAAGGTTTCGTGGTCGCGGGCCGCGGCCCACACGTCGGCGTGCCGGGACAGCACGTAGTAGTCGTGCTCCGGGCGCTTGGGCGGGACGACGTGGTGCACCGGGTCATGGTCACGCAGCGCGCGGTACATCGGCCACGGGTCGGCCCAGGTGTCGGCGTTGGGCAACTCGAACGCCACCGGCACGTTGTGAGACACAGTCGATGTCATGTCTCATTCGTACGACAGTTACGGGCGCTGTGTCAACCCCGCCGTGGCCTCCCGTCACGCTGGCGTGACGCTCGGCGGGCGAACCCACGCTGGCGTGACGCTCGGCGCCAACTTGGCAACAAACAGCTCAGATCGCCGAGCCGGGGTTCAAGATGCCCTGCGGGTCCAGCGCCTGCTTGATCCGCCGGTTGAGGTCCATCACCTCGGGCCCCAGGTAGCCGGCCAGCCAGGGCCGCTTCAGCCGGCCGACGCCGTGCTCGCCGGTAATGGTGCCGCCCAGGCCGACGGCCAGGTCCATGATCTCGCCGAACGCCAGGTGTGCACGCTCGGTCATGTCGGCATCGGCGGGGTCGTAGACGATCAACGGGTGGGTGTTGCCGTCGCCGGCGTGGGCGATCACCGAGATCATCAGGTCACGTTCGGCGGCGATGGCCGCGATCCCGGTGACCAGCCGGCCCAGCGCCGGAAGCGGCACCCCGACGTCTTCGAGCAGCAACGACCCCTTGGCCTCCACGGCCGGAATGCAGAACCGGCGGGCGACGACGAACGCCTCGCCCTCGTCCGGGTCGTCGGTCGAAAACACTTCCGTCGCAGCGTTTTCCGCGAACACCTTGGCCATGATCTCGGCGTCCTCGCTGCCGGCGCGGCCACGCTCGTCGGACCCGGCCACCAGCATCGCGGCCGCGCCGCGGTCCAGGTCCATCCGCAGGGTGTCCTCGACGGCGTTGATCGCGACGGAGTCCATGAACTCCAGCATCGACGGGCGCAGCCGCCCGGTGACGCCGAGCACCGCGCCGACCGCATCCTCGACCGTGGCGAAGCTGGCCACCACGACGCTGGAGGTGTTCTGCTTGGGCACCAGCCGCAGCGTCACCTCGGTGATGACGCCCAGGGTGCCCTCGCTGCCGACGAACAGCTTCGTCAACGACAGCCCCGCGACGTCCTTGAGCCGCGGCCCGCCGAGCCGAACGGCGGTGCCGTCGGCCAGCACCACCTGCATGCCCAGCACGTAGTCGGTGGTCACGCCGTACTTCACGCAGCACAGGCCACCGGCGTTGGTGGCGATGTTGCCGCCGATGCTGCAGATCTCGAACGACGACGGGTCCGGCGGATACCACAGGCCGTGCTCGGCGGCCGCCTTCTTCACCTCGGCGTTGAACAGCCCCGGCTGGCAGACCGCCGTGCGGGTCACCGGGTCGACGGTGATGTCGCGCATCTTCTCCGTCGAGAGCACGATGCCGTTGTCCAGGGCGGTCGCACCGCCGGACAGGCCGCTGCCCGCGCCGCGGGTGACCACCGGGACACCGTGCGCGCTCGCCCAGCGCAGCACGGTCTGCACCTCCTCGGTGCGCCGCGGCCGCACCACGGCCAGCGGTTTTCCGGCCGACGGGTCGAACGCGCGGTCCTGGCGGTAGCCCTCGGTCACCGTCGGGTCGGTGACCACAGTCCCGTCGGGCAGGTCGGCGATCAGGCTGGCCAAGGCTTCGGAGCTCACCGCCCGATCCTAAGCCCGCCTCACGCACCCGGGTCGTCGGCGAACTGCGGTGCCCGGTCCAGTTCGCGCAGCGACGGCAGGCCGCAGGCCACGACACCGATCGCCAGGATCGGCACCGCCAAGGTCAAAAAGGTGGCCTTCAGGCCGGCGGCGTCGGCCAGTGGGCCGGCGACCAGCAGGCCCAGCGGCCCCGCCGCGTAGGTCAATCCGGCCATCACCCCGACCACCCGGCCCCGCAGGTGATGCGGCGCCCGGGTCTGCATGACGAAGTTATAGATCGGCTGGATCGGGCCGTACACCACGCCGGTGACGGCGCACAGCCCCAGGATCACGGGCAACGGCGGCAGCACCGCGATACCGGCCGTCGTCGCCCCGAAGGTGAGCGTCGCCGTCAGCACCGCCGTCCGCCGCCGCAGCCGTGCTGACAGCACGGCATAGCCCAGCGCGCCCGCCACCCCGCCCAGCGCCAGCGCCATCAGCGCCCAACCCAACTGGGCCGGCTGGTGCTGGTCGGCGAAATACTTGGGGAACAACACGCTTTCCATCGGCAGATACAGCGCGGTCACGGCCAGGTCGATCAGCCCCAGCGTGCGCATCACCCGCAGGTTCCAGACGAACCGCACGCCCTCGGCGATGCCGGTCACCAGCCCGACCGGGCGGGTCGCCCGCGGCGGTTTGCCCGCACCTTCGAGTCGTAGCGCCCCAATTGCCAAGAAGGACAAGGCGAAACAACCCGCCGTCACCCACATCGTGTTGATGCCGCCCAGCGTGGCGATCAGCAAGCCGCCCAGCCCCGGGCCCACGATGAAAGCCAGGTTCAGCATCGCCTCGTAGCTGCTGTTGGTGCGGTCCAGCGACCAGCCGGCCCGCGCGGCGGCCTCGGGCAGCATGGACTGGCGCGCCGTCATCGCGGCCGGGTCGAAAGCGGCCGCGCAGAAGGCCAATACGGCCAGCTCGGCGACGTCGATGGCCGCGGCGCCGAAGATCCAGGCGGTCAGCGGCACCGCCGTAACCGCCGCACCGGACAGCCAATCGCAGACCAGCGACACCCGGCGGCGCCCGAAGAAGTCGACCGCGGTGCCCGCGATCAATGTGGCGAGCACCAAGGGCAGGGTCATGGCCGCGGCCACGATCGACGCGTCGGTGGCGCTGTGCCGGTGCTGCAACGCCAGCCACGGGAAAGCGACGATCGATATGCCGGTGCCCGCCGTCGCAAGCAGCGTTGCGAACAAGATCAAAAGGGCCGGGCCGCGGCTCGTGTCAGGCATGGGGATCGCGGGGAGAATGTAACCGCATACCCTGGGCGGCGGCCACTGAATTTCGTTGGTGGCCGGCCGCGAATGCAGGATGTTGGTGTGCTCGAGCATCCGCGTACCGGCCAGGCGTTCGACTCGCCGGTGCCGGCCGGTAGCGGATGGCCGGGGGATCCGGCCACCCCGCAGACCCCGGTCGCCGCCGATGCCGATCAGGTGATCGCGTTGGCCCGCCACGCCGGCGCGATTCCCGAACTCGACGCGCTGGTCAGCGTGTGCCGGGCCTGCCCGCGGCTGGTCGAGTGGCGCGAGGAGGTCGCGGTGGTCAAACGCCGCGCCTTCGCCGACCAACCGTATTGGGGCCGGCCGGTGCCCAGCTGGGGATCGGCGCGGCCCCGGCTGCTGATCGTCGGGTTGGCGCCCGCCGCGCACGGCGCCAACCGGACCGGCCGGATGTTCACCGGCGACCGCTCGGGCGACCAGTTGTACGCGGCGCTGTACCGGGCCGGTCTGGTGAACCAGCCGACCAGTGTCGACGCGGCGGATGGGTTGCGCACCAAGCACATTCGCATCGTCGCGCCGGTGCACTGTGCCCCGCCGGCCAATGCCCCGACGCCCGTCGAGCGGGACACCTGCTGGCCCTGGCTGCAGGCCGAATGGCGGCTGATCTCCGAGCATGTCCGGGTGGTGGTGGCCCTGGGCGGCTTCGGCTGGCAGATCGCGCTGCGGCTACCGGGCGTGCCGGCCGCGCGCAAGCCCCGGTTCGGGCACGGCGTCGTCGCCGAGCTGGCGCCCGGTGTGCGGCTGCTCGGCTGCTACCACCCCAGCCAGCAGAACATGTTCACCGGTAGGTTGACACCAGCAATGCTCGACGACGTCTTCCGCGACGCAAAAGGACTGGCGGGGATCAAGTGAGTTGTCATGTCTGACGTGCTGGTGTCCGGTGCCAGCGTGGCCGGTACGGCGGCGGCCTTTTGGCTTGGGCGCCATGGCCATTCGGTGACCGTGGTAGAGCGCCATCGCGGGCCGCGGCCGGGTGGTCAGGCCATCGACGTGCGCGGGCCGGCGCTGGGCGTGCTGGAGCGCATGGGGCTGCTGGCCGCCGCGGCGAAGCGCAGGACCCAGATCCGGGGCTCCTCGGTCGTCGACCGGGACGGCAACGAGCTGTCCCGGGACACCGAAGCCGCGATTTCTGGCCCCACCGGCGGGCCGATCGAGGGCCCCGACATCGAGTTGTTGCGCGACGACTTGGTCGAATTGCTTTACGGCGCAAGCCAATGGACCGCCGAGTACCTGTTCGACGACACCATCACCGCGCTCGACGACCGGGGCGCGGCGGTCCGCGTCAGCTTCGAGCGCGCCGCCCCGCGCGATTTCGACCTGGTGATCGGCGCGGACGGCCTGCACTCCAACGTGCGGCGCCTGGTGTTCGGGCCGGAAGACGAGTTCATCGAGCGGTTAGGCACGCACGCGGCGATCTTTACCGTGCCCAATTTCCTGGGCCTGGACTACTGGCAGATGTGGCACTACGGGGACTCCACCATGGCCGGGGTGTACAGCGCCCGCGACAACGCCGAGGCCCGGGCCATGCTGGGCTTCATGGACGCCGAGCTGCGCCTCGACTACCGCGACACCGAGGCGCAATTCGCCGAGCTGGAGCGGCGGATGGCCGGCGAGGGATGGGTGCGCCCGCAGCTGCTGGAGTACATGCGGACTGCGCCGGACTTCTACTTCGACGAAATGTCGCAGATCAAGATGGACCGCTGGTCGCGCGGCCGGGTGGCGCTGGTCGGCGACGCCGGGTACTGCTGCTCGCCGCTGTCCGGGCAGGGCACCAGCGTCGCGCTGCTGGGCGCCTACATCCTGGCCGGCGAGCTGAAGGCGGCCGGTGAGGACCATGAAGCCGGTTTCGCCAACTATCACCGCGAGTTCGCCGACTACGTCCAGCGCAACCAATGGCTGGTGGTGGACAACATCCCGGGCGGCGCGCCGATACCGCAGGAGGTGTTCGAGCGCATCGTCGCCTCGATCACGCTCAAGGACTACTGATCCTCGGGTGCCCGCGCGCCGGGAAGGTTTGCCGGCGCCGGCGCGTTGACGCCAGCGTGCGTCTTTCCGTCCTCGATCTCGTCCCGGTGCGCACCGACCAGACCACCGGCGACGCGCTGGCCGCCACCGTGGCGCTGGCGCAGGCCGCCGATCGGCTCGGTTTCACCCGCTACTGGGTAGCCGAGCACCACAACATGCCGTCGGTGGGCGCCACCAGCCCGCCGGTGCTGCTCGCGTACCTGGCCCCGCAGACCACCCGGCTGCGGCTCGGCTCGGGCGGGGTGATGCTGCCCAACCATGCGCCGCTGGCGGTGGCCGAGCAGTTCGCGCTGCTGGAGGCCGCCGCGCCGGGCCGGATCGACCTCGGCATCGGCCGGGCGCCCGGCTCCGATCCGGTCACCTCCTACGCGCTGCGCGGCGGCCGCGGCGACGAGGACATCCAGCGCTTCCCCGACTACCTCGACGACGTGGCGGCGTTGATGAGCGCGCGCGGCGTGGTGGTGCCGCTGCGCTCGGGGGACTACCGGCTCAGGGCCACCCCTGCCGCCGCCGGCGAGCCGCGGCTGTGGCTGCTGGGCTCGTCGATGTACTCCGCGCACCTGGCCGCCGCCAAGGGGTTGCCCTACGTGTTCGCCCATCACTTCTCCGGCAAGGGAACCGAGGAGGCGCTGGAGGTCTACCGGTCGCGGTTCCGGCCCAGCGCGCTGACGCCCGAGCCGCTCACCTTTTTGACGGTCAACGCCGTAGTGGCCGAAACCCGGGACGAGGCAACGGCTTTGATGCTGCCCAACCTGCAGATGATGGCGAAGCTTCGCACCGGGCAGCCGCTCGGGCCGGTGCCGCTGGTCGAGGATGCCGAACACGCCGAGCTCACCGCCGAGCAGCGGCGCATCGTGGACAGCGGGCTGCGGCGCGCGGTGTTGGGCGGCCCGGCCGAGGCCGCCGAGCAGGTTCGGGCGCTCGCCGAGCGGTTCGGTGTCGACGAGGTGATGGTGAATCCGGTGGCGTCGGCCCGCCGCGGGACCGACCCCGCCACCGCGCCGGCCCGGGTCGCGACACTGGAGCTGCTAGCCAAGGAGCTGTTCTGACTCCCGGGCGAACTCACCCCCGGGACTGGCTGGGATCCGGCGCATGGCTGGCGATCCAGGCCCGCAGCTCGTCGGGCGGCAGCGGCGGGGTGTGCACGAAGCCCTGGGTGATGTTGCAGCCGTAGCGTCGCAGCGCGTCCAGGGTGTCCTCGTTCTCGACGCCCTCGGCGACCAGGTCGGCGCCCAGGTTGTCCGCCAGCGCCACCGTGGACCGCACGATGGCGACCGAGCGTGCGTCGTGAGCCAGGCGCGCCACGAAAATGCGGTCCAGCTTCAACTCGTCGACCGAAACCTCCTGCAGGCGGGCCAGTGACGACCAGCCGGTGCCGTAGTCGTCGATCGAGATGCGAATTCCCAAGCGCTGCAACGCGGTCACGGTGTTGCGGGATCGCACCGAATCCACCAGCGCGCTCTCGGTGATCTCGAGGATGAGCGCGTCCGCGGGCAGGTCGTAGTTGGCGAGCAGTCTTTCCACGGTGCCGACGAGCTCGATGTCGAGCAGGTTGGTGGTCGACAGGTTGACCGCGACGGTGAGGCGCAGACCCTCTTCGCGCCAGGAGCGGACCTGTTGCAACGCCATGCTCAGCGTGCGGTTGGAGATCTTGCGCATCAACCCGGCGCGTTCGGCGACGGGCAGGAACTCCTCCGGCAGCAACGTCCCGCGGGTGGGATGCTGCCAGCGCAGCACGGCCTCGACGCTGTGGATGCTGCCGTCCCGCCCGTCGATCTTGGGCTGGTAGTGCAGTTTCAGCTCGTCGGTGTCGAACAACGCGGTGCGCAGTTCCTCGATGAGGTTGGTGTCGTTGTCGCGGTGGGCCTCGAACGCGGAGTCGTAGACCGCGATCTTGCTTCGCGCCGATTTGGCGTGCGCCAGCGCGGTTTCGGCGCGGCTCAACAGCTCCCGGGGATGGTCGCAGTGATCCGGACACAGCGCGATGGCGATGCGGCCGTCCACCTGGACGGTGATCGGATCCAGGGCGATCGGTTCGCTCAACGCCTCGAGCAGCCGGCCCGCCTGAGCGCTCGCGGCGGTGAGGTTGGCCCCGTCGGCCAGCAGCACGGCGAACTGGTCGTCGCCCACCCGGGCGAGCAGGTCGTCGCGACGGACGCTGCCGGCCAATCGATTCGCGATGTGGCACAGCAGCTCATCGCCGAATTGCCGGCCGATCGATTCGGTGATCTCGTGAAAGTCGCTCAGGCTCAACAACAACAGTGCGCGACGGGGGTTTGCCCGGCTCGGCATCGAACCGGCGCCGGGCGATGCCGAGGCGGGCAAACCCTGCAGGGCCGTCACCAGCTGGCGCCGGTTGGGCAGCGCGGTCAGCTCGTCGGTCATGGCGTGCCGGTCGTGGCTGTGCAGCAGGCTCACGTCGCGGAAGGTCAGCGAAAACCGCCCGGCTCCGACCACCAGGCTCAACGCCGCCAGGGTGGCGGCCGAACGCGAATGATAGGCCAGCACAATCACTCCCAGCGCCACAATGGTGGACGCCACCGGAGTGACATAGGGGCTGAAGCGGCGTCGGGCCTGCGTCGCCGTGGCGGGCGGCGGCGCCCAGCTCGCCATCGCGATGAGCACCGACGACGCGGGCCAGCACACGTCCAGCAGGGAACCGACCCGATACGATCCGGCCGCCGTCTGGAACAGGTAGGCCCCGTCGGCGACCGCGAACAAAACCAGCCCCGCCACCAGCAGCGCCCAGCGAATCTCGTTGCGCCAGCCCAAGATCGGCAGCATGCCGGCGGCCAGGGCCAGCAGCATCAGATCGCACCACGGGTAGGCCAGCCCCACCCACACCGTCTTCGGTGCGTGCACCGCCGCCTGGTGCAGCGGGCCCGCGGTCAGCGCCGCGGCCACCGCGGCCAACGTCAACGCGCACACCACCGAGTCGAGCTGGACCGCGATCGGCAGCCGCTTGAGCCGGGCCCGCATCAGCAGCAGCAATCCGGCGTAGACGAACGGGTAGTAGGCCAGATACTCCGGGTCGGCCACCGACGGTGAGCGCCCGTCGGGCACCCACACCGCGTACACGACGTCGCCCACCGCCGAGCACGCCATGCCGGCGGCGATCAGCGCCCACGCCCACCGGTCGGCCGGAATCCGGCAGGCGCGCAGCGCGATCAGCCCGGCGGCGACGGCGTTCAGCGCCGAATACAGCGCCGTCGCCGAGAAGATTCCGTGCCCGGCGTCCGGATGCGCGACGCTGGACACGCTGAAGGCGACCACCCCGATGGCCAGCATCCCGAGGGCGGCCCGAATACCCCGGGGGGCCGACGGGCGGCGTCATGCGGGGAGTGTGACGAGGTGGCCGCCGTTGCCACCTGGGGCGGCGCCGCCGGGGAGGCGCCGTTGCCCCCGGCGGCGACGGCGGCAACGGCGGTCGGTGCGGCCGAGCCGGGCGGCGGCGGGAACGCGTACGGCAGCGGCAGGTCCGGCATGAAGCTGCGAATGCATTGGCCCCCTTCGCGTTTGGCCGCATACATGGCCAGGTCGGCGTGCCGCAACAGCTGGTCGACGGTGCAGGTGGACGCGCCGGTGCACACCGTGAATCCGATGCTGGGCCGCACGGTGATCGGAATGCCGTCGATCAGGATGGCCCCGGTGAACGCCTCGAGGATGCGGTGCGCGGCCGCTTGGGATTCGTCGACGGAGGCCTCGATGACGGCCGCGAACTCGTCGCCGCCGAGCCGGGCGATGGTGCCGCTGTCGCCCAGCGCCGCGGTGAGCCGCTCGGCCACCCGGACCAGCAGCTCGTCGCCGGCGGGATGGCCCAGGGCGTCGTTGACCGCCTTGAAGTTGTCGAGGTCCAGGCACAGCACGGCGATGGGCGTGCCGTCGGGATGCCGGCGCGCGACGGCCTGTTCCAGCCGATGCACGAACAGCGCCCGGTTGGCCAGGCCGGTCAGGTTGTCGCGGAAGGCCTCCCGCGCGACCTCCGACAGCAGATTCTGGTTGTCGACCAGGACCACGAACTGCCGCGCCAGCACGGCGGCCACCAGGATTCCCAACGCGGCCAGCATGGGTTCGTGGATGGCTTTGCCCGCCGCGTGCCCCCACCCCACCGCGGCGGCCAGGATCAGCGGCAGGTAGGGCAGCCACAGCCGGGTCCGGAACTCGATCTCGTCCGGCGACCCCGGCGCCGGCTGCTCGTACACGCTGGCCAGCCCGGCCAGCGCCAAGGTGCCCACGCCGGCCACCCGGGCCAGGTCGCCGATGTCGTCGGTGTGGTAGCTGCCGATGCCGGTGTAGAAGACCATCGCGATGTCGGTGACGCTGATCGTGGCGATGCCACAGGCCAGCAGGCTGCGGCTGGGCCGGTCGCCGGGTCGCGCCCGGGACAGCATCAGGATGGCCGTGGTCATCAGCACGATGTCGTTGAAGACCTCGGCCAGCGTCGCCACCTGGGTGCCGGTGTGTTCGCGCAGCTGCGCCTCGACGACGAACACCCAGGAGATGACGAACAGCGACGTCGCGACGATGAGGCCGTCGAGCAGCAGCCGGCGGGGGCTGTGCCGGGACAGCTGGGACAGCAGCACCAACGACGTCATTGCGCCGACCGGGAACAGCAGCAAGACCATCTCGGCCGCCGCCGGGTGGGCGGCGTGTTCGAATTCGGGGCGGACGTCATAGACCGCCCAGATGATCTCGCCCACCGCCCAGCCGAGCAGCGCGGTCGTCAGCGCCAACCAGCCGTACCGGCGCCGTCCGGACGCGGCCCGGGCCGCCCGCGCGGCGCAGATCGCCGCGACGGCCAGGCACACGAACATGACGAGGTCGTCGACCGGCCGGGTGCCGTACGGGCCGCGCCACCCGCGGACCGACGAGAGCAGCACCAGCAGGGCGGCCGTGCCGTACCCGCCGGCCAGCAGCCAGCCCACGCGCGCGGGCACCCCCGACCGCCGCCACGGATTCACCGCCCAGCGCTTCATCGCCGCTCCAGCCATCCCCTAGCTGTGGTAATCGACCTCACCACGAGTTACAGGGAATTAAACCGCTGCCGACGTGCGCGGAGTGCGGCTTTGACAGGGTTGGGCGCGGCGTGCGGGCGGCCGAGGCGGGCTCAGTCCGGCTGATTGGCGTCGATGCGGGCCAGCGCCAGGCGCAGGATCTGGCCGGTGGCGTCGCGGTCGGGATCGCGGCGCAGCAGCATTCCCTTGGCCACCGACAGCTTGTCGCCGTTGCGGCGCGGCAGGACGTGCAGGTGGATGTGGAAGACCGTCTGGAAGGCGGCGCTGCCGTCGTTGATCGCGATGTTGGTGGCGTCGGCCAGCTCTGTGCTGCGGGCGGCCCGGGCGATGCGCTGGCCCAGGGTCACCATCCCGGCCAGCGTCTCCGGCGGGGTGTCGGTGAGGTCGACGCTGTGCCGCTTCGGCAGCACCAGCGTGTGGCCGCGGGTGAACGGGCGGATGTCGAGGATCGCCAGGTAGTCGTCGTCTTCGTAGATCCGGATGGCCGGAGCCTCCCCGGCGACGATCGCACAGAACACGCAGGACATGTCGCCCACGGTACTGGTTGGCCCGCGACCGCCTCGTCCCCGCCGGCGCCGGCCCGGCCGATCCGCGGGATACGCTGCGGCGGTGAACGATCTCGCCTTCGCCGGCGCGGCCGCACAAGCGCGCATGCTGGCCAACGGTGACCTGAGTGCGCCGGAGCTGCTCGAGGTGTACCTGGAGCGGATCGCGCGGCTGGACAGCCAGCTGCGCTGCTACCGCGTGGTGCTCGCCGACCGGGCCCGGCGCGAGGCCGCGGCGGCGCAGTCCCGCCTGGACGCGGGCGAGCGGCTGCCGCTGCTCGGCGTGCCGGTCGCGATCAAGGACGACGTCGACGTCGCCGGGGAGGTGACCACCTTCGGCAGCGGCGGGCACGGACCCGCGGTCAGCTCCGACGCCGAGGTGGTGCGCCGGCTGCGCGCGGCCGGCGCCGTCATCATCGGCAAAACCAATGTGCCCGAGCTGATGATGATGCCCTACACCGAGTCGCTGACGTTCGGCGCGACGCGTAACCCTTGGGATCCGCGACGCACACCGGGTGGCAGCAGCGGCGGCAGCGCCGCGGCGGTGGCGGCTGGGCTGGCGCCGCTGGCGTTGGGATCCGACGGCGGCGGCTCGATCCGCATCCCGTCGACCTGGTGCGGCCTGTTCGGGCTGAAACCGCAACGAGATCGGGTGTCGCTGGAACCCCACGACGATGCCTGGTACGGCCTGAGCGTCAACGGCCCGATCGCGCGGACGGTGATCGACGCGGCCGTGTTCCTCGACGCGACCTCCACGGTGCCCGGTCCGGAGGGGGAGTTCGTCGCGGCGGCGACCCGCGAGCCCGGCCGGCTGCGAATCGCGTTGAGCACCAAGGTTCCCACCCCACTGCCGGTGCGGGTCGGCAAGCCGGAGCTGGCGGCGGTACAGCAGGCGGGTGCGTTGCTGCGCGATCTCGGCCACGACGTCGTCACGGCCGACCCCGAGTACCCGGCCGCGGCGATCCTGGGCAACTATCTGCCCCGCTATCTGCGCGGGATCTGCGACGACGCCGACTCGCTGGCCCATCCGGAGCGGCTGGAGGCACGCACCCGCAACATGGCCCGCATGGGCTCGTTCTTCTCGGACCGCCGGATGGCGGCCATCCGGGCCGGCGAGGGCCCGCTGATCGCGCGGATTCAGGCGATCTTCGACGACGTCGACGTCGTGGTCACCCCCGGCACCGCGGCCGGCCCGTCCCGGGTGGGCGCCTATCAACGCCGCGGCGCGGTGTCCACACTGCTGCGGGTCGGGCAGTGCGTTCCCTACCAACAGATCTGGAATCTGACCGGCCAACCGGCCGCGGTGGTGCCGTGGGACTTCGACGCCGACGGCCTGCCGATGTCGGTCCAGCTGGTCGGGCGGCCCTACGACGAGGCGACCCTGTTATCGCTGTCGGCGCAGATCGAGGCCGCGCGACCGTGGGCCCTGCGCCGCCCACCGGTCTGCTAAGCGGAATTCCGCAGCACCGCCCAGGCCGCTAGTTTGGCGCCCGGCACCATCACGTGCGCCGGACTGGTCGACGGCAGCCGCTGAAAGCAAACGTGATCGGGTGCCGTGGCCAGCCGACGGTACAGCTCGGCGGCCTTGGCCCCGTTGAAGTACACCCGGGTGATCCCGGGGTGTTCGGCGAAGAACTCGCCGAAATCGTTGACCACCAAGCTGTTTGGCTCGATCGCGGAGTCGGCGCTGCCGGCCCGGCGGCACGCGTGCAGCACATCCCAGAGCGCGATTCGGTGGCGGCGCAGTTGCGCCAGCCGCCGTGGGTAGGGCGCGGCGGCGTCGAAGCCGAACAGCTCACCGGTGATCGACCAGAACGCGTTGCGCGGGTTGGCGTAATACTGGCCCGTCAGCAGCGATCGCGCGCTGGGGAACGAGCCCAGGATCAGCGTCCTGGCCCGCTCGTCGACGACCGGCGGAAAGCCCCGCAACAGCGGTGTGCTCATGACCTCACATGATGGCCTGCCCGCGTTGTACGTTGACGACGTGCACGACGGGGACGACCGGGACATCGAGGATCTGCTCGACGGTCTGCAGGGAACCGCGCGCACCGAACGCGCCGAACTGGTGAGGTGGCTGCTCGCACAGGGCATCACCGCCGAGGAGATCCGAACCACCAACCCGCCGCTGCTGCTGGCCACCCGGCACCTGATCGGCGACGACGGCACCTACGTGTCGACCCGGGAGATCAGCGAGACCTACGGCATCGATATGGCGTTGCTGCAACGGGTGCAGCGCGCCATCGGCCTGGTCCGGGTGGACGATCCCGACGCCGCCGTGCACATGCGCGCCGACGGCGAGGCCGCCGCCTTCACCCAGCGGTTCGTCGACGTGGGCCTGGACCCCGACCAGGTGGTGCTGGTCGCGCAGGTGCTCGCCGAGGGTTTGTCCCGCGCGGCGGAGGTGATGCGGTACTCGGCGCTGTCGGCGATCATGCGCCCCGGCGCCACCGAGCTCGAAATCGCCAAGGCCTCAAAGGCTTTGGTCACCCAGATCGCGCCCCTGCTCGGCCCGATGATCCAGCAGATGCTGGTCATGCAGCTGCGCCACATGATGGAGACCGAGGCGGTCAACGCCGCGGAACGGGCGGCGGGCAAACCGCTGCCGGGCGCCCGCCAGATCACCGTCGCGTTCGCCGACCTGGTCGGCTTCACCCGCATCGGTGAGGCGGTCTCACCCGAAGAGCTGGGGCAGCTGGCCAACCGGCTGGCCATCCTCGCCCGGGACGTCACGGTTCCCCCGGTCCGCTTCGTCAAGACCATCGGCGACGCGGTGATGTTCGTCTGCCCCGAGCCGCGGCCGTTGCTCGATGTGGTGCTGAAGCTGGTGGAGGCCGTCGACACCGACAACGAGTTCCCCCGGTTGCGCGCGGGAGTGGCCTCCGGGACCGCGGTCAGCCGGGCCGGCGACTGGTTCGGCAGCCCGGTCAACGTGGCCAGCCGGGTCACCGCCGTGGCCCGGCCGGGCACGGTGCTGGTCGCCGATTCGGTCTGGGACGTCATCGGCGACAACGGCGAGTTCTCCGGCTCGTTCGCCGGAGCGCGCCGGCTCAAGGGAATCAAGAACGAGGTCAAACTGTTTCGCGTCCGCCGCGGCGGCTGACCGCCCGGCGCGGCAACCTGCGCACATGGGCAGGCCCGGCGCGACTCTAGGGGGCGTCTGACTCCGTCTTACGCGTGTCCTACGCGGCCGGATTCCTACCCCGTGTTCCGGCGCTTCGAATTGGTCGCTTTCCGGGCCTGCTTCGCAACTCAAAATACGCCGTCGAACAGCCCAGATCAACGGGTTCACCGGCCCCGGTATGCAGCGGTGACCGGGCCGTGACCGGCCGTCTTTCGCTGCCGGTGAACGGCCGTTCCCTTTGCACCTGTAACGGTGTAATCATGTAATCATGAAAGCACATCACGCACACCGGCGGTACGGCCGCCCCGGCGGCTGGCAGCAGGCCCAGCAGCCCGACGCCAGCGACGCCGCGGAATGGTTCGCCGGGCGTCTCCCGGAACAGTGGTTCGACGGCGACCCGACGGTGATCGTCGACCGCGAGGAGATCACCGTCATCGGAAAGCTCCCCGCGCCGGCCGACGCCGAGAAGGAGGCGAGCGAGGCGCGCGCAGCCGGCCGGGCGTCGCGATTCCGCGAAGAGACTCGCTCCGAGCGAATGCGCATCGCCGACGAAGCCCAGGATCGCTACGGGCGCAAGGTTTCCTGGGGAGTCGAGGTCGGCTCCAAGACGGGCACCGAGCGAATTCTGTTCACCCACATCGCCGTACCCGTGATGACCCGGCTCAAGCAACCGGAACGCCAGGTGCTCGACACGCTGGTCGACGCCGGTGTCGCCCGGTCCCGCGCCGACGCGCTGGCGTGGTCGGTGAAGCTGGTCGGTGAACACGCCGAGGAGTGGCTGGCTCAACTGCGCGACGCCATGTCCGCGGTCGACGACCTGCGCGCGCAGGGCCCCGGCCTGTAGCGCGAAAAGCGCTGCACCCCAAGGGGATTCGCTGCAGGCGACCGCTTACTCGTTGTCGATCTTGGCGACGATCTTGTCGGCGATCTGATCGCCCTGATCGGTGATGCGGTATCCGCAGGCGTTGATGTCGACGATCACGTTGTTGGCAACGCTGAGCGCGCGCTGGCACTCCCAGCCGTCGGCGCCCTCCTGGGTGTCCATCAGGGTGATCTTCGGCGGGGCGCCCTGAACCTGCGCGAACGTCCACCGGTAGGTCTTGCTCTTGTTGGTCACGGTCACCGTCTGGCCCGCGCATCCTTTCCACTTCTGCAGCGAGGTCTGCAGGAAGCTCTTGGCCTTGTCGGCGGACGGAAACAGCACCACGGCCTGGTTGACCCAGTGGTCGTAGTTGTCGCCGGGCTCCGACGACACCAGTCCGTTCACCGCCGAGTAACCGCTGCCCGCATACACCGGATCCTGGGTGGTGTACAGCGCGCCCTGGCAGTCCGGCACGGACACCGTCACCGACGAGCTGTCGGTGGCGGTGATCGGTTTGCCCGGCTCCATCGTCGAGGAGCCCATCACCGCGTTGACCTCGGACGCGCTGAGCAGCAGGGCACCGAGCCGGTCGGAGGTCAGCGGTGCGGCCTGCGGGGGCTCCGGTTTGGGCCGGATCACCAGCCAGACGCCCACCCCGCCCGCGATGACGACGAGCACGGCGACGACCGCGGCGACGATCGGCCACACCCGCCGTTTGGGCGGCGGCCGGCCCCACGGCGGCGGCCCGGCGAATTGTGCTGGCGCAGCGGCCCAATTGGCGTTGCCGCCCTGGTAGTACGGCGGCCCGGGCTGCGCGGCGGCCGGGATCGGGCCGCTCTCCGGTGTCCAGCCCCGGCCAGCTTGTGACGCAGCGGAACCGGGCTGCCGGGTGTTGACGGCAGGCGGTGGCGCCAGCACCGTGCTGGCCCCGGCGTCGCGCTGCCCCGCGGCCGGCAGGGCGGCCTCTTGACTGCGCCGCAGGATGGTGGCGGCGCGGTCCTGGTCGGGGGTGGACAGCGCCTCCTTGGCGGCCAGCGCCAGATCGCCCGCGCTGGCGTAGCGATCCTGGGGCTTTTTGGCCATGCCGCGGGCGATCACCGCGTCGAAGGCCTTGGGCACCCCGGGCCGTCGCGCACTCGGCGCGGGAATGGGGTCCATCACGTGCGCCGAGACCAGCACCCCGGCGCTGTCGGCCCGATACGGCGCGGACCCGGTCAGGCACTCGAACAGCACGCATGCCAGCGCGTAGATGTCGGCCCGATAGGTGACCTCGGCGTCCGAAAACCGTTCGGGCGCCATGTATTTCCACGTCCCGACCGCCGTGCCGAGCTGGGTGAGCTTTTCATCGGTGGTGGCGCTGGCGATGCCGAAGTCGACCAGGTAGGCGAAGTCGTCGCGGGTGACCAGGATGTTTTGCGGTTTGACGTCGCGGTGCATCACCCCGGCGGCGTGGGCGGCATCCAGCGCGGAGGCGATCTGGGTGATGATGGCGACGGCGCGCGGCGGGGGCAGTGGGCCGAAGCGTTTGAGCACGCTGTCCAGGTCGGTGCCCTCGACCAGGCGCATCTCCAGAAACATCTGGCCGTCGATTTCGCCGTAGTCGTGCACGGGCACCACGTGCGGTTCCTGCAAACGACCGGCGGTGCGCGCCTCCCGCTTCATCCGCTCGCGAAACACCGGGTCGCTGCTGAAGCTTTCGTTGAGGAGTTTGACCGCCACCGTCCACTCCTTGACGGTGTGCTCGGCTTCGTAAACCTCACCCATCCCGCCGCGCCCGAGCAGCCGTTTCAGGTGGTAGGGGCCGAACATCGAGCCCACCTTCGAGGACCGCTCGTCGCTCATCGCGCATCCTTAAGTTCGTAGGTGCAGTTACTTCGTGTTGTTACGTTGTGCTGTGACCCCGGGTGGGGCGGGTGAGGCTGCATCGCTCTTGCCGGCCTGATGGTGCGGCTTGAAAGGACTGGCCGCCCG